>JAJYCT010000181.1 GCA_021778125.1 Myxococcales bacterium
CGATGAATCGAAGAGGGCGCCTCCGGCGGACGCCGTGCGCGTCGCGCGGGCGACGAGACCGTCGAGCGCGTCGCCCAGCGACGCCGCGAGCACGGCCACCGCGCCGACGCCGAAGTCGCCGAGCGCGAGGGCGACGCCCGCGACCGCGCCGGCGACGAGCGAGGCCCCCGTGATCGCGTTGGCCGAGATGCCGGCGCCGACGAAGGCCCGGACGACAGGACGAAGCGCGCCGGCCAGGAGATCTCGTCCCGAGGCGCTCCGCTCGCGTCTCGCCGTGACGGCGCCGACGGCGACGACCCCCGTCACCGCAAGCGAGCCCACGAGGTCGACGTCCAGATCAGGCATGGCGCTCGACCGGCTCGCCCGCGGCGAGCCCGCGCAGCGTCGCCTCGAGCCTGCGCCGCTGGACGAAGAGGTCGTGCTCCGGACGCTCGCCCGCGCCCGTCATCGGGCTCTTGAAGTAGAAGCCCAGCCACTCCTGCACGCCGGAGAGATCCGCGCGCTGCGCCAGGTCGAGGAGCAGCGCGAGATCCAGGACCAGCGGGGCGGCGAGGATGGAGTCCCTGCACAGGAAGTTCATCTTCAGCTGCATCGGGTACCCGAGCCAGCCGTAGAGGTCGACGCTGTCCCACGCTTCCTTCGCGTCGCCGCGGGGCCGGTAGTAGTCGATGGCCACGTGGTGCTCGAAGTCGGCGGCCTCGCCGTCGGCCCCGAAGATGCCCTCGAGGACCCCGAGCTTGGTGGCCTCCTTCGCGCGGAAAGCGTCCGGATCGGACAGCACCTCGCCGTCGCGGTTGCCGAGCAGGTTGGCCGACACCCAGCCCGTCAGCCCCAGCGAGCGCGCCTTGAGGCCCGGCCCGAGGATCGTCTTGAGGAGCGTCTGCCCCGTCTTCAGGTCCTTGCCGGCGATCGGCACCCCGCGCAGGCGCGCGAGCTCCCACGCGGCGGGGAAATCCACCGTGAGGTTGGGGGCGCCGTTGGCGAACGGGACGCCCTCCTGCAGACAGGCCCACGCGTAGAGCTGGGACGCGGAGATCTCGGGCGCGTTCCGGGCGAGCCCTTCCTCGAAGGTCCGCACGCTCTGGTGGACCGCGCCCGGAGTGAGGTACGTCTCGGTCGAGCCGCACCAGACGGCGACGAGCCGGACGCACCCGCGGCTCCTGCGGAACGCGCGGATGTCGTCGCGGAGCTGCTCGACCATCTCGGCCTTCGTCGAGGTCGACTTGACGTGAGGCCCCTGCAGGCGACGCACGTACTCGGGGTAGAACGCCGCTCGCATGGGGCGCACGCTCCGCAGCTCGGCGCCCACGGCGTCGAGGTGCTCGGTCGACAGCACGCCGGCGTGCGTCGCGGAGGCCAGCGCGTCGTCGGGGAAGATGTCCCAGCCCCCGAACTCGAGGTCGTCCAGCGACGCGAGCGGCACGACCTCCCCCAGCGGGCGAGCCTGCCCGCCGACGCGCAGCGTGCCGACCTGCGTGAGCGAGCCCGTCGGGCGCGCGACGCCGCGGCGCGCGAGGAAGACGCCCGCCATGGCGGTCGTGGCCACCGCGCCGAGGCCCGGAAGCAGGACGCCGAGCTTGCCGAGCGCCGCGCGAATCGAGGCCGAGCGTCTCATGGTGGAACCTGGTTCTCCGAGGGTGGCACATCGCGGTCTACCATGCCCCGTCGCGCTGACGAGCCGTGGGAATGTCCCGACTAGCCGTGAGGGCGGCCTCCGCGCGGTGTCCTATTCAACGCCCGTGCCGGCCCGCCTCAGCCATGAATCTCCCGCCCGAGCGAGCGCGGCTCCGGCGAAGACGGAAAAATTCCGTTCTCGTGCGGGGATTTATTCCGGGTACGTCAACGGGTTTGCGGGCGGTCGTGATCCCTGCCGGAGGGCAGACCAAACCAGATTGCGCGTCCGCCCGGTGGCCACTAGCGTCCGCCGCGCACCAGCCCGGGGCCAGCCCCCCGGTGTCTTCCGCTCGGAGAAGGAGCTCACCATGATCGTCGGCGTCATCGGCTCGGGGTCGATCGGACCGGACCTGGCCTACGGCTTCGTGACCGCGCTCGCGGCGGAGCCCGGGAGCCGGGTCTACCTGGTGGACATCAAGCAAGAGGCGCTCGACGCCGGCGTGGCGCGCATCAAGGGCTACGTGTCCAAGGCGCTGGCTCGCGGCAAGCTCCACCCGAAGGTGGCGCAGGCGGTCGACGCGGCGCTCGTCCCCACGCTCGAGATGAGCGACCTCGCGGGCTGCGAGTACGTCCTCGAGGCGGCGACCGAGCATCTGCCGATCAAGCGGGCCATCCTGCGCGACCTCGAGGCGATCGTGCGCCCCGACTGCCTCATCGGCTTCGCGACCTCCGGCATCCCCCGCGCGCAGATCGCGAGCGAGGCGAAGGTCCCGGGGCGCTGCTTCGTCAACCACCCCTTCTTCCCGGCGTGGCGCACGCTGCCGATCGAGATCGTCCTCTCGGGCGACGCGGCCCTCGGCCAGCGCATGATCCAGACGATGCGCAAGCTCGGTAAGGTGCCCATCCTGACGGCCGACGTCGAGTGCTTCGCCGCGGACGACGTCTTCTGCAACTACATCAGCGAGGCGGCCCGCATCGTCGAGGAGGGGCTCGCGACGCCCGCGCAGGTCGACAAGGCGGTCAACGACGCCGTGGGCGGTGGCGGGCCGTTCAACGTCATGGACCTGACGCGCGGCAACAAGCTCGTCGTGCACTGCCAGGAGCTGATGCAGGGGGGCAAGAACGGCACGCCCTGGTTCGCGCCGCCGGCGATCCTCGCCAGGCAGGGCGACACCCCGTGGCACGATCCGAAGAAGCCGGCGGACGCCTCGTGCCCCGAGCCCGTCCGCACGCAGATCGTCGACCGCATCCTCGCCGTGCTCCTCGGGCGCGCGCTCGCCGTGATGGACGACAGAACGTGCGAGCCGTCGGACCTCGACTGGCTACTCCGCATGTCCCTCGGCTTCGACAAGGGCACCCTCGAGCTCGCGGAGCAGCTCGGGGTGGAGCGGGTGCACGAGCTCTGCGCCGCCTTCGCGGCGAAGAACCCGAAGTTCCCCGTCCCGCCGTCGATCGCCGCGAAGAAAGCGCCGAACCTCGTCCGCGACATCCGCGTCGAGCGCGACGGTGACCTCGCCGTGGTGCGGGTCTTCCGCCCCGAGGTCAGGAACGCGCTCTGCGCGCGCGCGCTCCAGGAGGTGCACGACGCGGTGCTGGCCCTCGGGGCCGACGCCCGGGTCAAGGGCATCGTCCTCACCTCCACCGACGGCGCCTTCGCGGGAGCGGACATCAACGAGCTCGCGGCGCTCAAGACGCCCGAGGCGTGCGAGGTCATGAGCGCGCGCGGGCACGCCCTGCTGCAGGCCCTCGCGGCGTGCCCGAAGCCGGTGGTGATGGCGTGCGACGGTCCGGTGCTCGGCGGCGGCGCCGAGACCGCGATGGCGTGCCACGCGCGCGTGGTCGGCATGAACCTCACCCTCGGCCAGCCCGAGGTCGACCTCGGCATCATCCCGGGGTACGGCGGCACCCAGCGCCTCCCGCGGCTCATCGGGCTGGAGCGCGCCCTGCCGCTGCTGCGCGCCGGCAAGACGCTCGACGCCGCGGCTGCGTGCAAGCTCGGCTGGGCCCACGGCGACCCGGCGGCCGATCCCATCGCGGCCGCGAAGTCGCTGCTGCGCGCCCACTTCGAGGGGAAGGTCAAGCTCGCGCCGGTGGACCCGAAGCCGATGACCGTGCCGCGGTCGCTGCCGGCCCTCGACCTCGGTCACCGATCGCTCGCCGTCGACGCGATCCTCGTCGACGTCCTGCGCCGGGGGCTCGCGCTGCCGCTCGCCGAGGGGCTGAAGATCGAGGCGCAGGGCTTCGCGCGCTGCCGTCGCACCGTCGACATGGACATCGGCATGAAGAACTTCGTGCAGAACGGTCCGCGCGTCCCCGCCGCCTTCCTGCACGAGTGATCGCGCAGCCACGAGCCCGACTCCAGGAGAGCTCCCATGCACCAGCACGACCCGATTGTGATCCTCGAAGGCGCGCGGCGTCTTCCTCGCGCGGACATCCTCGTCGACAACAAGAAGCCGGGCCTCTTCTCGCGCTTCTCGACGACGCAGCTTGGCGGCCTCGCGATCAAGGCCACGCTCGCGCACACCCCGGTCGACAAGAAGCTCGTCGGCCACGTGGTCATGGGGATGGCGCAGCACAGCCACCGCGACTCGATCTACGGCGCGCAGGGGATGCGCGTCCGCGGCGGACTGCCGGACACCGTGCCGGCGCTGACCGTCGCGCGCATCTGCGGCAGCGGCGCCGAGGCGATCGCGGTGGCGAGCGACATGCTCGTCGCGGGGCTGCGCCACGACGAGGAGCGCCCGTTCTACGTCGCAGGCGGCGCCGAGAGCATGCAGTACCCGTTCTGTCTGTACGAGTACCGCGGCAGGCCGCTGGGCGGCTCGACGCAGAAGTACGGGCCGATCGACGTCAAGGCGCTGCCACCGGGCGCCCACCTGCAGGACATGCTGCTCATGTCCCTCTACGACCCCTCCGCGAACATGGCGATGGCGAACACCGCCGAGGAGCTCGGGCGCAGGTACACGATCACGCGCGAGGAGTGCGACGCGTTCGGCCTTCGCTCTCACCGCCTCGCCAAGCAGGCGCGCGACAATGGCTGGTGGAGCACCGAGACGGAGCCCGTCGTCGTCGAGGACGCGGCCCACGAGCCGTTCACGGTCGCCCACGACACGCACATCATGGACGACCCGACGCTCGAGGGGATGGCGCGCCTGCGGGCCGCGTTCGAGCCGGGGGGAGTGATCACCGCGGGCAACGCGAGCGCGGTGGTCGACGGCGCGGCGGCGATGGTGCTCGGGCGCGAGAGCGACGCGAAGGAGCACGGCGTCAAGCCGCTCGCGAGGATCGTCGGGATGGCCGTGGCCGCGTGCGATCCGCACATCATGGGCTGGGGCCCCGTCCCGGCGACGAAGAAGGCCCTCGAGCGCGCCGGCCTCAAGGGCGCGCAGCTCGATCATGTGGAGCTCAACGAGGCGTTCGCCCCGCAGGCGCTCGCGTGTATCCGCGACTTCGAGGCGATGGGGATCGATCCCGAGAAGGTGAACCCGCAGGGCGGGGCCATCGCCATCGGTCACCCGCTCGGCGCGACCGGCGCCATTCTCACGGTCTCGTGCGCCCACGCGCTCCGCCGCAAGAAGGCGAAGTACGGCGCGGTGACGATGTGCATCGGCGGCGGGCAGGGCATCACGCTCCTGCTGGAGAACGCCGGCTGACGTTGCGGGCTGGGTCTGGCCGGACTGGGGTGCGCCGTCGCAGCGGTGGACGGTCGAGGCGGGGAGGGACATGTCCGACGCGCTACTCGTGCTCAACGCCGGCTCGTCGAGCCTGAAGTTCTCCGTCTTCCTCGACGAAGAGCCCCCGCGGCTTCTGCTGAGGGGGCAGACGGCGGAGCTCTCGACCCGGCCGCACTTCGTCGCGCGCGCGGCCGGCGCCGTCATCGGCGAGCGGGACTGGCCGGCCGGCACGCAGCTCGGGCACGAGGGCGCGATCGACCATCTGTTCGACTGGGGGCGAGACGGGGTGCTCGGCGAGCACCCCATCGCGGGCGTCGGTCATCGTGTGGTCCACGGCGGCACGCGCTTCTCGACGCCGGTTCTCGTCGACGCCACGACGCTGGCAGAGCTGGAGGCGCTCGTGCCCCTGGCGCCGCTGCACCAGCCGCACAACGTGGCCGCGATCCGGGCCGTCGCGCGGAGGGCCCCCGCGGTGCGGCAGGTCGCGTGCTTCGACACGGCGTTTCACTGCACGCAGCCGCCCGTGGCTCAGGCCTTCGCCCTCCCCCGCCGCTACGCCGAGGAGGGCGTGCGCCGCTACGGATTTCACGGGCTGTCCTACGAGTACATCGCCTCCGCGCTCCCCGGCGTCGATCCCCGGGCCGCGGCCGGGCGCACGGTCGTGGCTCACCTGGGCAACGGCGCCAGCATGTGCGCGCTCCGGGGAGGGCGGAGCGTGGCCACGACGATGGGCTTCACCGCGCTGGACGGCCTCGTGATGGGGACCCGGTGCGGCTCGATCGACCCGGGGGTGCTGCTCTACCTGCTCGACCGGCACGGCATGGATGCGCGCGCGCTGGAGCGGCTCCTCTACGAGCAGTCGGGCCTGCTCGGCGTCTCCGCCCAGTCCAGCGACATGCGGGAGCTGCTCGCCAGCGCCGACGCCGCCGCGGGCGAAGCGGTGGAGCTGTTCGTCTACCGCGTCACTCGCGAGCTCGGCTCGCTCGCGGCGGCGCTGCAGGGGTTCGACGCCCTGGTGTTCACGGGAGGCATCGGCGAGAACGCCCCGTCGATCCGCGCGCGCGTCTGCCGGGAGGCCAGCTGGCTCGGAGTGGAGCTCGACGAGGAAGCCAACGCTCGAGGCGGCCCCTCCATCAGCCGGGCGGGCAGCCGCGTCTCCGCGTGGGTGATTCCCGCGAACGAGGAGGCGATGATCGCCGTCCAGACGCGACGCGTGCTCGCCTCCCCCACGGTCCCGCTGGTCACGCGAGTCCTATAGGTGTAAAGGTCGCCTCACGGCCATGAAGAAGCAGCTCATCAACCCTGCGCACTTCCCCAAGCCTCGCGGCTACACCAACGGCGTCGTCTGCCCTCCGGGGCGGATGCTGTACGTCGCCGGCCAGGTCGCCTTCGACAAGGACGCGCGCATCGTCAGCCCCGACTTCGCGACGCAGTTCCTCGCCTCGCTCGACAACGTCATCGACGTCGTCCGCGCGGCCGGCGGCGCGACGGAGCACATCGTCAAGCTGCTCGTCTTCGTGACGGATCTCGACAAGTACCGCGCCGCGCAGCGCGCGATCGGCGAGGGCTGGCGCGCCCGCATGGGCGCGTACTGGCCTGCGATGAGCCTCGTGAAGGTCGCGGGCCTGCTCGAGGCGGGCGCCCTCGTGGAGATCGAGGGCACCGCCGTGCTGCCGCCCGAGGACCCCTGATGCGAGCGACGGCCCGCGCGCCCGCGCGCGACGTCGAGAGCGTCGCGTCGGTCGGCGTCAGCCTGTGGGTGCGCCTGCTCGAATCGCACAACCTCATGCTGGCCGATCTGCGGCGGCGCCTGGCCGGCGACTGCACGATGCCCCGGTTCGATCTGCTCGCCAACCTCGAGCGCGAGGACGGGCAGACGCTCGCGGCGCTGAGCCGGCGGATGCTCGTCACCGCGGGCAACCTCACAGGCCTGGTCGATCGCGGCGAGCGCGACGGCGTCGTCGAGCGCCGCGCCGACCCGGCCGACCGGCGCCTCTCGCGCGTGTGGCTCACCCCGCGGGGCCGCGAGCTCGTGCAGTCGCTGCTCCCGGCCCACGCGGCCCACGTCTCCGAGCTGCTCGGCCCGCTCGACCCCGGCGAGCGGCGCGACCTGCGCCGCCTGCTCGGCAAGCTGCGCGACTCGCTCGTCGCCAGGAAGGAACCATGATCCAGCCCAAGGGCTTCCGCTTCGCGCTCGACGCGGGCGTCGGCACGCTGACGCTCTCGCGCCCCGAGCGCCTCAACGCGCTCACGTTCGACGTCTACCGCGAGCTGCGCGAGGTCATCGACGAGACCGAGCGCCACCCCGAGATCCGCGCGCTCGTGCTCACCGGCGAGGGGCGCGCGTTCTGCTCGGGCGGGGACGTCGAGGACATCATCGGCGAGCTGTTCGCCCGCGACGTGCAGGGCCTGCTCGACTTCACGCGCACCACCGGCGCGCTCATCGCGTCGATCCGCAGGGTGCGCAAGCCCGTCATCGCGGCGGTCAACGGCACCGCCGTCGGCGCCGGCGCCGTCATCGCGCTCGCCTGCGACGTCCGCGTCGCCAGCCAGGCGTCCAGGTTCGGCTTCATCTTCCCGAGGGTGGGCCTCTGCGGCGCCGACATGGGCGCCGGCTACCTCCTGCCGCGCGTCGTGGGCCTGGGGCGCGCGAGCGAGCTGCTCTTCACCGGCGACCTCGTGCCCGCCGACGAGGCGCTGCGCATCGGCCTGGTCAACCGCGTCGTGGCCCCCGCCGAGTGCCTGCCGGCCGCGCAGGCCCTCGCCGCCCGCCTGGCGTCGGGCCCCGCCTTCGCGCACGCCATGACCAAGCAGATGCTCGAGAGCGAGCAGGGCATGACGCTCGAGCAGGCCATCGAGGCCGAGGCGCAGGCGCAGGCCCTCTGCATGCAGCACCCGGACTTCCGCGAGTCGTACGACGCGTGGAGCGCCAAGCGACCGATCCGCTTCGCGGGGGCGCCGGGCGATTTCACGGATCGCTAGAGCCCCCCCCAGGCCTGCTCCGATGCTCCCCTTCTTCGACGCCTCCCACGAGCGCCTCGCCGCCGATCTGCGCGCCCGCGTCGCCGCCGCCGACTGGGCGGGCGACGATCCGCGCCAGGCGGTCGAGAGGCTGCGCGCGCTCTCCGTCTTCCCGCTGCTCGCCCCGTCGCCGAGCGTGCGCTCGCTGTGCGTCGCGCGCGAGGCAATCGCGTACCGCTCGCCCGTGGCCGACGCGATCTTCGCCGTGCAGGGCCTCGCCGCGCAGCCGCTCGTCATGGCCGGAGGGGACCGCCTCCGGGCCCGCGTCGACGACCTCACCAGCGGCCGCGTCGTCGGCGGCTTCGCGCTCACCGAGCCCGAGGCCGGCAGCGACGTCGCCTCGATGCAGGCCGCCGCGACGCGCGAGGGCGACGCGTGGCGCCTGACGGGCGACAAGACGTTCATCTCGAACGTGGGCCTCGCGGCCTTCTTCGTCGTCTTCGCCAGCGCCGACCGGGCGCTCGGCAAGAAGGGCCTCGCCGCCTTCCTCGTCGAGGCCGGCGCGCCGGGCCTGACGCTCGAGCCGATCCCCACGATCGACGACCACCCGCTCGGCCGCCTGGTGCTCCGCGGCGCGCCCGCGCAGCTCGTCGGCGAGGTGGGCCAGGGGCTGCGCCTCGCGCTCGGCACGCTCGACGTCCTGCGCACGTCGGTCGGCGCCGCCGCCGTGGGCATGGCGCAGCGCGCGCTCGACGAGGCCGTCGCGCACGTGCGCCGCCGGCGTCAGTTCGGCAAGGCGCTCGCCGAGTTCCAGCTCGTGCAGGCGTCGCTCGCCGACATGGCGACCGAGCTCGACGCCGCGCGCCTGCTCGTGGCGCGCGCCGCGTGGGCCAAGGACACCGGCCGCGCTGGCAAGACCGAGGTCGCGATGGCCAAGATGTACGCCACGGAGGCCGCGCAGCGGGTGATCGACCGGGCCCTGCAGCTCCACGGCGGCCTCGGTGTCGTGCGCGGCACCGCGACCGAGCGGCTCTACAGGAGCGTGCGCGCCCTTCGCATCTACGAGGGCACGACCGAGATCCAGAAGCTCATCATCGGGGGAGAGATCGTGGGAGGTGCGCGGTGAGCCACGCCGCGAGCCCCGTCTTCACCCCGCTCGCCATCCGCACGATGACGCTGCCCAACCGCATCGTGCTGCCCGCCATGGTCACGCGCCTGTCGGGCGAGGACGGCGTCGTCAACGACGACATCCGCAGGCGCTACGTCCGCTTCGCCAGGGGCGGGGCCGGCATGCTCGTGCTCGAGGCGATGGCCGTCCACCAGTCCAAGAGCGGGCCGCTCTTGCGCATCGGGGCCGACGAGTTCAAGCCGGGCCTCACCGAGCTGGCCCGGCGCTGCCACGACGCCGGCCCCGGGCGCGTCGTCCCGCAGATCATCCACTTTCTCAAGATCTCGCGCGCCGGCTGGCGGCAGACCGTCGACATGCTCTCGCCCGACGACCTCGACGGCATCGTCGAGGCGTACGGCCAGGCCGCCCTGCGCGCGCGCGAGTGCGGCTTCGACGGCGTCGAGCTGCACATGGCGCACGCCTACACGCTCTCGTCGTTCCTCTCGCGCCTCAATCCGCGGCGCGACGCGTACGGCGGTACGCTCGAGAACCGCCTGCGCCTGCCCGTGCGCGTCCTCGAGCGCGTGCGCCAGACGGTGGGCTGGGACTTCCCCGTCGGCGTGCGCTTCCTCGGCGAGGAGTGCATCCGCGGCGGGTACACGATCGTCGACTCGGTGCCCATCGCGGTCCGCCTCGCGCGCGCCGGCGTCGACTACGTGTCGCTCAGCGCGGGCGGCAAGTTCGAGGACGCGCGCCCCGCCCCGGGCGAGCCGCTCTACCCGTACACCGGCTACTCGGGCGACCGCTGCATGCCCGGCAGCAACTACCCCGACGGCGCCAACCTCTACATGCCCGAGGCCGTGCGCGCCGGCCTGCGCGCGCACGGCCTGTCGACGCCCGTCATCGCCGCCGGCAAGGTCGGTAGCCTCGACCTCGCCGAGCGCATCCTCGAGCGCGGCCTCGGCGACCTGATCGGCATGGCGCGCGCGCTGCTGGCCGATCCGGACCTGCCGCGCAAGTGGCAGGCGGGCCGCGAGGACGCCGTCGTGCGCTGCGTCTACGGCAACGTCTGCAAGGCGCTCGACGAGGCGTTCCGGCGCGTCGACTGCACGCTCTGGCCCAAGAAGCTCGGCCAGGCCCCCGAGAGCGACGACGCCGTGCCGCCCGCGTGGCCCGCCGCCGGCGCCGGCCTCACGGCCGAGTACAGGGAGGGCCGGGTGCTCCTGCGCTGGACGGCCGCCACCGACAACGAGGCCGTGTACGGCTACCAGATCGTCCGCGCCGAGGGCGACGGCATCCTGGTGCACCACTCGAGCGCGCGCGCCGGAAGCGCGCGCTTCGAGGACCCGCGCGTGCTCGGCGGGCAGACGTACCGCTACGCGCTGCGCCCCTACGATCTCGCCGGCAACCGCGGCCCCCTGAGCGCCACCGTCGCCGTCGCCGTCCCCGACGAGCACGTGAGCCCGGACTGGGACGTGCGCGTCGCGCGCGATCCGGGCGCCCTCGAGGCGTGCACGGCGGCGACGTCATGACGCGATGAGCGCCCGCCCGCGGGGAATGCGCCTGCTGGTCCTGGGGGCGCTGCTCGCGCTCGGCCTCGGCCACACGCTCGTCTACGCGCGCCCCTTCGAGGACGCGTTCATCACGTTCCGGTACGCCGACAACCTCGCCCGCGGCGTGGGGCTCGTCTACAACGCCGGCGAGGTCGTCGAGGGGTACACGAGCTTCCTCTGGACGGTGATCCTGGCGGCGCTCTCCCGCGCCGGCCTGTCGTGCGAGCTCGCCGGCAGCCTGCTCTCGATGCTGGCGGGCGTCGCCCTGCTCGCCGTCGTCTGGCGCTGCGCGGGCCGCTGGACCACGGCGGGCGACCGCCTCGGCGTGCGGGCGTTCGCCGTCGCCCTCACGCTCGTCCAGGGCGGCTTCGCCTACTACGGCGGCAGCGCGATGGAGACGCTGCCGTTCGTGGCGCTCGTCTACCTGGGCGCCGACGAGGCGCTGTTCGCGCGCACCTCCGGCCGCGCCGCGCTGGCCGGCGCGGTGCTCGCCCTCGCGG
>JAJYCT010000182.1 GCA_021778125.1 Myxococcales bacterium
CAGGCGCTCGCGGGCGACGGATCGCCGGCGGCCAGCGACGTGGCGCGGTGGGCTCTCGCGCGCGACGCCTGGTCCTTCGTCCGCGTGCAGGCCGTCTCGCTGCTCGCGCACGCGCCCGCGTCGAGCGAGGTCGACGGAGCGCTCGCCGCGGGGCTCCACGATGCCTCGGCGCGCGTGCGGGGCGCGGCGCTCGTGGCCGTTGGCCAGCGGCGCATCGCGTCCGCGCGCGGCGCCGTCCGGGAGCGGCTCGACGACGAGCGGGAGGACACCGACGTCCGCGCCGCCGCGGCGCGTGTCCTCGGAGGCCTCTGCGACGACACCTCGACCGAGCGCCTGACCGACCTCGCGCGCCGTCTCGCCATTCCCGGCGCCCCGGAGGACGACCAGCAGATCGCGCTCGGCGCGCTCGAGGCGCTTGCGGTCCTGCACCCCGCCGACCTCGCGGAGCGGCTGCGCCCGCTGATGGCGTCCTCGTCGCCGCCGTCGGTGCAGGGCGCGGCGAAGCGCGCGCTCGCCGCGCGCGGCCTCTGCCGCTGAGGGGCGTCCTGGGCTAGACGTCAGGCATGGCGAGCGTCACGAGGATCTCGGTGGAGGAGGCGAGCGCACGGCTCGCGCAAGGGTGGACCTACGTCGACGTCCGCACGGTCGAGGAGTTCGACGCCGGGCACCCGCCGGGAGCGTTCAACGTGCCCATCGCCCACGTGGGTCCCGGCGGGATGGCGACGAACCCCGACTTCCTCCGTGCGATGGCCGCGGCGTTTCCGAAGGACGCGAGGCTGGTGGTGGGGTGCAAGGCGGGCGGGCGCTCGCTTCGCGCCGCGACCGAGCTGCTGGCGGCCGGCTTCACGAGCGTGGTCGACATGCGCCCTGGATGGGACGGGGCCCGCAGCCCCTTCGGCGAGGTCGTCGAGCCGGGGTGGTCACGCACGGGTCAGCCGGTCGAGCAGGGGCAGCCCGCGGGCCGGTCCTGGGCGGACGTCCGTGAGAGCGCCGGCTGACTCACGCGCCCCGGAGCGCACCCCCGTCGGGGTGACGCACCGGCTGCGCCGGCGTGGTCGCCCGTCGAAAGACGCGGCGCGAGGCGAGCACGCCGAGCGCGGTCACCAGGATGAGCGTCTCCGAGATCCACACGACGATCCGGTGGGACGGCGTCAGTCCGAAGACGGCGCGCGCGACGCGCACCGTGAACCATTCGTCGGAGACGGCCGTGGTCGACAGGCGCAGGCTCGCTCGCGCGAGCGTCGTGAAGACGCACTCGCCGAGCAGCAGGTGGGAGGCCTGGGACACCACGATGAAGGTCACGGCGTAGATGCCGTACGCTCGAGTCACGCGCGGCCACCTCTGCCAGAAGAGCAGCGGGAGCCCGGCCACCCACGCGGTCATCAGCAGCGCGTGCACGAAGTCGACGGTCGCGGCGGTCGTCGCCCACATCACCGGACGAGGATGCAACTTTGGGCCCGCCGAGCGCATGGGGTCAGGCCCTCGCATGCGCGGCTGGCGCCGTCGCCGGCGGCACGTCATGCTGGTCGCCGTTGTCACGTCGCGCCTGCGCCAGCCTCACGATTGCGCCCCTGGTCGTTCTGCTCGTCGTGCTGGGCGCTCGCGTCGCGGCCCGCTCGCGTCTCTTCCCCGCGCGCGAGGTCGCCGCGTGCGCGGTGCCGGACGACGTCGCCGTGCTCGAGCTCGTGGCGACCGACGGGGTCCGCGTCCGCGCCCTCGAGCTTCGCGGCCGCCCCGGCGCGCGCACGATCGTCCACTTCCACAACAACCGCGAGACCGCCGAGTCGCGGGTCGACATGGCGCGCGCGCTGCGCGCGTACGGCTTCGACGTCGTCCTCGTCGAGTACCGCGGCTACGGGGCGTCGCGCGGCCCCGAGCCGACCGAGGATGGGCTGTACCTGGACGCCGAGGCGGTGCTCGACCACCTCGCGGCGCGCGGGGTGCGGCCGGACCAGGTGGTGCTGTGGGGGACGTCGCTCGGCACGGGCGTGGCCGCTGAGATGGCGCGCCGGGGCAGGGGAGCGCGCCTCGTGCTGGTCAGCCCGTACACGTCCATTCCGGACCTGGTGAGCGACGTCGCGCCGTTTCTGCCGGCGTGGGCGCTGGTGCCCGACCACTTCGACACGATCGACAAGGCGGCGTCGATCCGCATGCCCACGCTCATCATCCACGGCGACTCGGACGAGATCGTCCCTTTTGCCATGGGCGAGCGGCTGTCGCGCGAGATCGCCGGGGCGCGCCTCGTACGCGTGCCGGGTGGCCACCACGGCGATCTGTTCGCGCGCGAGGGGGAGCGGCTGGTGCGCGAGATCGCGCGTCTCGCGAGCTGAGGCGACGCGCTACGGCGTGCGGGCGCGGTCGTAGTCCGCCGCGGCGCGCTCGACGACCTCCAGATCCCGGGCGGCCTTCTCCGCCTCGGCGGAGAGCTCGGCCGTGAAGATCGTGAGCCCCCAGATCCCGTTGTCGCGACGGCGGAACGGGTAGCGCGTCCCCCGGGCCGTGACGACGGTCGCGCGCTCCCCCTGCACCTCCACGTGCGCCACGCCGGACAGATCGCGCTCGAGCCGCCCCATCCACCCCAGGCGCGTGGCATAGAGCGCGAAGACGTCGGGGCCGTCGGGGGCGTCGGCCAGATCCTGCCAGGCGCCCAGCAGCCTGGCCTGCTCGCCGGGCGGGTAGCTCGCCCGGACGCGGTCGCACGCCGTGCGGCGCAGGTCGCGGACCGTGAAGCTCGCCCACTGCGCCTCGGTCTCGAGGTAGGCGAAGAGGTCCCGGGGCCGGCGGTCGGCCACGGCGAGCGCGATGCGGGCGTAGGCCCCCTCCGGGGTCGTGTCGGGGGGAAACGGCCGCCGCGAGACCGCCATCGACCCCGCCGCGAGAAGCACGACGACCGCGCCGGTCAGCGCGAGCAGCGTCCGACGTCGCATCTGGGCTAGAGGGACATACCATGTGGCTTGGCGCGCGCGTCATCGTCGTCGTCCCGGCGTGGGGGGAGGCGCCGCGCATCGGTCGGGTCCTCCGCGCCATGCCCTCGTGGGTGGACCGCGTCGTGGTGGTCGACGACGCCAGTCGCGACGGGACCGGCGAGGTCGCACGCGGCGTGGGCGACCCGCGCGTCGAGATCGTGCGCCACGCGCGCAACCGCGGCGTCGGGGCCGCCATCGTCACCGGCTACCGCGCCGCTCTGCGCGGCGAGGGCGGGCCGCGCGACGCGCTGGTCGTGATGGCCGGCGACGGACAGATGGCCCCCGAGGATCTGCCGGCGGTGGTCGAGCCCGTCGCGCAGGGCCGCGCCGACTACGTGAAGGGCGACCGCTTCCGACACGCGCAGGGCGTCGGCCGCATGCCGGTCGGCCGCAGGCTCGGGGGCCGCGTCTTCTCGTGGGCCACGTCGCTCGCCATCGGCGTGCCGGTGCACGACAGCCAGTGCGGGTACACGGCGCTCGCGCGGGGGGCGTGCGCGCGCCTGGATCTCGACGCGCTCTGGCCGCGCTACGGCTACCCCAACGACCTGCTCTCGCAGGTGGCCCTGCGCGGCCTGCGCATCGCCGAGGTCCCCGTACGCGCCGTCTACGCCGACGAGGTGAGCCGCCTGCGGCCGCGGCACGTCCCGGTGGTCGCGGGGCTCGTCGCGCGCGCGTGGATCAGGCGAGCGCGCGCTCGATGATGGCCGGCACGTGGGCGAGGGCGTGGTCGAGGTCGAACAGCGCGCCGAGCTTGTCCCCGATCTTCGCGGCGACGTCCGCGTCGGCGCCCAGGAGGTCACGGAAGCGACCCTCCCCTCGCCAGGCGCGCATCGCGTTGCGCTGGACGAGCACGTACGCCTCCTGGCGCGGCATGCCGGCCTCGACGAGCGAGAGCAGGACCGCCTCGCTGAAGTAGAGCTCCGCGGCGCGGTCGAGGTTGTGCTTGAGGTGCTCGGGGTACACGACCAGGCCCTCGACGAGCGCGCGCGACCGCTCGAGCATGAACCCGAGCGTCGCCGTCGCGTCGGGCGCGATCATGCGCTCGACCGACGAGTGCGAGATGTCGCGCTCGTGCCACAGCGCCACGTCCTCGAGGGCAGGGATGACCGCCGCGCGCACGACGCGTGACAGACCGCAGAGGTTCTCGCTGAGGATGGGGTTGCGCTTGTGGGGCATCGCGCTCGACCCCTTCTGGCCGGCGGTGAACGCCTCCTCGGCCTCGGCGACCTCGCTGCGCTGCCAGTGACGCACGTTGGTCGCGAGGCGCTCGATGCCCGCCGCGACGAGGGCGAGCGCCGAGAAGTACGCCGCGTGGCGGTCGCGCGCGACGACCTGGGTCGAGACCGTCTCCGGGGCGAGCCCGAGGGCGGCGAGGGCGCGCCGCTCGATCTCCGGCGACAGGTGGGCGTACGTCCCCACCGCGCCGGCGATCTTGCCGACCGCGATCTCGTCGCGGGCGGCCCGCAGGCGCGCGCGTCCGCGCGCGAGCTCGGCGTGGTGGCCGGCCAGCGCGAGGCCGAAGGTCACGGGCTCGGCGAAGATGCCGTGGCTGCGCCCGATCATCGGCGTCTTCTGGTGCTCGCGCGCGCGCTCGGCGAGGGCGGCGAGGAGCCCGTCGCACCGCGCGAGGAGCAGATCGGCGGCGTCGCGCAGCAGGACGGCGAGCGACGTGTCGAGCACGTCGCTCGACGTCATGCCGCGGTGCAGCCAGCGCGCGTCGAGGCCCGCGAGCTCCTCGACGTGCGTGAGGAACGCGATGACGTCGTGCTTGGTCGTCCGCTCGATCTCCTCGATGCGCGCCGGCGACAGGGCGATGTCCTTCGCGCGGATGCCGGCGGCGGTGCCGCGCGGGACCAGGCCGTCCTGCTCCATGCTCTCGCACGCGGCCAGCTCGACCTCGAGCCAGACGTCGAAGCGCCGCGCGGGGGACCAGAGATCGGCGAACTCGGAGGGCGTGTAGCGGGGGATCACGCCCTGGCGACTAGCAAACGGGCGCTACGACGCCAAGGCGGCCATGCAACGAGCATGGCCGCACATCGGCCAGTGCCCAGGCGGCCGTGCGCCCGGGCGCCGCGCCGGTCGCCCGTCAGGAGAGCCCGTAGACGGGCAGGGCCGCACCGCTGACGTCGCGCGCGTCGTCGCTCAGCAGGAACGCGATCACCGCCGCCGCCGAGCCGAGTGACACCCAGCGGTCGGGGTTCGCCGAGGGAATGGCGGCGCGGTTGGCGGGCGTGTCGAGCGTGCTCGGGAGGACGGCGTTGATCCGCACCCCCTGCTCGCGCACCTCTGCGGCGACCGCCTGCGCGAGGGCGACCGTGGCGGCCTTCGACGCGGCGTACGCGGCGGCGCCCGCGCTCGACGCCGGAGTGACGGCCGCGCGCGAGCCGATGACCACGATGGCCCCACGCTTGCGCGCCACCATGGGTGGCAGCACGGCCCGCAGCGTCCGGTACACGGTCTCGAGGTTCGCGCCGAGCATCGTGCGCCAGGTCGCGTCGTCGGGCTCCTCGTGCAGGCGCTTGCCGCCGCGCCACGTCCCGGCGATGAGCGCGGCGACGGCGAGCGGGCCTCCCAGCTCGCGCTCGATGCGCGGCATCGCGTCGGCCCAGAGAGCGGGCGACGCAATATCCCCCGCCAGGACGCATGCCCCGCCGAGCGAGGCGGCGAGCTGATCGAGCCGCTCGCGATGAGCGGCCGAGTCGACGAGCGCCAGCACGTCGCCGCGCGCGTGCAGCGCGCGGGCGACCTCCCCGCCGAGCGCCCCGGCGGCCCCCGTCACGAGCGCGATGTCGTTCATGCCCGAGGCTCTACCTCAGGCGGCCGCCTCGCGCAGCCCCCCGAGGCAGGCGCGGAGCTTGGAGCAGGCCCGCTCCTCGAGCTGCCGGACGCGCTCCTTGCTGACGCCCAGCTCGACGCCGAGATCCTGCAGTGTCCGGGGCTCGTCGGCCATGAGGCGCGCGCGCACGATCAGGCGCTCGCGATCGGTCAGCGTGAGGAGCGCGGCGCCCACCGCGTCGCTCGCGATCCCGCGCCGCTCGACCGCGCTCGCCTCGTCCTCGGGCGTCGGGCCCCCGCCCGCGAGCCGGTCGGCCAGGGGGCCCCGGTCGTCGACGCGCACGTCCAGGCTCGCCTCGCGAAACGACAGCAGCGGCAGCAGCCACTCGATCTTCTCGCGGGTCATGCCGCTCACCCTGGCCAGCGCCTCGGGATCGGTCTCGCGGGTCCGCCGGTACGCGCGCAGCGCGCGGCGCTCGCCCTTGGTCGTCCCCAGGCGCACGACGCGGTACGAGCGCACCACGTAGTCGCGGATCTCCGCGCGGATCCAGTACGCGGCGTACGTCGCGAGGCGGCACTCGCGCGAGGGCTCGAACTTCGACGCGGCGTGAAGCAGGCCGATGTTGCCCTGCTGCACGATGTCCTCCAGCGGCACACCCCAGCGACGGTACTCGACGGCGATGGCGATGACGAAGGGGAGGCACGCGGTGACGAGCGCATCGCCGGCGCGCCGGTCGCCCGCCCTCCAGCGGGTCGCGAGCTCGCGCTCGACTTCGCGCCCCAGCGGAACGACCCCCGCGATGCGGTTGCGATACGCCCGCAGGGCCGGGCTCTCGAACTCCGACATGGCGCTCTCCTTCGGTTCGGCGGAGCGTCCCTGCACGGGAGGTGCCACGATCGGGGCGCGAAAATCGCGCATAAGACGCAATGGATGCGCCGAAGTCGCGCAATGACGGGCGCCACGGGTCCCGATGTACGCAGTTCTTGCGCGAAATCAGGTGTCAGGCGGCGCTGCAAACGGCGCAGGTGTCAGCGCCCTCGACCGTTCAGGACTGCAGTTCCGGGCGACTGGAGACGGCCTGAGCCTCGGGATTGCAGTTCCGAACGGGCGCAATGCAATCCTGAGCCTCGGGACTCCTCGCGATGCGAAGGGTTGCCGACCGTGCCCGGTGGCGGGGCAGGTCGATGGAGCCAGCGGGCGGTGGGGGGCTTCTGCGGTCAGCCGGGCCAGCCCGGAGGAGCCAGGACGGCGCGCTTTTCCGGTATACCTGCGCGCCCCGCAATGAACCTCCCGACCGCATTCGCGGAGCCCGCCTTCCGGCGCCGCCGCAACGTCAACTGGATCGTTCTGGGGCTGCTCTACGCGTTCTTCTACATGAGCCGCTACAACTTCGCGGCGACGATGTCCGAGCTGTCGAAGACGTTCGGCTGGACCAACACCCAGCTCGGCGTGTTCGAGACGACGATGCCGCTCGTCTACGGGTTGTCGGTCGTCCTGAACGGGCCGCTGGCCGATCGCTTCGGGGGACGCAAGGCGTTCCTCTTCGGCGCGGTCGGAGTCACGCTCATGAACTTCGCGTTCGGCGCGTGCATGCTCACGGTCGTGACGCCGGCGGTGATCGCCCGCGACGCGCATGTGGTGGCGCCCGCCGTCCTGAGCGACGGGATCGCGCCCGGCACCCTCCTGGGTGTCATGGTCGCCCTATGGGGGGTCAACGGCTACTTCCAGTCGTTCGGCGCGCTCTCCATCGTCAAGGTCAACGCGCACTGGTTCCACGTGCGCGAGCGCGGGACCTTCGCCGGCGTGTTCGGGGTGCTCATCCGCCTCGGGCTCATCCTCGCCTTCTCGGGCGTGCCGCTCATCCTCACCGTGCTGCCGCTGCGCTGGGCCTACTGGCTCCCGGGGATCTTCGTGGGCGTGATGTTCACGGTGAACCTGATCTGGATGCGCGACAGCCCGCGAGACGCCGGCTGCGGAGACCTGGACACCGGAGAGGGGGACGCGGACGACGGCAGGCCCGCCAGCCTGAAGGCGGTCCTCGCCAAGGTGTTCGCGCGCAAGACCACGTGGCTCATCGCGCTCTGCTCGATGATGATCGGCATGGTGCGGCGGAGCACCGTCGACTCGTGGTACCCCAAGTACTTCCGCGAGATCCACGTGCGCGGGGCGACGACGGAGCTCGCCCACTACGCTCCGTACCAGGGCGCGGCGTGGGGCATCGCGCTGCTCGGGATCGCGGGAGGCTTCGCGTTCGGCATCGCGTCGGACCGGCTCTACGCCGGCAGGCGCGCCCCGGCGATCACCTACGGCTTCGTGGGGATGGCGGCGACCCTGGTGCTGCTCGGCCTGAGCGGGCGCCTGGGGCTCGGACCCTGGGCGCCTGCGCTGTGCCTCGCGGTGCTCTCGTTCTTCGTGAACGGGGCGCACGGGATGGTGGGAGGCGCGGCGTCGATGGACTTCGGCGGCCGGAAGGCGGCGGCGACGGCCGCCGGCCTCTTCGACGGGATGCAGTACCTCGCGAGCTCGATCGTGGGGATCGGCATGGGCTGGGTCCTCGATCACTGGGGGTGGGCGGCCTGGCCGTGGGTGCCGATCCCGTTCGCCTGCATCGGCGCGCTGCTCATCTCGAGGCTCTGGAACGTGACTCCCGCGACCGCGGCTCGACATTGAGGCCGCGCGGGAATCGCCGGCACGAGCCCCCGGGAGCGGAGCCACCGCGCGTCGCGGAATGCCGCGCCCCTATCGTATGCTCTCCCTCCGGATGGCTCGCGTCGACAGCCTTCTCTCGATCCTCGCCCAGCAGGGCGCCAACGAGCTGCGCCTCGGCACCGACCGGGAGCCCCGGATGTTCTCGTACGGCGCCGCCAGGCGGCTCTCCATCCCGAGCACGCCCGAGGCCACGCTGCGCGAGCTGCTGGGCGAGCTCCTCGACGCGGACCGCGAGCGGGCGCTCGCCGCGCACGGCCGCGTCGACGTCGCCTACGAGGCGGCCGGCGTCGGGAGGTTCCACGCCCGCCTCACCGCCCGCCCGGAGGGGGGGGTCGACGTCGTCTTCCTCAAGGAGGCCTCGCGTCGCGCGCCGGCGGCCCCCCCCCCGCCGCCTCACGTCCTCGCGCCCGCGCCGCCGTCGGCGGGCGTCCACGCCCCCGAGACGCCGCCTTCGACCGCGCTCCCGTCGCTGGACGTCGCGCCCGCTGCGGCGCCGACCGGGGCGCTCGCGCAGCTGGTCGCCGCCGCCTTCGCGATGCGCGCCAGCGATCTCCACCTGTCCGAAGGCGCGCCGCCCGTCGCGCGCGTCGATGGCGCCCTGCGGCACCTCGCCGAGCCCCCGATGGATCTGGCCGGCACGCTCGCGCTGGGCCCCGAGCGCGAGCAGCGCCTGGCGCACGGTCGCGCGATCGACCTCGGCCTCGACGTGCCCGGCGCGGGGCGCGCGCGCGTCCACGTCTTCCACACGCACGAAGGCCTGGCCGCCTCGGTGCGCCTCTTGCCCGCCGTGGCGCCCTCGCTCGCGTCGCTGCACCTGCCCGTGCCGCTCGAGGACATGGTGGAGCTTCCGCACGGCCTCGTGCTGGTGTGCGGCGCGACGGGCTCGGGCAAGTCGACGACGCTCGCCGCGCTGGCGCAGGAGGCGCTCCGCCGCCGCTCGATCGTGCTCACCACGCTCGAGGACCCCATCGAGCACGGCCTGCTGCCCTCCGAGTCGTCGCTCGTGCGCAGGCGCGAGATCGGCCGCGACGTCCCCGACTTCGCGAGCGGCCTGCGCGACGCGCTGCGCGAGGACCCCGACGTCATCCTGGTCGGCGAGATGCGCGATCGCGAGACCATCGGCCTGGCCCTGACGGCGGCCGAGACGGGGCACCTGGTGCTCTCGTCGCTGCACTCACGCTCGGCCGCGTCGGCCGTCGAGCGGATCGTCGACGCGTACCCGCCCGAGCGCCAGGCGCAGGTGCGCGTGCAGCTGGCCGATTCGCTGCGCGCCGTCGTCGTGCAGCGGCTCTTGCCCCGGGCCCGCGGCACGGGGCGCCTGCCGTGCCTCGAGGTCCTCCGCGTGACCCACGCGATCGGGGCGCTCGTGCGCGAGGGCCGCACGGCGCAGATCCCGAGCGCGATCCAGTCGGGTCGCCGCGAGGGCATGATCGCGCTCGAGCGCTCGCTGGCCGACCGGGTGCACGCGGGCGAGCTGCGCCTGGAGGACGCGCGCGCGGCCGCCAACGAGCCTGCGTCGCTGACGCTGTACCTCGGCAGGGCCGAGGGCTAGGTCGCGAGGCGAGGCTCGCTCTTGCGGGTCGACACGCCCAGGAGCGTGTACGCCGGGCAGCTCCCCATGGCGCCGGTGAGCAGCGGGACGACGCCGAGCCATCCCCACCAGGCGTGCGGCCCTGCGACGGCGGCGGAGAGCAAGCCGAGGCCGAGGACGACACGGACCGCGCGATCGACGACGTGCTCGTTCTTGGGAAGGATCTTGGACAGCATGTCTTCATCTCCACTTGTTGGGCGGGGTCGAGTCGGATGGCTTCGCCCCCGTTCACTCTTTCTTCGGCGCGCCCCGTCCGCCCAGGGCGAGGTAGCCGATGAGCGCCCCGAAGAGCGTCGCCGAAACCGGGTTCGACGTGATGGGGCACGAGCCGGTGCGGCACCCCACGAAGTGCTGGTAGAGGAAGCCGGCGAGGGCTCCTCCCAGCACGAAGAGCAGGCCCCGGGACAGGCGTCCCAACCTCGTGGCCGAGCGCCAGCGCGTCGAGATCGACCCCGGGGCGACGCCTGACCGGTCCTTCATGGTGCCACCTCCTTGGGAGCCGGACGCCGGTCGGAGGGTTCGCCGAAGGGCCCAGCCAACGTGTCGAACGCATGCCGACCGGCGCCGTGCGTCAGGGCGAGGGAGGCCGCAGGGCGCGCATCGGGTCGTGATCGAGCGCCCGGTCCTTCACGACGAGCGTCGTCACGGGAGAGCGTCCGGCCGAGTTGCGCAGCCGGCGCTCGGGCGCGGGCGTGAACGGCGTGGCGTCCGCGACGCGCATCAACTCCCGGCGCGCGGGGTCGAGGTAGCCGGAGACGTCCCGGGTGAGATCGGGGTGCGTGCGGGTGGGACAGGTCCTGGGCATGCGCGCCCCATCCCCGGTGAAGCTGGCCTTGGTCGCGCAGTACTGGCCGCCGTACCGGTCGGCGGCGCCGCTCTTGTGGGGGGGCGACCGGGCACGATCGGGCACCCGGTCGCCGGCGTCACCTTCGATGTCGTCCCGCCCGGGGGTCACGCTCGGTCGGAGCTGGCCGCGGTCAGAGGGTTCGCCGGGTGGCGGGCGATTCGCCTCGGGAGCCGGCTGCCCGCCCCGTCACGGAGGCGGCTGCGCGAAGCGACGCGCGTCGGCGAAGGGCCGGGCGGAGTCGCGGAGCTCGATCTCGGCCTGCCGGTCGTCCTCGGACCACGGCACGGCGATGCCGCGGGCGAGCAACCCCTCGCGGTCGTCGTAGCGCAGCTCGGACATGCGCATCGGAGACGCGTCGGCGCGCACGAAGGAGGTCTCCTGCACGTGGGACTCGTGGGACTCGCCGAACTCGGTGCCGAGGCCCGGGCGGCTCGCCGCGGCGCCCGCGCCGTCGCGGCTCGCAC
>JAJYCT010000183.1 GCA_021778125.1 Myxococcales bacterium
GCGCCGGGGAGGCGCGGTCGCCCGCGCCTTCGTCGCGCGCCTGCGGCGGCGGGGTCCACGCGGCCTCACCCGGCCGGGGCCGATCGGTCGACGTCTCGAGGCGGAGCTCGACCCGCTGGCCTCCCCACGGCGAGAGATCCACGTCGACGTCCACCCAGCGGCGCGCGTCGGCGCCCGCGACGCGCGTGTGCGAGAGATCGGTCCGTCGTCCCGCGCCGTCGACCACGGCGACGTCGAAGACGGCCGTCTGCGGCGAGGGCACGAGCACCGCCGGCGAGAGTCGCAGGTGCGCGCGGCCGGGAACGCTCATCGTGAACGCCACCGTGGCAGGCGTCGGGGCCAGCAGGCACGCGCGCTCGTCGTAGCTGCCCTCGTCCAGGTTCCAGGCGCGCGCCTCCGGGAGCCACGTCGTCCGGCCCGGCGCGCGCACGGTAGGCTGCGGCTCGGCGTCGCCGCCGGTGCGCAGGGCGACGAGCCGGGCGAGCGATGCGGCCTGGCCGTGCAGGTCGAGCCACGGGGCTGGCATCGTGCGCCGGTACGCGCGCACGTACGGCTGGGCCGCGGCGAGCGATGGCACGTCGAGCCGCGCGCTGCCCAGGGCCCCGAGTAGCCGCGAGGCGACCTCGAGCCCTGCGGCGCCGTGCGACGGGGGTGCCGGGGCGGCCGGCGAGCGCGGCGGCGAGGCGCGCACGTCGGCCCCGCCGCCCGTCCTCCACGCGACGATCGCCGCCGCTCCGACGAGCAGCGCGACGAGCGCGCGAGGCGCGACGTGCTTCACGGCAGGAGCCACGGGATCCAGCGTGCGCGCGGAGGCGGCCGGGAGGGAAGAGTCACGCGCGATCGCGGTAGGCCGCCGGGGTCTGCCCGGTCCAGCGACGGAAGGCGCGCGTGAAGTTCGCGAGGTCCGAGTAGCCGAGCCGATCGGCGATCTCGCCGAGGCCGACGCGACGGTCGGCCAGCAGCAGCAGGGCCCGCTGGCGTCGCACCTCGTCGCGCACCTCGGAGAACGAGGCGCCGTGCTCGGCGAGCCGGCGCTTGAGCGTACGCGTCGACAGGTGCAAGCGGCGGGCGACCTCGTCGACCGAGCGCGTCCGGCCGGCCCCGCCGTGGAGGGCGGCCCGGACGCGGCCGAGGAAGCTGCCCGCCTCGGCGATCGCCGCGAGCTCGCGGTCGCACTGAGCGCGCGCGAGCTGCATCGCCGACGGATCGGCCGATACGAGCGGCAGGTCGAGCACCGAGGCGTCGAAGACGAGCCGGTGCGCGGGCGCGTCGAAGCGCATCGGGCCCCCCTGCGAGGCGCCGACGCGGGCCATCAGGGCGCGGGCGTAGTCGGGCTCGGGGAAGGCGCACTCGGCGAGACCTGGCACCGTCTGTCCCGTCACCTCCCGCGCGATCCGCGCGATCCCCACGAGCAGCGCGATCACCGCGAACTCGCGCAGGCCTCCGAGCGGCACGCGCTCCTCGAGCACGAGCGCGCCGCGCTCGCCCTCGACGTACGTCGAGATCCCGAAGGCCGAGGTGCGGGTGAGGCTGAAGCGCTCGGCGAGATCGAGGGCCTCGCGCACGGTCCCGGCCGTCATCGCGGCGAACCCCAGGAAGCCGTGCCACGACAGGCGCATGTGCAGGCCCATCGAGAAGGCCAGGGCGGGCTCGCCCGTCAGCCGCCGCGCGCGCTCGACGAGGGTCGCGCAGTCGTCGAGCGGCAGGCGGGCGGTCGGGTCCTTGAGGGCCTCCAGCGTCTGGCCCGTTCCCTCGAGCAGCGCTTGCGCCGTCACGCCCCAACGACCGCAGAGCGAGACGAGCTCGTGGGCGTACGCGCCCGACAGGTGGGCCGCGTCGTCCGGGAGGTTGGCCCAAAATGACAAGACGACGGCACAAGGTAACCTGGCCGCGCCGGGCGCTCCAACGCAGGATCGAGGGCGATGCGAGACCTCGTCCGCCGGCGCCTCGACTTTGACTTCGATCCGTCCGTCGTCCCGCGCGACTGGTACCACGGCGACGCGCACCTCACGACCTTCTGGACCGCCCTGTCGCTGCTGTTCCCCGAGGGCGAGCGCTTCTTCGTCGAGTCGGTCCGCCGCTACCGCGGGCGCATCGAGGATCCGGAGCTGCGCGCGGCCGTCGACGGGTTCATCGGGCAGGAGGCCATGCACGGGCGTGCCCACCGCGCGTTCAACGAGATGGTCCGCGAGCGCGGCCTGGGCGTGGCGGGACCGGCGGAGGCCCAGGTGCGGCGCCTGCTCGATCTGGCGCGCGCGACGCTGACGCACCGCGGGCAGCTCGCCGCGACCTGCGCGCTCGAGCACTTCACGGCCATCCTCGCCGAGCAGCTCCTGCAGACGCCCGAGCACCGCGACGCGGGGCACGAGAGCGTGCGCGGGATGTGGGTGTGGCACGCGCTCGAGGAGAGCGAGCACAAGGCGGTCGCCTACGACGTGTACCAGGCGATCGGGGGCGGCTACGCGCGGCGCGTCGCGGTCATGCTGCTGACGACCGCGTTCTTCTTCGGCGAGGTCGCGTTCGTGCACGGGCGCCTGCTGCACGCGCAGGGGCGCCTCGGCGACGTCCGCGGCTGGGCGCGCGCGCTCGCGTACTTCTGGGGGCGGCCGGGCCTCTTCCGGAAGCTCGCCCCGGCCTATCTCGACTACTTCCGCCCCGACTTCCACCCGGACGACCGCGACACGCGGGCGACGCTGGCCGCCTGGCGCGAGCGCCTCTTCGGCGCGCAGGGCGAGCTGCGCGATCGGTGGCGGATGGAGCCGGCGGCCTGACGGCGGGCGTCTACGGAGGCGCGCCGTCGTCGCCGAGACGCACGAGCCCCGCGTCGTCCGTGCCGGCCTCCGCGGCGGAGGTGCGCGGGACCAGGTAGCCCCCCCGGTCGGACATCTCCGGATCGCTCAGCATCCACGACCAGAGCGACTCCTGCAGGCGCGACACGACGTCGGCGTGCGCGGCAGCCACGTCGCGCGTCTCGCCGGGGTCCTCCTGCGTGTCGAAGAGCATCCAGCGCACGCCGGTGCGCGTCGGCACGTACACGAGCTTCCAGCGCGCGTCGCGGACCATGCGGTGGCGCGCGACCCGCGTGAGGGCGCGGACGTCGTCGCGCAGCACGATCTCGTCGCCGTGGCGCGTGTCGATCTCGGTGAGGCGCTCGATCCCCGGGTAGGGCAGGCGCAGGTCGGAGGGCAGCCCCGGGACGTCCTCGGTGAACCAGAGCGCGCTCTCGGCGAACGCCTCGCGCGGCGGCAGGGGCCGGCCGTCCAGGGCCGGGGCGAGCGACGCGCCGTCGAGGTCGGACGGGGGCGTCACGCCCGCGAGCGCGTAGAGCGTGGGGGCGAGATCCACGTCGCGCACCACGCCGGGCTCGTGGCGACCGCCGGGGTGGCGGGGGTCGACGATGACCAGGGGCACGTGGGTGCCCTCGTCGCCGAAGAGGTGATCGCCGTGGCCGAGGCCGTGCCCGTGGTCGTAGAGCGTCTCGCCGTGGTCGGCCGTCAGGACGACCACCGTACGGTCCGCAAGGCCGTCGTGTCGCACGGCGTCGAGGACCGTCTGCGCCGCGTCGTCGACGGCCGAGACGGCGCCCGCGTACAGGCCGCGCACCTGCGCCTGGTCGCGGGCGTCGGCGGGTGCGTCGCCGCCGAGGCCGACGGGCCTGTCGTACTTGTACCGGCCGCGGTACGCGGCGTCGGTGAAGCGCCCGGAGTACGGGGCGGGCGCCGCGTACGGAAGGTGCACCGTCGAGAAGAAGACGACCAGCGCGAAGGGGCCGGAGCCCTCCAGGCGCCGAAGCATCCGGACCGCGTCGGCCGCCAGCATCGCGGGCTCGGCGGCGTCGTTCCACTCGCGCGTGACGGGGAATGCGCGCCGGCCCGCGCGCGAGTGCAGCAGCGGCAGGAGCGGCGTCTCGCGCTCGAGGACGCGCTGGCCCACGAGCTGACGGACGTCGAACGTGGGGACGTCCACCGCGCCGAAGCCCAGGTCGATGCGCGAGAACACGTCGCCCGCATAGTCGCTGACGACTGCCGTCGCGTAACCGGCGCGCGCGAGCCGCCCGGGCAGCGCGTCGAAGTCGCGGGCGCGCTCCTCCCATCGCGGGAACATCGAGCGGATGCCGTGGTGGTGCGCGTAGCGCCCCGTGAGCAGTGTGACCCACGACGGGAACGTCCGCGGGAGCGACACGTACGCGTGGTCGAAGCGCGCACCCTGCGCCGCGAGGGCGTCGAGGTGCGGCGCCGTGCGCGGCGCGAGGGAGTCGGCGCGGAGCGAGTCGGCCGCCAGGATGAGCAGGTTTGGCCGGGGATCGGCGGCGAGGACCGGGGGCAGACCACGCAGCGAGGCGACCGCGCCGAGGCCGAGCGTGGCGGGGGCCAGGTGCGCGCGATGGTTCCGCACCCACCGCGCGAGCCCGCGCGCGTGCAGGGGCCAGCGCCGGGGCGACCCGAGGACGAACGCGAGCGCCGCGAGCAGGCCGAGTGCGAGCACGCCGGACGGCCCGAGCACGTCGGTCGCGAGGACCTGCACGGTCCGGCGCACGCCGCCGCGCGCGTAGAAAGCGCCGGCGTAGAGGGCCGGGTGCGCGGCCATGCCACGGAGCTCGAGCGCCGCGTGCACGGAGGCGACGACCGCAAGTGCGAGCAGCGCCTGCCGCGCCACCCCGCGTCGCATCGGGTGTCCGGCCAGCGCGTCCCGGGCCGCCACCAGGCTCCAGGCGACGACCCCCAGCAGCGCCCCGAGCGCCACCGCCGCGGCCCCGACGGCGATCGCCATGCGCGCGATGTCCGCGCCGAAGTGCGTGCGCACGAGGCCCTCCAGCGCCCGCATCTGCGCGTCGCCGTCCGCCCCCGCGGCCGGCGGGCTCCGGGCGGCCCAGGCCGCGAGCGCCAGCAGGTACACGGCGCCCACGAGAGCCGGCGTGGCGACGGAGCGGACCGGGCGATCCATCGGTCCCCACAGCATAGCGGCACGCGCCGGCGGGGCAGCGCGGCAGGGAGGCCCTGACGGATTCGGCTGCCGTCCGCGGCGGTCCGCGCTACGTACGGGCGTGTGCAGACGCTCTACACGATCTCGGTCTACGTCCACGTGCTCGCCGCGTGCGCGTGGGTGGGGTCGATGGTCTTCTTCGCGGCTGTCGTTGTCCCCGTCCTGCGGCGCCCCGAGCAGGCGTCGGCCGCGGCCGCGCTCGTGCGTCAGGTGGGGATGCGCTACCGGGTCTTTGGCTGGGCGTGCCTCGGGCTGCTCGTCACGACCGGGACGACCAACCTCGCGCTGCGCGGCGTCCGCCTCGACACGCTCGCGTCGGGGGCTTTCTGGGCCGACGGCTTCGGCCGCGCACTCGCGCACAAGCTCGGTGCCGTCGCCCTCGTCCTCGTCCTCACGGCGGTGCACGACGCGCTGGCGACCAGGCCCGAGGCGCGGCGCATCGGCAGCTGGCTCGGGCGCGCGACGCTCCTCGCGTCGTTCCTGGTCGTGCTCTACGCGGTGTGGCTCGTGCGCGGCACGCCGTGACCGGTCAGGCCGAGGCCACGAACGTCGTCGTGACCGCCGGGCGGGGCTCGGGGGCCGGGAATGCCTCGAGCTCGACGGGGTCATGGGCGCAGAAGACCCGGACCTCGTCGCCGTGGTCGCGCACGAGCGATCGCAGGCGGTCCTGGTTTCTGCGGCGCGCCTCGTCGTCGAACGCGATGAGGCGCTGCAACAGCGAGAGCCCCGGCGCGCCCCACGGCGCCTCTGGCCGCATCTCGCCGCGGAAGAAGTACGCGTCGCCCGCGTGCACGAGCCAGCGCGCGCCGTCGCGCACGGCGACCGCGCAGTGCCCGCGCGTGTGCCCCGCGAGCGGAACCAGCGCGACGTCGTCGCCAAGGACCCGCACCCGCTCGAACCCCATCCACGTGTCGCCCTCGACGCGGTGCGGGACCCACCGCGGTCCGTGCCTCATCTGGGCGGCGCGGTAGCGCGAGCGCTCCCTGCGCGTCGCGCGCTCGGTCGCCGCGCGCAGCTCGGGCTCGAAGACGTGCACGCGCGCCTCCGGGAAGTCGGACAGGCCGCCCACGTGGTCGAGATCGAGGTGCGTGGGGACGATGTCGCGCACGTCGTCGCGCCGGTAGCCGAGGCGCTCGATCTGGGCGAGCGCCGTCTGGTCGCGCAGCAGGCGAGGGCCGGTGACGGCCAGGAAGACGCCCCCGAGGCGGCGCCTCGGCTGGTCGATGTCCGCCGTTCCGAGGCCCGTGTCGACGAGCGTGAGCCCGTCCTTGGTCTCGACGACGAGGCAGTGGCAGACGAGGCGCCCGCGCTCGAGCCAGCCGCCGCGACCGCCGAGGAGGCGTGCCCCCAGAGGGCACATCGTCCCGCAGTCGATGTGGTGTACCCGCATGATGACTTCGATGTTCGCCGGACCGGGACGTCGCGTCCAGTCACGGCTTGGCGAGGGCGCGCGCGATCCCGGGCGTCACGGGCGGGGCCGGCCCGCCTGAAGGGCGCGCACGAGCGGCCGCGGGAGGGGATCGCGGGGGGCGAAGCGCGCGGAGAGGCCGGCGATCCGCCGCCCAAGCTCGTTGATGGCCGCCCTGGGCAGCCGGGTCCGCCCTCCGAAGGGCGCCTCGGCGCGATCGCAGAAGAACGTCCGGCACCCGAACGGGCGCGAGGCGTAGATGCGGCAGCGCCCGTCGGCCCCGAGCAACGGGCACGCGCGCAGCTCGGTCAGGGGCAGCCGCCGCGGATCGCGCGGCGCGGCGCCGGCGGCGCGCACCGCGTGCTGGATCTCCTCGAGTTCGACCGCCGTCGGGTACGGCTCGCGACCCGTGACCGCGAAGTGGCAACACCGGGCCTCGGGCGCGCCGCCGACCCCCGCGCGCGAGCACCCGCACGACCACCCCTCGAGCAGCGCGTCGGCCTCGGCGTACAGGGCGAGCAGCTCCCGGCGGTCAGGAGAACGGGCCCAGCCGGACGGTCCGCGGTACATCGCGCCGTGCAGGTAGCACGCGACCGCCGGGCGCTACAGTGGAGGGATGGACGCTGGTTCACGCCCCGCGCTGCGGCCCGTCGAGTCGGTCGTCGTGCCCGACCGGGAGCACGGTCAGGTTCTCGTCCTGCGCGACACGCAGGGCATCACCGACGCGCATGCCACGCTGCCACCGCCGCTGGTGCCGATCGTCGCGCGCTTGACCGGGCGGAAGACGTGCGCCGAGATCGCCCAGGAGGTCTCGCGCGAGCTCTCCAGCCCCGTGCCCACCGAGGTCGTCGTGCGGCTGGCGGCGGAGCTCGAGCGAGGGCTCTTCCTCGAGGGGCCGACGTTCGAGGCGGCTCGCACGCGGGTCGCGCGCGCGTTCTCGCAGGCCTCCCTGCGGCCTGCGACCCACGCGGGCAGCGCGTACCACGGCGAGGAGGCGCGGCTGCGTCGCTACATCGACGAGGACTGCCTGGGCAAGGCGTCGTCCCCGGCGTGCCCCGACGGGACCCTCGTCGCGCTCGTGGCGCCGCACATCGACCCGTGGCGCGGCGCCGTGGGCTACGGCCACGCCTACGGCGCGCTCGCGGCCGCCGTGCCGGGCGAGGCCGACACGTTCGTCCTGCTCGGCACCTCCCACGCGCCGATGGACGCGCCGTTCGCCCTGTGCCGCAAGGCATTCGACACGCCGCTGGGCGCGGTCGCCGCAGACCTCGACGCGATCGACTCTCTGGCCGCGCGCGCGCAGTTCGACCCGTTCGCCGACGAGTTCAATCACAAGCGAGAGCACTCGCTCGAGTTCCAGGTTGTCTACCTGCGCCACGTGCTCGGGGGGCGGCCGCTGCGCATCGTCCCCGTGCTGGCCGGGCTCGGCGCGCACCAGGCCCGGCGGCGCGATCCAGCGCGCGACGCGCAGGTCACGCGGTTCCTGCGCGGGGTGCGCGCGCTCTTCGATTCGCGCCCTGGGCGCGTCGTGATGGTCGCGGGAGCCGACCTCGCGCACGTGGGCCCGCGCTTCGGCGACGCGCGTCCGCTCGACGACGCGCAGCGCCGCGCGCTCGAACGCACCGACCGCGTCTCCCTCGAGCACGCGACCTCCGGGGACGCCGCCGGCTTCTGGACGCACGTCGCAGGCGATCTCGACGAGCGGCGCGTATGCGGCCTGGCGCCCATCTGGTCGCTGCTCCACACGCTCCCGTCCGGCGCGACCGGCGCCCTGCTGCACTACGAGCAGACCGTCGACGGCGACGACGGCTCGATCGTCAGCCACGCGGCGGTCGGCTTCTACGCGTGACGGACGCTCACGGGAGCGGCTGGAACTCGTCCCAGCCGTGCCGCTCGGGGTACTCGCGCCACGGGCCCTCGCAGCGTGTTCGCGCCGAGCACCGCGCGCACGGGGCGCCGTGCGTCTTGCCCTCGCCCTCGCGCCACGCGGAGTAGTCGATCGCCGCACCGTCGAAATCGAGGACGAGCGTCGAGGGGATGGCCGGCTCGACCGCGACCTCCTCCAGGTCGCGCAGGAAGCAGAGCGGGACGGCCTCGGTGACCAGGCGTACGCCGGCCGCGCGGGCCGTGGCGTGGGCGCGGCGCAGCGACGCCTCCACGTCGGACAGGCGCGGGACGACCGCGTCGAAGCCGTCGCGTGCCGTCCCCACCGGGTGCACGAAGGCGAGCTGCGCGTGGCGCACGCCGAGCGAGGCCAGCTTGGCTACGAGCGCGGGCAGGTCGTCGACGTTGTCTCTCACGACGACCGAGTTGGTCACGACGCTCGCCCCGGAGGCGACGGCGTTCGCGATGCCGAGGGCGGACTGGGCGAAGCTCCCGGGAGCCCGCGTGAGCGCGTCGTGCGCCTCGGCCGTCGAGCCGTGAAGCGACGGCGAGAACTCGTGCACTCCGGCGAGGCGCAGCGCGTCGACGATGTTGCGGTACGCCAGCATCCTGCCATTGGTCTGCACCTGGATCGGCGCGTAGCCGAGCCGCCGCGCCGTGCGCACGAGGCGGACGAGGTGCTTGTAGACCGTCGGCTCGCCGCCCGTGAGCACGAGGCCCCGGGACCGGCTGCGCGCCGATGCGAGGCGCTGCTCGAGGACGTCCACGTCGACCGCACCGCACGTCGCGCGGCGGTCGCCCTGCGCGCAGAAGACGCACCGGTTGTTGCACGCGAAGCCGACCTTCAGGTCCGCCCGCGGCAGGGGTCTCGGGGGCGCGGCTGAGCCGTCCATCTCGACGATCCATGATTCGGCCATCCGCCGCGCCGGCCAAGCTCGCCGTGCGGGCGGGTGATGGACGTCAGCGAGGTCCCCCTTGCAACCGAGCTCGCTTCGGTGCATCCAACCTCGCCGTGCTGTTCGACTCCATGACGCTCCGCAACGGCCTGCGCGCGCGTAACCGCGTGTGGGTCGCTCCCATGACCAACCAGCAGAGCCACGCCGATGGCACGCTGTCGGACGACGAGCTGCACTGGCTCGAGCGCCGCGCCCAGGGCGGCTTCGGCGTCGTCGAGACCTGCGCCGCCAACGTCTCGCGCGACGGGCAGGGCTGGCCCGGAGAGCTCGGCGCGTACTCCGACACGCACCTGCCGGGGCTGCGCAGGCTGGCGACCGCGCTACGCTCGGCGCGTGCGCTCGGCGTCGTGCAGCTCTTCCACGGCGGGGTGCGCTCCCCGTCGAGCCTCACCGGCGAGCAGCCCTGGAGCGCAACGGACGCCGAGGTGCCGAACGCCGAGCGACCACGCGCGGGGACCGCGGACGAGATTGCCCGCGTCATCGGCGACTTCCGCGACGCCGCGGTTCGGGCACACGCGGCCGGCTTCGACGGCATCGAGCTGCACGGCGCGCACGGCTACTTGCTCTGCCAGTTCCTCAGCTCCATGAACACCCGCACCGACGGCTGGGGCGGCTCGCTCGAGCAGCGGGCGCGCCTCTCGCGCGAGGTGATGCGCGCCGTGCGCGGCGCCGTCCCGCAGGGCTTCCTCGTGGGCATCCGCCTCTCGCCCGAAGACTTCGGCAACGCGCGCGGCATGGACTTCGACGAGTCGCTGCAGACGGCGCGGTGGCTCTGCGAGGACGGCGCGGACTTCATCCACCTGTCGCTCTGGGACGCCAAGCGCAACACGAAGAAACGCCCGGACGAGCACCCGATCCCGCTCTTCCGGAAGGCGCTGCCGGGCGACGTCTCGCTCGTTGTCGCGGGCGCAATCTGGACGCGCGCCGACGCGGAGGCCGCGCTCGAGCTCGGTGCGAGCGCGGTCGCGCTCGGACGCGGGGCGATCGCCAATCCCGAGTGGCCATTGCGCGCCAGCGCGGCGGAGTGGGAGCCGAAGCGTCCGCCGCTCACGGTCGCCGAGATGCGCGAGCGCGGCCTCTCCGAGGCGTTTGCGAGCTATATGCGAAACTTCAAGGGCTTCGTGGTGGACTGATTGGTCATGGGCAAGCGCTTCGCCGCGGCGCAGCGCTTTCGTCTTTGCTCGGCGCGCCCGAGCGCGTCCCCGCATGACTTCTCGTGGTGCGCGTGGATGGGCTGGATCGGCACGGCAGGTGCTCCTTGGAACGTCATGAATTCCCGAAGACGTGCCCGCGTGCTCGTTCTGGGAATCGGTTCGCTGGGGCGGCTCACTGCCAAGGAGATCCGTGACCGGGATCGTCACCGGGAGGTGGTCGCTCACCTGCGGTTCGACGACCAGAAATCGACCTCGCGCCTTCACGCCGAGCTGGCGGGCGCGGTCGGAGATCTGGAGACGGTGCTCCGGAGCCACGCGGTCGACGAGGTATACGTCGCCAGCACGTCGCCCGCGCACGCGGTAGCCGTGCAGCGCGCCATCGAGACCTGCGAGCGACTCGGCGTTCCCTTCGCTGTGCCCGCGTGCGAGTACCGCCTGTTTCGCGCGAAGGCCGTGGACGACGGCTCGCTCGCCGACGGCTTCCTGCACTTCCGGACCCCGGCGCCCAGCGCGCCTCGCGCGCGCGTGGTACGGCTGCTCGCGCGGCTCGTCGGTAGCGCGTTCGTGCTGGTCTTCGGACCGGCGCTCGTCGAGGCTTGCTAGGGAGGCGGCGCCGTGACCGGGCCCATCACCTCCGGGGTCGCGCTTCTCGTCGAGGACGACCCACCGCTCGCGAAGGCGATGCAGCACCGCCTGGAGGCGCTCGGGTTCGACGTCGTCCGGGCGCGCCGCTACGACGAGGGTGTCCTTCACCTCGAGAGCCGAAGGCCGCGCGTCATCTTCGTGGAGCTGGGCCTGCCCGATGGCTCCGGCTACACCTTCTGCGAGCACGTGCGCAGCGCGCCGGAGCGCTGCCACGTCGCCGTCGTGCTCGTGAGCGAGACCGCGTCCCCGCTCGAGATGGCGCAAGATCGG
>JAJYCT010000184.1 GCA_021778125.1 Myxococcales bacterium
GTTCCGCCGCGCCGGCGACGCGGCCAGCGAGGCGGGCGCGCTGCGCCTGCTCGGCAACATCGCGAGCGACCGGGGCCAGCCCTCGCAGGGCCGCGAGCTCGTCGTGCGTGCCCTCGCCAGCTACGAGAAGCTCGGCGACGTGGCGGGGCGCGCCCAGGCCGAGGTCGTGCTCGGCGAGATCGACTACCTGCTCGGCGACCACGCCCGCGCCCGCGCGACGCTCAAGGGGGCCGTCGAGCGGTGCCGCGACGTCGGCGACGTGATGGGCCGGGCGCAGTGCCTCATCCTGCTCGCGCTCATCGAGGAGGCCGTTGGCGGCTTCCAGCGCGGGCGCCAGCTGCTGGGAGACGCGCGCGGCGAGTTCGACGGCATCGGCTACCGCCTCGGCATCGCGCAGTGCGACGTCGCGCTCGGGCACGCCGACCACCGCGCGTTCGACTTCGCCGGCGCCCGGGCGCGCGCGCTCGCGGCCCGCGCGAGCTTCCGCGAGGTGCAGAACCCCCGCGGGGAGGCGGCCTGCGAGCGCCTGCTCGCGATGATCGCGCTCGACGCCGACGACTTCGACGCCGCCGACGCCCACTCCCGCGTCGCGCTCAAGATCTACGAGCGTCTGCAGGATCCGTGGGGCGATCTCGAGGCGCGCCTGCTCGGGGCGCAGGTGGCGCTCGCGCGCGGCGACGCGCGCGCCGAGGGGCTCGTCGCGGCCTGCGACCGGATCGTCCTCGACGAGGCCGAGCCCCGCCAGCACCGCCACCTCACGCGCGCGTGGCTCGCGCAGCAGCAGGGGCGCGGGGAGGACGCCGCCGCCGAGCTCGACGCCGCCCGCGGGGCGTTCGTCGTCTCGTCGCCCGAGGGGGGCGGCGTGCGCGCCGCCGAGGCCCGCGCTCGCACCGGCGATCACACGCCGCACCTGCTGCACCGCCTGGCGCGCCTCGAGTGGGAGGGCGCCGGGGGCGGCGCTTGCCGCGAGGCCGTCGGGGCCTGGCTCGCGCAGATCGAGGCGGCAGGCGGGGCAGGGGGGCCGGGCGCCGCGCCGCCGTCGCGACGCGGTGCGGTCAGGCGTGCGTGAGCGGCGCGCTTCCGCTACAGTGCGCGCCCCATGAGCACCCCCCAAGATCCGCCCGTCCGCCGCAAGCAGAAGGCGCGCCGCGCCAAGCAGCTCGCCGCCTGGCGCGAGAAGAACGCCGCCACGACCGAGACCAAGGCCGAGCCGAAGAAGGCCTGAGCGTCGTCGCGCGGGCGGACAGCGTGGGCGGGCGCTCTCAAACGCCGGGCGCGTCACACAGCGCCCGCTGGGCTCACGTGGCCTTGGCGTCCTCGTGGAGCCAGGTCGCCAGCAAGCCTGCGAGCAGGGCTCCGGCGATCGGCGCGATCCAGAACAGCCAGAGCTGCTCGAGCGCCCACCCGCCCACGAACAGGGCTGGCCCGGTGCTGCGCGCGGGGTTCACCGACAGGTTCGTGATCGGGATGCCGATCAGGTGAACCAGGGTCAGCGTGAGGCCGATGGGGATGCCGGCGAAGCCTGCGGCAGCCTTGGTCGCCGTGGCGCCCAGGATGACGCTCAGGAAGATGAAGGTCAGCACGACCTCGGCGAGCAGCGCAGACACCATGGAGTAGTGCCCGGGCGAGTGATCGCCGAAGCCGTTCGCCGCGAGGCCGCCGACGGCGGCGTCGTATCCATGGGGCTGTCCCTTCAGCAGGACCACCAGCAGGCCGGCCGCGATGATGGCGCCGACGAGCTGCGCCCCGATGTACCCGGGGGCGTCCTTCCAGGCGAAGCGCTTGCCCGCGCACAGGCCCAGGGTGACGGCCGGGTTGAGGTGGCAGCCGGAGATCGGACCTAGCGCGTACGCGCAGCCCAGGACGGTGAGCCCGAACGCGAGCGCGACTCCGAGCAGCCCGATCCCGACGGAAGGAAACGCCGCCGAAAACACCGCGGAGCCACACCCGCCGAAGACCAGCACGAACGTCCCCAGGCATTCGGCCACGAGCTTCTTCATCTGTATCCTCCACGCGTTGGTCGTGCGCCCCGGCCTGCGGCGCGCCTCGATGCTATCAGCAAGTCGCGCGGCAGGTCGCGTGCCGGGTTTCCCCCTTGCCTCCAGCCTCCGCCTCGACTTACCTTCCCCGCCCGCCCCATGGCGACCGCCACGACCCGCGCCGGGAAGGCGACCTGACGGCCGGACGGGGCCCACGCGACCGAGGAGCTACCATGGAGCCCGACCCCAAGAGCCTCCAGGAGACCTACGCGCCCGACAACCAGTGCTTCGGGTGCGGCGTCAAGAACGCGCTCGGCCTGCGCATCCGGAGCTTCGCCGAGGGCGACGACGCCCTGGTGTGCCGCTGGCGGCCGCAGGCGCATCACCTCGCGTTCCCCGGGGTGCTCAACGGCGGCATCTGCGGCGCCCTGGTCGACTGCCACTCGAACTGGACGGCGGCCTGGCACCTGATGCGCAAGGCCGGCGCGACGTCGGTGCCGTGCACGGTCACCGCCGACTTCGCGGTGAAGCTCAGGCGCCCGACGCCGATGGACGTCGAGCTGGTGATCCGCGCGCACGTCGTCGAGCCGCACGAGGACCGCGCGGTCGTCGAGGCCACGATCGAGGCGGGCGGCACGATCACCGTCACCGGCCGCGGCCTCTTCGTCGCCGTCAAGGAAGGCCACCCCGCGTTTCACCGCTGGTAGGCGGAGCTCCTCGGCCCCCCGCCGCCCGGCCTCGCGCGGCCCGGGAATGCTCCGCGGGGCTCGACCGTCGCCCGGGAGCCGATATGTTTCCCCCCACGCGCCCGTTGCCCGGGCGAGCTTACGCATGAAGGCCCTGGTCGACGCCCTGCCTCTCCTCGGAACCGGCATCGCGCGCGGCCCGCGCGTCCGCGTCGAGCGGCCGCCGCCCCCGGCCGACGAGGCCACCCTGTGCGAGGCGGCCCTCGGCGGCGACGCCGAGGCGTGGAGCGCCCTGGTCGCGCGCCACAACCAGCGCGTCGTCGTCTCGCTGCTGGCGCGCGGCGTGCGCGTCGACCGCGCCAAGGACATCGCCCAGGAGGCCTGGATCCGCCTCGTCGAGCAGCAGCGGCAGGGGCGCCTCGCTCGCCTGCAGCTGCCCGGCCTGGCCATCGCGCAGGCGCACTTCCTGGCGCTCGAGGCGCAGCGGCGCGACGCGGCGGCGCGCCGGCACGATCCCATCGACGAGCCGTCGATCGCCGCGGTGCTGGCCGCCCCGGGGTGCGACGCCGAGGCGCGCTTGCTCACCGAGGAGCGCGTGACGCGCGCCGTCGACGTCCTGTCGGGCTGCTCGTCGTCGGCGAAGAAAGTGTTCCGCCTCGCGTACGGAGGCGAAGGCCTGAGCCACGCCGAGGTCGCGCAGCGGGTCGGCCTGTCGCTGCAGCGGGTGCGGCAGATCCTGTGCGAGGTCCGCGCGAAGCTGCGCGCGGCGCTGGAAGGACGAGAGGAGCGATGAGCGTGCGTCACGCGACGGCGGGGGAGCTTTCGGCCTACGTGCTCGGGACGCTCGACGCGCGCCGCGCGGGCGCCTTCGAGGCGCACTGCGCGTCGTGCGACGCGTGCGCGGTCGCCCTGGCCGGCGAGGCGCGCCTCGAGCTCGCCCTCGAGCGGGCCGCGCGGCAGCCCGCGCGCCTCTCGCTGCCTGCGGCGCGCCCGCTGCGCGCGGCGGCCTATGGAGGCGCGGGCCTGCTGGCCATGGCGGCGGCCGTGGCGCTCTGGTTCGCCCACGCGACGGCGACGCCCGCGACGGGCGGGGAGGGGACCGCCGCCGCGGCGGCCCCCCACGCGATGGGCGACGGCGCCATCCTCGACGCGTACAACGACGCGCTCGACGGCGGCTGAGCGGCCCGCCCGCGCTCGAGCGGCACTCAGGCCTGCGCGACCAGCGCCAGCTTGCTCTTGGCCATCCGGGCGATCTTCGCCCGCCCGCCCCGGTCGACGACCACGCGCAGCAGCTCCTCGCCGAGCGGGTGGCCCTCCTCGCTGAAGTGGAAGCCGACGTAGTAGAGGTCCTCGAGCGCGAGCGACCTGTCCTTGCGGAGCAGCGCCGCCACGTCGAAGGTCCGGTCGAGCAGCGCCCCCAGCAGGCGCAGCGCCTCGTCGCCCGCGCGCGCCGCCGGGCGGGTGTCGCGGGGGCCGCGCGAGAGCTCCGCCACCGCGAGCGCGTAGCGGTCGGCGTCGGTCGCCCCCTCGTGCCGGCACAGCACGCGAAGGAGGGTGAGCGCCCGGTCCGGGTTGCCCTTGCGCAGCTTCGCGCCCAGCTCGCGCATCGCGGCGGCCGCCGCCTCGGGGTCCGCGTCGCGCACGATCGCCAGCAGCGGCTCCCAGTTGCGGTCGCCGGCGGCCAGGCGCCCGGTCGCCGCCTCGAGCATCTGGCGGCGCGCCGCGGCGGCGACCTTCCTCGCGCTCGGCCGCAGCACGCTGCGCAGCAGCCACGCGCGGTCGGCGTCGTCGGCCTCGAGCAGCGCCTTCGCGAGCGGCGCCACGGCCGCCTCGCGCACCGGCGCCGATCCCGGCGCGCCGCTCGACGGCTCGCCGCCCGGCTCCACCAGGCACGCCGCCGCGATCTCGGCGCGCCGCTTGTCCTTCGTCGTCGCGAGCACCTTCACGAGCAGGCGCGCCGCCTCGGCGCTGCCCTGCCGCCCCAGCATCTCGAGCACGAACCGCGCGCGCTCGACGTCCGGGTGCGCGACGAGCCTCTCCAGGCGCTTCATCGCGTCGTCGGGCAGCTCCATGCCGGCGAGCGTGTGCAGCGCCGTCTGCGCGAGCGACCGGTCGGCGTCCTCGGCGGCGTCGACCAGGGCGCCGACCACCTTGCGCGCGTCGGCCGTCTTCTTGCCGAGCAGGAAGCGTAGCGCGATGAGCGCCTCCTGCCGCACCGACGGCACGTTGCCCGTGGGCCCCGTGAAGGCGAGCAGGGTGGGGATGGCCCTGTCGTCCTCGAGGTAGCCGAGGATCTTCACCCCGGCCGCGAGCGCGCCCGCGTGGCCGCCCGCGCGCGCCTTCTCGAGGAACTTCTCGGTCTCGGCGAGGTAGCTGCGCCGCTGCCGTCCGTCGGCGTCGCGCACGCGCTGGCGCACCGCGAGGGCCGCCGCCCGGGCCGCCTCGGCGGCGCCGGCCGCGAGGCCGCCGAGCAGCACGTGGAACGCGTCCTTGCCGCCGAGCGACGCCAGGATGGCGTCGATCGCGCGCCGCTCCTCGGGCGGCGCCTCGCGCAGGCGCGCCCGCAGCGTCGGCAGCACCTCGTCGCCGACGCTCACCATTGCCTCGGCCGCCGCGCGCCGCACGTCCTCCTCGCGCGCGCCCAGGAGCGGCAGGATCCTCGGCACCGCCTTCTTCGCGCCCACGCGCGCGAGCGCCTCGAGCGCGTGCCGCTGCAAGAGCGGGATCCCGCTGTCGAGCGCGCCCGCGAGCGCCTCGACGACGCCCGGGCCCTTCGCGCGTAGCTCCCCCAGCACGATGGCGGCGGCGATCCGCCTCTCGATCGCGTCGCTGTCCAGCAGGCTGACGATCTTGTCGACGTCGGACATGGCGGGGCGATTGTCCCAGAACTTGCCCGCGCGCACACCCGCCTCGTTACGATCCGGTCCAACAGCAGGAGGTTTGCCCATGTCCGGCACGCTCGTTCATGTCCAGCAGCGCCGCGTCGTCCGAAGGTCGCTGCGGATCGACTGTCAGATCGTGCGGGAGCGCGACTTCCGCCTGGTCGGGAGCCGCGGCCTCGACGTGTCCCCCGAGGGGATGCTCGTGATGCTCCAGGAGCCCGTGCTCACCGGGGAGCCGGTCGTCGTCTCCTTCCGCCTGCCGCGCAGCGACTTCTGGTTCGACTCGCTCGGCACCGTCGCGCGCGTCTCGCACGGCCGCCGCCCGGGCGACCTCGGGCGCGCCTTCGGCCTGCAGTTCGAGGGGCTCGAGCCCGACGTCGCGGTCTTCCTGCGCCACGCGCTGCGCGGGGTGCCGCCGCCCGTGCCGGCGCGCGAGCCGCGCGTCGACTACGCCGAGACGATCCGGCGCGCGGCGATGTCCTGAGAGGGCTCAGCCGCCCGCCCCGGCGGGGTCCGCGCAGCAGCGGAAGCCCGTCGAGTAGTCGTGGTAAGTCGGCGCGTGGGCGCTCGTCGTGTAGAGGCAGCCCGGCCCGTTGAGCTCCGCGTCGCCGTAGAAGCCGCCGCGGAAGCGGCCGTGGCCGTTGACGTCGGGCGGGTCGCTGCCCCACTCGTGCAGGTTGCCCATGCAGTCGTAGACGCCGAAGGGCGAGCGGCAGTGCGGGTAGCTCTGCGTCGGCGCGAGGCCCCCCTCGATCTGGTCGAGGCGCGGATCGTTGAAGTCCGCGTACGTCCAGCTGGCGGCGTTGCTGCCGAAGAGGATGGGCATCATGCTGCCCTTGCCCTCGTTGCACCAGCCGGGGACGTCGGTCTCGCCGCCGTAGGGGTACCAGTTGCCCGCGTCGGGCCCCTCGCACGCCAGGTGGAACTCGTCGGCCGAGCAGAGGCGCTTGCCGGCGGCGGCGCACGCCGCGGCGGCCTGCACCTGCGAGATGTAGCCCTGCGGGACCACGTGCCCGGCCGTCCTGGCGCGCACCGTCAGGCCGTCGACGACGTCGTAGGGCGAGTGCGGCCGCTCGGCGCCGGCGTCGTCGAGCTCCGTCACGTACGCCTCCCACGCGTCGATGCAGTACGTCGTCACGAGGATCATGCCGGCGGGGCAGGGGCCCGCCTCGACCTCCGCCGCGTCGGCGAGGTCGCCGCCGTCGCCCGGCGGGCCTGCCTCCGCGAGCGTCGAGTCGGGCGCCGCATCCACGGCGGGCGCCGCGCCCTCGCCGCTCGAGCCGCACGCGACGAGCGCGAGCGCCGCGGCGCCGAGGCCGAGCCCCGTGAGTGCACTGGTCAAAGCTGAGCCTCCCTGGCCGCCCCAGTGTAGCGGCTCGAGCGCGCAACTTGGCCCTGCAGACGTCGGCCTCGTTACGATTCGTCGCAAGGAGATTTCGCCATGGTCGCCCTGCCGCGCCCCGCCTCGGTGTCGCCCCCCCCCCCGTCGACCGGCCGCTCCGCCGTCGGCGGGCCGCTGGTTCGCTCGCTCCGCCTGCTCACGCCGTCGCTCAGCCGCGCCTCGGGCGGCCGCATCCCGGCCAACCGCCGCCACGAGATCCGGCGCTCGGTCCGCCTCGGGTGCCGCGTCCGGCGCATGGACGACTGGCGCCTGCTCGGCGACCGGACGATCGACCTGTCGCCCGAGGGCATGCTCGTCCTGTCCGACGAGCGCGTCGAGGACGGGCTCGACGTGGTCGTGAGCTTCCAGGCCACCGAGCTGCCCATCTGGTTCGACGCGCTCGCGACCGTCTCGCGCGTGGTCGAGGGGCGCCGTCCCGGCGATCCGGGGCGCGCGCTGGGTCTGCACTTCGAGACGCTGCCCAGCGTCTCGCGCCTCATCCTGCGCGGCTTCCTGCGCCCGCTGCCCAGGACGCCGGCGCAGCGCGAGGTCCCCATCGACCTCGCCCCCGTCGACTACGCCGCGCAGGTACGAGACCTCTTCTAGGTCGCCTGGCGGCGGCGTCTTTGCCGTGACATAACGGCCGCCCATGAAGGGCTCGGTCCTCGGGGCGGCGCTCCTGGCGCTTGCCGCATGTCACGGCTCGGCGTCGCCCACCTCGACGCCCGGCGACGACGCCGCCGCCAGCACGTGCCCGTGCACGGTCGCCCTCGACGGCGGCGGCGCCGTGCAGATCGCGTGCGGCCAGATCGGCTGCGCGGGCGGCGACTCGTACCTCTGCCAGAGCAGCGGGCAGGCCGACTACCAGGGCCCCTGCGTCGTGCTCGACGACGGCGGCGGCGTGGTCGTCGAGGCGTGCGCCCCGCAGTGCCCTCCCGGCCAGTGCGGCACCGCCGACCAGTGCGGCGGCGTCTGCGGGTGCTCGAACGGCGAGCAGTGCATCGGCGGCGTGTGCGGCAACGGCTGCTCGCTCGGCGCCGGCTCGTACTGCACCCCGGGCGGCACCCCGTGCTGCGCCACGGGCAACGCCTGCCAGCCCAACGAGGCGGGCGCCAGCGAGTGCTGCGCCACCACCGACGGCGGCGTCTGCGTCACCGACACCGACTGCTGCGACTACCCGAGCGTCCACTGCAACCCGGTCACCACCGACGCGGGCGCCGTGTACAGCCGGGCGTGCAACTAGTCACCGCCTCCGGACGCCGTAGAAGTAACAGGGCCGCCCGCCGCCGGGGAAGCCGTACGTCCCGTACGTCCAGGTGAACGCGTCGCCGAGCGGGGCGACCATCGCTCGCAGCTCGGCCTCGGTGTAGACGCGCAGCGTGCTCACGAGGCCGTCCCAGGTGGAGACGGCCAGCGCGACGGGCGTCAGCCACGTGTAGAGCGCCTTCTCCGCGCGCCGACGCGGCGACAGCAGCGGGTTGACGGCGAGCGCCGGCAGGCCCGCGAGCGCGAACGGCGCGAAGCGCAGGGGGCTGCGCTCGAAGCCCTCGGCGACGAAGACGCCGGGTGAGCCGCCCTCGCACGCGCCGCGCAGGATCGCCTCCGCGAGCCCCGGGCGGAAGTGGTGCAGCGCGTTGATGACGACGCGCGCGCGCCCGGCGCCGAGCCCCTCGGGGATGCGCGTGGCGTCGACCGGCCCGGACACGAAGTCGATGCACCCGGGGTGCGCCGCGCGCAGGCGGGCCCACGCCTCGGGGTGCGGCTGCAGGTCGGTCATCAGGAAGCGCGGCGGCGTGGCGCCCGCGCGCGCGATCTCGCCGGCGAGGATGGCGGCCGGGCCGCCCGCGCCCGCGCAGAGATCGAGCACCTCGGTGGCCCCCGTCTGCGCGACGAACTCGCGGAAGGGGCCGACCAGGCCCGAGAGCATGCGCCCCCATGCGAGCGTCCGGCTGAGCGCCTCGATGACCGTCTCGCGCAGCGCCGCGGGGGCCCACGGGCTGTCGTTGAACTCGAAGAGGTGCCGTCGCTTCACGCCGCTGGATCCCTCCTCCACCCGCGTCGTACCCCGCCCCGGGGCGCCGCGTCAAACGCCCCCCCGGCGCGGCGCTCCGCTATGCTGGGGCCGTGCGTCGAGAGCAGGTCTGGAAGGCGGCGGCCGAGCGCCTGCGCACGGACTTCGGCAAGCTGCTCGACGTGCGCGGCGTGCGGCGCGTCCGGCGCGTGTCGGGCGACGCGTGGACGGTGACCGTCGTGCTCGTCGCGCCCTCGGGCACCCTGCACGTGGCCGACGTCGCCGTCGACGACGCGGGCGAGATGAGCCCCGCGCTGACCGCCGATCACGTCGTGGAGGCCGTGCGCCGCGCGCAGCGCTTCTCGCTCGTGCCGCCTCCGGGCGAGGCCGACCTCGCGGACTTCGGCGATCTGGTCGGCGGGGGCGACGAGCCCGCGCTCGACGCCCTCACCGACGACGAGCCCCTGGAGGCGCGCGTCGCCGCGGCGCTGGAGAGGGGCGACGCCGCCTCGCTCCAGACCGCCCGGGCCCTGCTCCCGCGCCTGCTCGCCGATCACGACCGCCGCGGCGCCACGCTGCTCACGATGGCCGAGGTCGAGGTCGCGCTCGGCCAGCCGGGCCTGGCGCGCGGCTACCTCGAGGCCGCGGCGCGCGAGTTCGCCGACCGCTTCGATCTGCCGTCGCTCGAGCGCGCCGCCACGCGGGCCCTGGAGCTCGGCGGGCGCGACGCGTTCTCGGGCTCGCCGATCCACGCGCTGCTCGAGCAGAGCCGCGCCCGCCTCAAGCCGCTGGCGAGCGTGTTCGAGGCGCGCAGCTTCGCCGGCCTGCGCGACGAGCAGCGCGCGCGCCTGCTCCTGCACCTGACGTCGCGCACGCTGGCGCCCGGCGAGATGCTCGTCACCGAGGGCGAGCCCTCGCGCAGCCTGTTCGTCGTCAAGAGCGGCCTCCTGGGCGTGTGGCTCGAGAAGCCCGAAGGCGGCTCGTGGATGGTGCGCTGCTGCTTCCCCGGGTGGCTGCTGGGCGAGTCGAGCGTGCTCGGGGGGCCGGGCGCGCGGTGCACGGCGTCGCTGCGGGCCGAGCGCATCAGCGAGGTCTGGGCGCTGCCCGCCGACGCCGTGCGCGCCGTGATGCAGGACGACCCGGCCTTCGCGCAGCGCATCGCCGACACCAAGCAGGTCCACCGCATCGACTCGTTCTTCTCGATGCACGAGACGATGGGCCAGCTCGACGTGCAGGTGCGCGACGACGTGCTCTCGTGCATCCAGCGCCTCGAGTCGTTCGACGAGGACACGATCCTGCTGCCCGCGGGCATGGCGCCCGAGGTCGCGTGCCTGGTGGCGCGCGGGTCCATTGGCCTCTACGAGGGCGACGGGCACGACGCGCCGCCGGTGGCCGTCGTCGAGGCCGACTCGTTCTACGGCGTGCGCGACGCCATCCACCGCATCGCGCCCGGCGTCACGGCCATCGCGCGCGCCGGCGCGACGGTGGCGTTCTTCGACGCGGGCAAGCTCCAGCAGCTCTGCGAGCGCAGCCCCGAGCACGTCGTGGCGGTGCTCGAGCGGCTGGGGTGAGTCGGTCGCCGCCGGGCGCAGCTGATCTCGCCGATCGTGGCCGTGGGGCCAGAAAGCGAACCCCCCTCGAAGTTGGCCGGCTGCACCCAACTCACCGCGCCTCGGCCCCCGGTTCAACTTCGCGGCGCTCCGGGTCGTCAACAACTACGGCGACACCCACACCAAACGCCCTCGGCGTTGCAGTATTGTGACTGCTGGCAACAGCCGCCCCACCCCATGTTGCACGCGGCGGCGGAGTCCTGCGGCGAACATGCGGTCCCGAAGCGCGGTCGAGGGTCGCTGCATCCAGATGCAGCCGGAAGGCAAGTCCACCCGCTCGGAGCGCCCGAGCATGACCCTCCAGCGAGGCCGGGACCACACAAGCAGTCGCCTTCCGGGTACTGGCAGGAGAGCGCGGGGCGCGGACCACCATTGCCGTCGCCTCCGTCCACATTGTCGGACACGTGGCCTCGGGGCACGCCCCGCCTACTGGTCCACTCTCCGGCGCGGGGCAACCGCCTGCATCGAACACCTGCCATGTGCCGCTCAGGCACAGCAGCAGCAGATCGCAGCGACTCCACCAGTTGCGACCGTACTCGCAGTAGTGGTCGGGAACGCTGCATGGAGCGCCGACGGCGGGCGGCGTTGGCGGGCAGGGACCGCTGCCGTCCGCTTCGACCGTCTTCTTGCTCGACCCGCGACGATCCCGAGGAGCGCGGCGCGTCTTCGAGGGATCGCGTCACGGATCTCCGTGCGCGCGGCGCGCACCTCGAGCATTTCGGCCCGCGTCTTC
>JAJYCT010000185.1 GCA_021778125.1 Myxococcales bacterium
CGAGCGCCGGGAACGCGAGGACGTAGCGCGCCACCGACGGGTCCGGAGACGCGACCGCCGCCATCCCGGCGATGGCGTGTGCCCACGCCCGCTCGCGCACGACGCGGACGGCGGCCACCGCGAGCGCGGCGAGAACGATCAAGCCGAAGCCGCCCAGGCGCATGTCGAAGGCGGGCGGCCCGCCGAGCGACGTCCACGACGCAAGCACACGCCAGGGCAGCGGACCGTGCGCGCGAGGGGCGGCGGCGCCGGCTTCGAGCAGCGCGCGCATCGGCGTGGTGCCCGGCAGCGTCCAGACGTCGGGGCCTACCCGGAGGGGCCACATCGGCAGCGTGATCGGCCAGATGGGGTTTCCGTGCCGGACCAGGTTGTCGACGTACGACTCCGCGCCCAGCGCGAACGTCGAGAGCCCGGCCACGGCCACCCACTTGCCTCGCCCCGCTCTCACGGCGCGCCACGCGAGGAGCGCGAACAGGAGCGCCGTGGCCATCGGTGCGTTCGGCTTCGAGCCCATGTACAGGCCCAGCGCCAGCCCCGCGCACGCGATGGAACGAGGGGTCGGCGTCGCGAGCACCCAGTAGATCGCGACCAGCAGGAGCGCGGCGCACGCGACGTCGATGTAGTTCGTCGGCAGCTGCAGGAACACGGCCGGAACCGTCAGCCACGACGCGCCGGCGATGACGCCGTCGTCGGCGCGCGCTCCACCGCGTCGCGCCAGCGCCGCCGTCGCGACGGCGCCCAGCACGCCGAACGGGAGGTGCGCGAGCTCGACGACGCGATCGTCCGGCAGCATCGAGCGGAACGCGAGGAAGCAGAGCTCGACGTTGTGCGGATACGTGGAGAGGTAGCCGACGTCGCGAGGCACGCCGTCGAGGGACGCCGACTGCAGCACGAAATCGACGAAGGGGAGGTGGTAGCCGAGGGCGTCCCATTGCCAGACGGGCAACCAGCTGGCCGCCGTGACGACGACGACCGTCGCTGCGGCGCACACGAGCAGGGGGCCCGCCGAGGCGCCGCTCACGGCGCCGCGCCACGCCGCCGCGTACGGCCGTCGAGATCGAGGTCGGACAGCCACGAGGACGGCCGCGATCACGGCGAGGGCGGTGAGGATCGCCCCGGCGCGCAAGGCGTGTGCCGCCCCGAGCCCCAGCAGCCCGGTCACGAACACGGCGACGGCCAGCGTCGCACCCCCGACGATGCGCTCGAGGGCGGGTGCGTCGGCGAACCCGAGCTGGCCGAGACGAGTCACCACGAGCCAGGCGAGCGGCAGAGCCACCGGGAGCAGCCCCCACCGCCCGGTCAGCTCCGCCAGGTGCGCCATGTCTGTCCGAGCTACCTCTGGCGGCGGTCGCGTGTCTAGCCGGCAGCGCCCTCGAGCGTGCCACCTCCCGCTGCAGCTGGCGGGCTCACCGGCGATGACGGCGCGTCGTGGCCTGGCCTTCGGCTAGTCTACGCGCCGCGTGGCGGAAACGACCCGGGACGCCCCTCGACCCACGGTGCTCGCGCGCCTCGCGCGCCTGGCGGACGTCGTCTACGCGCCCTTCGTCGCGTTCTTCGACGACGTGGGCACCACAGTCGGGCTCGGGGTGCAGACGGTCCTGTGGATGGTGAGGCCCCCCTACCGGCCCGCGCAGCTGCTCGGCGCGCTGGACTTCGTCGGCGCCGGCTCGACGTTCATCGTCGCGCTGGTCGGCCTCTTCACGGGCATGGCGTTCACGGTGAGCACGATCGTCGGCTTCCGGCAGTTCTCGGCCGAGGGCATGGTCGGCGGCGTCGTGTCGCTCGCCCTCGCGCGTGAGCTGGCGCCCGTGCTGGCCGCCGTCGTCGTGACGGCGCGCGCCGGCAGCACGATGGCGAGCGAGCTCGGGAACATGCGCGTGACCGAGCAGATCGACGCCATCACGACGATGGGCGTGAGCCCCGTGCAGTACCTGGTGGCGCCGCGCGTGCTGGCGACGACGCTGATGATGCCGCTGCTGGCGACGTGCTTCGGCGTCGTGGGTCAGGCGGGGGCCTACCTCGTCGCCGTCGTGTGGCAGGGGATCGACCCGGGCGTGTTCTTCGACCGCATCGAGCAGCTGCTCGAGGTCAAGGACCTGCGGATGATGATCGTCAAGGCCACGGTCTTCGGCTTCGTCGTGAGCGTCGTATGCTGCAAGAAGGGGTTCTACGCGAGCGGAGGGGCCCGCGGGGTCGGCGAGGCCACCGCGCGGGCGGTCGTCTCGTCCATCGTGGCGATCTTCGCCCTGGACTACGTACTGACCACCCTGATGACCGAGATCTGAATCGGCCTGGCGGAACGCTTGTGCAGATCCGGGCGGCCGGTGTCTCCTGTACGATGCAAAGGAACGACGTCGGAGGTGGGTTCGTGGCCGAGAAGAGTGCCCGCAACGATCTGAGCGCTGCAGTGCCCAAGTTCTGCCTCGCGCTCGAGGAATACCGTCGCACGCCCGAGGGTCGCGTGCGCACGTCGCAGGAGTTCCTGGCGGCCTTCTTCCCGCACGACGACAAGTCGAGCACCGACAAGCTGTTCAAGCACCTGCCGAACGACGTACGTGGGCCGGTCGTCGCGGCCTGGGGCATCCGCGGCATGAAGGCGGCGATGCGCGACGACGACGCGCGCATCCAGTCGGTCGTGCACGACGCGCTCGTCGCCGGCGACGTCGACCACCAGGCGTTCGAGGAGGGGCTGGGCGCCGAGACGCTCGTCCGCTGGCTCCCGCTGGGGGAGCTCTGGGCGTTCTGGCGGGGCGGCAAGCTCACCAAGCCGGCCATCCACAAGGCGATGGCCACCGCGTACGAGCTCTACCTGTTCGACGCGCGCTGGTTCCTCGAGACGCTCACGGCGCGCGGCGGGGCCCTCAAGGGCACCGACGTCCTGGCCGACCAGCTCACCAAGGACGATCTCACGCAGTGGGTGCGCCGCATCCACGAGACCGGAGACGGCACGCCCAAGGGCCTCGTGGCCGCGCTCGGGTGGGACAAGATCGTCGCCAAGACGCCGAACGAGGTCCTCGTGTCGGTCCTGGACGCGGTCGTCGCCAAGGTCGGCCTCGTGGTCCCCGCCGCCCGAGACTCGCAGCCGAAGGTCGACGCGGGCGCCAAGCCGGAGCCCAAGGTCGAGGCGAAGGCCGAAGCGAAGCCCGCGGCCCAGGTCCCGACCGACAAGCCGCCCGCCGAGACGTCGTGGTCCACGCCTCCCGCGGCCGAAGCCGACGAGTTCAACGTCGTCGTCGAGGACGACGACCTCGGCGGCGACAAGAGCCCCCCGACCGCGCCGCGGCTCGAGACGGCTGCGCCCGCCGCGCCCGAAGACCCCGACGAGACGCAGATCAAGGTCGTCCCGCAGCGCCCCTCGGGGCGGCCGCGGTCACGATAGGGCGAGCATCCGCTCGATCGGCCGCCTCGCGCGCGCCATCAGCTCGGAGGGCATCTCGATGCGCGGCGTGAGATCGCGCAGCGCGAGATACACCTTCTCGAGCGTGTTTTTTTTCATGAAGGGGCACTCGTTGCAGGCGCAGTTCGCGTCGGGCGGGGCGGGGATGAACGTCTTGTCCGGGGCCGCCTTCTCCATCTGGTGGAGGATGCCGGGCTCGGTGACGACGAGGAACTCCCTGGCCGGGCTCGACGCGGCGTACCTGAGCAGCGCCGTCGTCGATCCAATGTAGTCGGCCATCGCGAGCACGGGCTCCTCGCACTCGGGGTGGGCGATGACGAGGGCGCCCGGGTGGCGCTCCTTGAGCCCGATGAGCTTCCGCACGCTGAAGGTCTCGTGGACGATGCAGCTGCCCTGCCAGAGCTCCATCGTGCGCCCCGTCTGCTTCTGCAGGTACGCGCCGAGGTTCTTGTCCGGAGCGAAGAGGACGGTCCTGTCCTCGGGGATGCTGCGGACGATCTTCTCGGCGTTCGACGACGTGACGATGTAGTCCGAGAGCGCCTTCACCTCGGCCGTGCAGTTGATGTAGCTGACGACGACCGCGCCGGGGTGCCTGGCGATCCAGGCCGCGAACCGGTCGGCCGGGCAGCCGCTCGCCAGCGAGCAGCCGGCCTCGAGATCGGGCAGGACGACGGTGCGCCCGGGGTTCAGGATCTTGGCCGTCTCGGCCATGAAGTGCACGCCGGCGAAGCAGATGACGTCCGCCTGCGTCTTGGCGGCCGCCTGCGCGAGCTGGAGCGAGTCGCCGATGAAGTCCGCGACGTCCTGGATCTCGCTGTCCTGGTAGTAGTGGGCGAGCAGGATCGCGTTGCGCTCCTTCTTGAGGCGCTGGATCTCGGCTTCGAGGTCGACCATGCCGGGGAAGGTAGGGCGGCGCGGCGCGCCCCTCAAGGCCGCGCGCCCGGATGGCCTGCCACGACGCGCCGCGCGCTAGCCGGCGGGCGGGGGGGGATGGCCGGGTTGGGCGTACGGGCTCACGTCACGTCTTGCCGAGCAGCTTCGCGGCGACGGCGCCGCCGAGCGTCTCGCTCATCAGGTTCCCCACGAAGCTCTCGAGCGCCTCGCGCTCGGCGTCGGAGGCGAAGCGGAAGCGGATGCCCATGCCCGCCGGGTGCTCCTCGGTGGCCTGGGCCTCGTCCACCGTCCACATCACCTCGCCCTTGAGCTGGAGCTGGTCGGGCTGGCCGGGGATCGACAGGACGAAGACGAACTCCGTGCCCATGTCGAGGGGCTTGCCCGTGCGGATGAACGTCCCGCCCTTGGAGATGTTCTTCGCGTAGTCGGCGAAGAACGTGTTCATTCGCTTGTAGTCGACCCGGAGCGTGATCGCGTGGCGCGGGGAGGTACGCTTCTCCGACCAGTTCACGTCGTCTTCGTCCGACGGCGGCACCATTTTCGCCCACGCTACCACGCGGTAGCATGCAGTTCCCAGCATGACGCGCCCAGACCTGTCCCTCGCGTCCCTCGAGCGCCTTCGCGAGTCCCTCGCCGCGCTGCCCGGTCGAGTCCGCACCGGCGCACGCGTCGCGCGCCAGAGCGGGATGCTCTTCACCTGGACGCGGCCCGGCCTGCGCAAGGCCGTGGGGGCCCTGGCCACGGGCGCCCGCAACCCGTCGCTCATCTTCCAGCTCCACGCGGCCAACTCGCCCGACAAGCCCGCGATCGTGTGGCGCGACCGCACGCTGACGTTCGCCCAGCTCGACGACCGCATGAACCGCGCCGCTTCGGGCCTGCAGCGCCGCGGCTTCCGTCGCAACACGAGCGTCGTCATCATGATGCGCAACCGGCCGGAGTTTCTCGAGGTGCAGTCCGGGGCGAGCCGGCTCGGCTCGGCCGCCGTGAGCGTCTCGTGGCGCTCCACCGCCGCGGAGCTCGTGTACCTCGCCAACCACTGCGGGGCCAAGGCCATCGTCTTCGAGGCCGATCTCTGGCCGGTGGTCGAGGCGGCGAGGAAGGAGCTCACGGGCATCGCCGCGCGCGACTACATCGCCGTGGGCGGCGGCGTGCCCGGGTGCAGCCGCTACGAGGAGGACCTGCTCTCGGGGGCGAGCGGCCCCCTCGAGGTCGACGCGGACGTCGAGGAGGAGGCTGCCGTCGTCATCTACACGTCGGGGACGACGGGCAAGCCCAAGGGCGCGGTCCGCAAGTTCCCCAAGGACGCCCTGCACGCGGCGCTGCAGTTCCTGGCCGAGACCCCGATGCGCGTCGACGACGTGCACCTGGTCACCTGTCCGCTCTATCACTCCACCGCGTTCGGCTTCCTGGCCATGAGCGGCATCCTCGGCGCTACGTGCGTCATCATGGACGAGTTCAAGCCCGAGGCGTTCCTGCAGCACGTCGAGCGCCACCGCGTCACCACCACCGCGGTCGTGCCGACGATGCTGCACCGCGTCCTCTCGCTGGGGCCCGGGGTGCTCGACCGATACGACACGCGCAGCCTGCGCGCCGTCTTCTCGGGCGGGGCGCCGCTGCCCGGGCCGCTCGCCATCGAGTTCATGGACCGGTTCGGCGACGTGCTCTTCAACTTCTACGGTGCGACCGAGACGGGTCTCGTCACGCTGGCCAAGCCCGACGACCTGCGCCAGGCGTCCGGGACGATCGGCAAGGCCATCCCCGGCAACGAGATCCGCCTGCTCGACGACGTCGGGCACGAGGTGGCCACGGGCGACGTGGGCGAGCTCTACGCACGCAACAAGATGCTCGTCGCCGGCTACCACGACGATCCTTCCTCGACGCACGCCAGCATGCGCGACGGCTTCTTCAGCGTGGGTGACCTCGCGCGCCGCGATCGCGACGGCCGGTTCTTCATCGAGGGGCGCAAGCGCGACATGATCATCTCCGGCGGCGTCAACGTGTACCCGGCCGAGGTCGAGGCCGCGCTCGAGGCGCACCCCGAGGTCGCCGAGGCCGCCGTCGTGGGCGTCGAGGATCCGGAGTGGGGCGAGCGCGTGCGCGCGTTCGTGGTCCGCAGGCCGGGCGCGAGCGTCGACGAGGCCGGGCTCAAGCTCTGGTGCCGCGAGCGCCTCGCGGGCCCCAAGGTCCCGCGCGACTACCTGTTCCTCGAGGGGCTGCCGCGCAATCCCACGGGCAAGGTGCTCAAGCGCGAGCTCCGCGCGGTATCCTGGGGGGAACGTGCCGGCGACAAGCCAGGGATCTGACGACGTCCCGACCGTCGCGGAGCCCGCGCCGTCGAGCCGCGCGGGGGGCCGTGAGGCGTCGGACGGCGGCCTGCGCGAGGCGTCGACGTCGGCAACCGGCTCGCGCGTCACGTCCGTCATCACGCCGCGCGAGACCCTGCACCTGCAGGAGATCGGCCGCACGCGTGCCTTCGGGATCGTCAGCGTCGTCTTCGCGGCGGTCGTCCTGGCCGCGCTGCCGCTGGTCGGCGGCGACGCGGTCGCCAAGGGGGTGTTCGCGGGCGCGCTCGCCGTCATCGCCGTCGGCAACGGCTGGCTCGCCTGGTCGCTCCGCGGCGACGCGGCCTACTCGATCGCGTTCACCACGGTCGTCGCCCTGCTCACGGTCTTCGGCGGCTTCACGGGCATCTGGTTCTTCGGCGTCTTCTCGCCGGCGCCCATGGTCCTGCCGTTCGGCATCGCGTTCTTCAGCGTCGGCCAGAGCGCTCGCGCCGTCCTCGGCGTCTACGTCGCGTGCGCGCTCGTGCAGCTCGGGCTGATGCTCCTGGTGACGTTCGGGGGCGTGCACGATCCGGGGCTCGTCCGCGCCGACGCGCTCGGCGGGGTCGAGCGGCTCGTCGTCGTGGCGATGGTGCAGGCGACGCTCCTGGCGACGTACGTCGTGCAGCGAAGGACCCGCGCCGCCACGCTCTACGCCATCGAGCAGCACGACGCGGTCGTGCGGTCGCTCGCGCAGCGCGACGCGCTGCTGCTCGAGGCGCGGCAGGAGCTCGCGCAGGCCCTGCAGGGAGGGGGCCTCGGGCGCTGGACCGATCAGACCGTCGGCAGCTTCCGGCTCGGACGCGTCCTCGGGCGCGGCGCCATGGGCGAGGTGTACGAGGGGTTCCACGTGACGTCCGAGGCGCCGGCGGCGGTGAAGCTGCTGCACCCGCACGTCCTCGCGCAGGCCGATCTAGTGACCCGCTTCGTGCGCGAGGCGCGCGTCGTCGCGGCGCTCGACGTGCCCAACGTCGTGCGCGTTCTCGAGGTGGCCGCGCCCGACGCGCCCGTGCCGTTTCTGGCCATGGAGCGCCTCGTGGGCACCGATCTGGCCGAGCACCTGCGCGAGCACAGGCGCCTGAACGCGCGCTCGGTCGTCGCGATGCTCCGGCAGGTGGGCGCGGGGCTCGAGGCGGCGCACCGGGCGGGCGTCGTTCACCGGGATCTCAAGCCCCGCAACCTCTTCCTCACGTCGGCCTCCAGTGTGTGGAAGATCCTCGACTTCGGCGTCGCGCGCGTGTCGGGCGAGGAGACGCTCACCCTCGACCAGATCGTGGGCACCCCCAACTACATGGCCCCCGAGCAGGCCAACGGCCGCATGGTCACCCCGCGAGCCGACCTCTTCGCGCTCGGCGTCATCGCGTACAGGACGCTGACGGGGCGCCCCGCCTTCGAGGGGCAGACCACCGCCGAGATCCTCTACAAGGTCGTGCACGAGATGCCCCCCCGGCCGTCCGCCCTCGCGCCGCTCCGGCCGGATCTCGACGCGGCCCTCGCCATCGCGATGGCCAAGGACCCGGACGACCGCTTCGCGTCGGCCTCGGAGCTGGCTGCGGCCGTGGAGGCCGCGTCGCGGGGGCGCCTGGACGAGGCCGTGCGCGCCCGGGCCGCCCGGCTGCTCTCGCGCCTGCCCTGGTCCGAGGCCTGAAGAGCCGCACGCGGATGTCCGGCTGCATCCTGCACGCCGACGGATCCCTTGCCCGGCGTGCTACCCTGACACAGGGCGTGACCATCGGACCCGGAGAGATCCTGGGCGGCAAGTACCGCCTCGAAGACCCCATCGGTCGGGGGGGGATGGGCGAGGTGTTCGAGGCGATCCGGCTGGACACGGGCAAGCACGTGGCCATCAAGGTCGTGAACCGCTCGCTGCTCGACACGACGCTCGTCGAGCGCCTGCGCCGGGAGGCCGAGGCCGCTCGCCGCGTGCAGAGCGAGTTCGTGCCCCAGCTCTACGACGTCCAGAAGACCCCCGACGGAGAGCTCTTCCTGGTCATGGAGCGGCTGCACGGCGAGACGCTCTCGGCGCGCCTGCGCGCGCGCGAGCGGTCCCTGACCTGGGCCGAGGTGTTCCGCCTCGGCGAGGATGTCCTGCGCGGGCTGCACGACGCGCACGCGGCCGGGGTCGTCCACCGCGACCTCAAGCCAGGCAACATCTTTCTCGAGGAGGCGTCCCAGGGCTGGGAGCGCGCGCGCATCCTGGACTTCGGCGTGTGCAAGCTCGACGTGCACGACGGCGAGCAGCTCACGACGACGGGCGAGGCCGTCGGCACGGTCGCGTACATGGCGCCCGAGCAGATCCGGGGCGCCTCGAAGGTGGACGAGCGCGCCGACCTGTACGGCTTCGCGATGGTGGTGTTCGAGTCGCTCTCGGGCCGGCTGGCCTACGAGGCCGAGGGCTCGATCGCTCTCATCGCGCACAAGCTCGAGAAGTCTGCGCGCAGCATCCGCGATCACGCGCGAACGCCGATCCCGGCGGGCCTCGAGCCGCTGCTCGCGCGGTGCCTCGCGCGCGATCCCTCCGAGCGGCCCGCATCCGCTGCGGACCTGCTTCGCGAGTGGCGCGCGCTCGGCGAGCCCACGATCGCGCCGACGCCGCTTCCCCCCGGGGCGCACGTCAGCGAGCCGCCGACCGTCGCGGGGCTGACGGCAGCGCCGACGTTGACCACGAACGCGCGCGCGCGGTCGGGCGGGCGCGTCGGGCTCGCGGTCGCTGCAGGCGCCGTCGTTGCGTCGTGCATCGTCCTCGCCTTCGCCCTGCGCCCGCACGCGGGCGCGTCGGGTGTCCCGAGCGCCTCCGCGGGCGGCTCGGCGGCGGCCTCGGCCGTCGGGGGAGGGCCGCGTCCCATCGCGGTCGAAGACCTCCCGAAGGTCGAGGCCCCGGTCGTCGCGGCTCCGCCGCCCGTCGCGACCACGACCGCGCCCCCGCTCGCGCTGCCGCCGGTGCTGCTGTCGGGCGGCGCGGCAGCCGATCCCAGGCCGCCCTCTCGCGGGCGTCCTGGCAAGCGCACCCCGACCCCCTCGGGCGGCGGGCACCGTCCGCCGACGGAGCCCCAAATGGTGACCGAACCGCGGTATTGATCGCGTTCGATGCTCCGGCGTCTCCTGCCCGCGGTGGCGGTCGCGACCGTGCTCGCCTCCTCGGCGACTCCGGCCCGCGCCCAGGAGGATCCGCGCGAGCAGTCCCGGGCGGCGTTCCGGCGCGGGGTCGCGCAGGCCGAGGCGGGCGACTACACCGCGGCGCGCGACTCGTTCCTCGAGGCGTACCGCCTGTTCGCCCACCCGAGCATCCTGCTCAACCTCGGCATCGCGCGCGGCCACACGGGCGAGTGGCTCGAGGCCGAGGCGGACCTCGTCCACTTTCTCGCCGACGACGGGGGCGCCCGCCCCGACGAGCTCGCGAGCGCCCGCGTGGAGCTCGCCCAGGCTCGCCGTCACCTCGGCACCTTCCGGCTGCGCGTGGCCCCTGCAGGCGCGACGGCGACGCTCGATGCCCGGCCCGTCGCCCTCATCCAGGGGTCCTTCGTCGACGTGCGCGCGACGCGCGGAGCGCACGCGCTCTATGTCGAGGCCCAGGGCTACCCGCCGCTCGCTCGCTCGATCGATCTGGCGACCGAGCGCGGCCCCGATGTCGACATCGTCCTCTCGGCTCGTGGCGAGAGCCACCCCGCGCCCGACGGCAGCCGGCGCATCGCGGGCTGGTACTTCGTGGGGGCGGGCGTGGTGGCCGCCGGGGTCGGCACCTTCGCGGGCCTGCGCGCGCAGTCGCTCGCCAGCGACTACAACACGCCGGGCAGCGGCCACTTTCAGGACGCTTCGACGAAGGCGAGCGGGATCGTCTTCCGCACGTCGGCCGACGTCGCCTGGCTCGGGGCCCTGGCGCTCGGCGGCGTCGGCGCGTACCTGCTGCTCACGCCCTCCGCCGGCAGCGGAGCGCAGGCGCGGGTCGTCGTGGGTCCATGGACGGGGCTCGCCGGCGTGTTTTGATAGGCTAGGGGAGATGGCCCGCGAGGCCGACCCCGCCAACCTGTCGCTGCACGCGGCCCAGCTCCTTCGCGACCGCTACGCGCGCGTCGCCGAGCGCGTGGGCCGCAAGGGGCGCCCGCGCCTGCGCTTCCTGGCCGAGCGGCGCGCGCAGATCGCCCGGGCGCTCGTGCCGATGCTGGCCGGCATCGCGTCGATCACCGGGGCCACCGCCGCCGTGACGCTTGCGACCGCGGGGGCCGAGCTGCAGGGCGCGGCGATCACCCAGGCCTGCCTCGCGATCCTCGGGGGTGCGGCCGCCCTCGCCGTGCCTGCGGCCGCGCGCAGCACCGACGCGCTGCTCGCGCTCGCAGGCGGCACGCTGGCTCTGACCGAGCTGGGGTGGGGCCTGGTGGCGCACCTCTCGGGCGGCGCCCACAGCCCCTGGCTGCTCATCGTCCCGACGGCCCTGACCGCGAGCGTCGGGCTCGTGCCTCTGCCGCCGCGCGTCGCCGCGGTCCTCGCGGCGGTGGGCTACGTCGCGCTGCTGATC
>JAJYCT010000186.1 GCA_021778125.1 Myxococcales bacterium
GCCGCCAGCAGACACCGTCGGGCCTCGACCTCGTCGTGGACCTTTCGCCCATGCGCCATCGCTCACCTCCCGTCGCGCCCGAGTGTGCGGGGCGCGCTCGCGCGAGTCATCCCGGTGTCGCTGATGGGTCACCCAGGTACAACAGGGGGGGGTCGATCTATCTCTTGCAACAATTGTATGGAAGTCATATGTGATCCGATCATGGCAAGCAAGCAGGGGCCTTTCCCCCGAACCCTGCACCTCGCGGATCCGGTTCGGGACTTGCTCGTGCAGGCGGCCGTTGTTGTCTTGGACAACGACCCGCATGGCCGTCCGGTGGCGATTTCGCAACTGGTCCAGCAACTGATCGCGGAGGGGTGTGGCGCCATCTTGGACGGTGACGTGCGCAACCTCCGGTCGGTGAGCACGCCGAGATTTCGTCAGCGGGTGAGGGGGGCAAAGGCGAACGCCCCCCGCACAGTGCGCGTTCCCGATGAGGTTGGGGACCTGCTGGTGCGGGCCGCCGCAGCGGTCCAGGCGCGCGACCCGTTCGCTCGTCCTGTCGCGGTGAGCCAACTAGCGGCACAGCTCCTCGAGGAGGGTTCGACCGCGATCATCAACGGCGCCGTTCGGAGCCTGACGCGAACGCGTCTCGTCCGGAGCGGCCGCAAGCCGCAGTTCACCGCGGGAGGTGCGGCGTAGCGCTTCCCCTTCCGCACACACACGCCCGCCGTTCACCTCGGTTGTCGAGACCGTTAGGAGGTGATGACAATGCGCGGCGGCCCCCACTCATCGGCTTCTCGCGAGGAGCTACCGAATTGCGACCGCATATCGAGACTACCCGTCCATCTGCCAAACGTCCAGGCACTGCTAACTCTCAACGGCTCCTGCGGCGCGAGGACCACGAGCTCCTCCAGCAGCTAATGGTCGCGCTCGCGGTGGTGAACGACGTGCTCGGAGAGCTCCACGAGCGGGGCATCTCGTTCGCCTTCGATCGGCCAGCGATGCCCCCGTTTCACCGGGCCGTCATGGACGACGCATTCTTCTTCATTTCCGCTGCCTTTCACGGGGTGGGGATCCGGCTTCGGGAGGATGACGAGGGGCGCTGCCGAGCCGCAGCCGAACCACTCTCCTTCCGAGAAGCGGTCGACGCGCTTGCTGCTCGGTCAACCCGTATTCGCGGACTGTCGCTCGCTGGGGTGGGTTCGTGAGGCACCACGCGAGGTCCCGGCTCATCGTGATCGAGGGGGGACCGCCCAGCGCCTCGACATCGGATCCCGTGGCGGGTCGGGCGGAGGCGTGCCGGCAAGCCATCGAGCGAGGCGAACCGATCGTGAACGGCCCGCTGGGCATCATTCCGCTGCGAGCTTACGACGCGCTCTACGCGGACCTCGTGGAAGACGACTACGGGGTGCACATCGCAAGCGAAGCCCTGACGATGGAGCGACGGCAGGCTGGGGGGGCGCGGCTCCCGGCTCGACCGGTTCCCGGTTCGAGACCATCCGAGACGGTAGACGCATGGGTCTTTCGGCACTTCACATGGCGCGAGAAGCAGGGCATCCAGGTGCACGCAGACGCGGGTCGACACTGGGCCGAAGGCATCTGGGGCGGGCGCTGGGGCACTTGGATCTCGCCCATTATCGGGCACAAGCTCGTGACCGAGTTGGCGCGCAACGACATTGAAGACGTGCGCGCCGAGCTCAACGAGGCGGTGAGGCTCTACTACGTCGAGGACAAGGCGACGCCTGGGGCTACCTCACACAAGAACGCGATGCACATCTGGAGTGCGCTCACGACGGCGTGCAAGCAGATGTGTGGCGCCGATCGGGACTCAGGGCTCAAGGTGCGCGACGACAATCCCGCCCTGGGCGTGCCGCCACCTCGGCGCCCAGCGGGCATGAAGAAGAAGGCGCTCACGAAGCAGAAGCGCATCTTGCGGCCCAATGAGTTTCTGGCCCTCTTGAGCCACGAGAGGCTCTCGCTCGAGTGGCGAGAGACTTACGCGGTGCTCGGGTACTCGTACCTGCGCCCGGGCGAGGGTCGGGTGCTGACGTGGGACGACGTGGACTTCGACGCCGGGGAGACGGGCTTCATCAAGGTCAACAAGGCGTGGAACTACGAGAAGAAGCGCGTCGAGGATCACACCAAGACGGGCGCCCCGCGCGACATACCGATTGAGGCGGAGCTTCGGCCGCTGCTGCTGCATATGAAACGCCGCGCAAAGGGGAAGGGCCTCGTGCTGCCCGTGCTCTCCCGTGTCAACGCCAACAACCTCTCGCGTGACTTCCGACAGCGCCTCCTCAGCGCGGGCGTCGACCGCGCTGAGCTGCATCGCGGGAGTGCCACCGAGAAGAAGATCGGGTTCAGGCAGTTGCGCGATTTCGGGGTGACGATGCGCCTGTGGCGCGGGGACAATCCCCTGGTGGTCAAGAAGCACTCGGACCACGAAGACTTCGAGACCTTGCTTACGTACACCGTCGAGATCGAGAAGCTCAACGCCGCGTGTGGCGTACCCTTCGGGCCCCTGCCTGCCTGCCTGGTGCCCCGTACGAAGGCGCCGCGCCCGAAGGAGGGCGCCCCGAAGGGGGGAGCGCCGATCCCGAAGGAGGGTGCGGCTCAGTACCGAAGGAGGGACTCGAACCCTCACGTCCGTGAGGACGGCGGATTTTGAATCCGCTGCGTCTGCCATTCCGCCACTTCGGCGCGCTGCGCGCGCCGCTTCTGGTAGCACGGCATCGGCCCGCGCGGATCAACGGAGCGACAGGGCCACCGCCGCGACGACGGCGACCAGCAGCGCGGCGCCGATCCCGACGAGCACCGTGATCGCGACGCGTCGATGCCCGGGACCGGGCGCCTGGGCCGGGGCGGCGGCCGGCGGCGCGTGCTGCCACCGGGCCAGGCGCGCCCGGCCTTCCGGAAAGAGCTCGCGCACGACGTCCGCCACGGCTGCGGCGCCCATGGCGGGGCCGGCGAACGCGTCGAGCTCCCGCCCGAGCTCCGCGGCGGTGGCCGTCCGCTCCTCGCGGTCGCGGGCGAGCGCCCGCTCGAGCGGCCGCCAGAGGCCCGGCGGGAAGCCCGCGACCAGACGCGTCGGGTCCGGTACGCGAGCCGCCTGCACGCGCTCGAGCGTCGCGACCTCGTCGTCGCCCCGGAAGAGCCGCCGGTCGCACGCCAGCTCCCAGAGCGTCGTCGCGAGCGCGAAGACGTCGGTCCGCCGGTCGACCGGCTCGCCCATCGCCTGCTCGGGGGACATGTACGCGATCTTGCCCTTGATGACGCCCGTCGCAGTCTTCGAGGCCCGATTGGCAGCCTTGGCGAGTCCGAAGTCGATGATCTTGACCTCTCCGTCGTACGTCAGGAACACATTCGACGGATTCACGTCCCTGTGGACGATGTGACAGGGCTCGCCGCGCTCGTCGCGCAGGCCGTGCGCATACTGGAGGCCCTCGGCGACACGCGCCCCGATCCACGCGGTCATCTCGTAGCGCAGGCGCACGCCGCGCGCGCGGCACGCGTCCCAGACGGCGAGAAGGGACTGGCCCGCGAGCAGCTCCATCGCGATGAAGGCCGTGGCCCCCTCGCGCCCTGCGGCGAACGTCCGGACGATGTTCGGGTGCGCGAGGCGCGAGACGAGCCGCGCCTCGTCGAGGAACATGCGCACGAACTCCTCGTTGCGCGCGTACTCGCCGAGGATCGTCTTGAGCGCGACGAGCCGGCCCTCGGTCCGCGCGACGTACACCGTGGCCATCCCTCCCTCGCCGAGCCGCTCGAGGATCTCGTAGGGGCCGATGCGAACCGGGGCGTCGTCTCGGGGCGGAGGCGGGCTCACAGAGCGGGGCAACGTACCAAAGGACGCGCCCTTCTCAACCGTCGTACGATGCGCCCGCCATGCACAAGCCCGGATCGCCGCTGCTGTCGTCCACCGTCCTCGCGCTGCCGCTGCTTCTCCCGCTCCCGGGGTGCAAGGACCAGGCGAAGGAGAGCGCTGCCAAGGCCTCCGCGCACGTCGCTTCGCTCGACACGCTCGTCCAGAAGGATCTCGGCGAGATCGAGCGAGGGCTTCCGGCCGGCGCGATCAAGCTATCGGCGCTGCTGGCGAACGGCGCGGAGCCGAAGCAGGACGTCGCAGGCGTGCGCAGGGCGCTGCTCAAGGTGCGGCGCGAGGTGCAGGACCTCGACGTGGCCAAGTCGACGTTCTTCGCGCTGACCGATCCCACCGGCGTCGCGATTCGCAACGATCTCGAGGAGGACGTCATGGCCGGGCAGAACCTCTTCTCGGTCTTCCCTGCGCTGGCGAAGGCGAGGGACGGATTCATGACGACGGTCGGAGTCTTTCCAAACGCCGGCGCGAAGAACGGCCCGGACGAGGACTGGATCGCGGGCGCGCCGGTCAAGCGCGCCGACGGTACGACGGGCGCCGTATTCGTGACGGGCTGGACGTACCGCTACTTCGCGCGTCACCTGCAGGAGTCGCTGAAGGACCAGCTCGTCGAGGCAGCCAAGAAGGCGGGCGAGGAGCGCAAGCTCCCCGTCTGCTACGTCGCCGTCTTCGACAAGACCGGCGTGTACACGGCGCCGCTGACGCCGCAGGTCGACGAGAAGGCGCTCGTCGCCGAGGACCTGATGGCCAGGACGGCGGCGGGCCCTGCGCAGGGGACGCTCACGATCACCGACCGCGCGTTCGGATGGGCCGCGATGCGCACCCCGAAGCTCGCTCCGGACACGGGGGTCGCGGTCCTGCGCAGCGAGCTCTGAGGTTTCCTAGCGATCGCCGTCGTCGGCGCGCCCGTAGCGGTGGATGCCCCAGGCGAGCAGCGCCCAGCCGACGAGCGTCACCAGCCCGCCGAAGAACTCCTGCGGCCGCGTGCGCGACGCGCCGGGTGTGCCGAGCACCGGGGCGGTCGCGGCGACGAGGATGCCGAGCGCCGTCGCGACGGCCCCTGCCGACAGGAGCCGCCTCGCCGTCACGGCCAGCTCTCGTGCTGCGCGCGCCGCAGGATGTCCTTGGTCGCGAGCTCCAGCTTCTGCTCGGCGGCGATGCTCGTCGACGTGTGCGACTCGCCGGACAGGTCGTCCTGCATGTAGTCGGCCGCGAAGAGAAGCGCCGCGTGCACGTCCCCGTCGTCGCCGCTGCCGCGGACGACGATGATGGCGTCGGGGTCCGCGCGCTTGGGGAGCGCGTCGCCCAGCTTGTCGGCGTCCTGCCAGGTGATGTACGCGATGCCGAAACGCTTGTCCCTCGCCGCCACGTCGAGGCGCAGCGTCGCGTCCTTGGGACCGAAGGCAATCGGGCGGTTGCGGACCGGGTCGAGCCCGAACTCGCGGAAGACCCGCGCCATGATCGACACCGCGTGCGGCTCGTCGATGGGGCGCAGGATGGGCGGCGCCTTCGGCGTCCCGCCCCCGCAGGCCGCGGAGGTCATCCCCAGCAGGGCGAGGCAGAGGAGTACGGGGCGCCCGATCACCGCTCTGAACGCTAGCCGATCGCGCGTGCCGCGCGCTAGTTTCTCCTCATGCCGCGCTTCGCCGCGATCGACGTCGGTTCGAACGCGCTCCGTCTCCGCGTCGTCGAGGCCACGGCCCCCTCGCAGACCCCCCGGGACCAGCTGCCGCTGCTGCCGGATCGCGAGGGCGTCGAGCCCTGGCGCGACGTCACCAGCCTGCGCGCGTCGGTACGCCTGGGGGCCGAGGTGTTTGTCTCCGGGCGGCTCGCGCCCGCGTCCATCGGCCAGGCGTGCGACGCCCTGCGAAGCTTCCGCGAGGAGATGGACCGCCTCAAGGTCGACGCCTACCGGGCCATCGCGACGAGCGCCGTCCGGGAGGCCAAGAACGGCGCGACGCTGGTCGAGCGCGCCCGCCGCGAGGCCGGCATCGAGCTCGAGGCCATCGAGGGCATCGAGGAGGCGCGCCTCATCCAGCTCGCGGTCATCCGCCGCCTACCCCTCTCCGGCGAGCGCGCGCTGCTCGTGGACGTCGGCGGAGGGTCGACCGAGCTCACGCTCCTCGATCACGGCCAGACCGCGTTCACGATGTCGCTGCCGCTCGGCACGGTGCGGATGCTCGAGGCCTACCTCCGCGGCGTGAAGACGGTCGACCGCAAGCGCGAGAAGCTCATCGAGGAGGTCGTCGACCGCGCGCTCGGCGAGGCGCTTCCGCAGCTCGGCAAGGTCGACTCGATCGTCGCGACGGGAGGCAACGTCGAGACCCTCTACGAGCTGTGCCCGGCGAAGGGGCGCGCCGTCGACGTCGCCGCGGTGAAGGTCCTCTACAAGAAGCTCTGCTCGATGACGAACGGAGAGCGGCGCGACGCCTACCAGCTCCGCCCGGATCGCGCCGACACCATCCTGCCCGCGACGGCGATCTTCCTGCGCCTCGCGCGCAAGCTCGACCTGCCGACCTTCCTCGCCGCCGGAGTCGGGCTCTCGCAGGGCATCCTCGAGGAGCTCGTCGACAAGTTCTTCCACGTGTGGGACGCCGCGGGCGAGGGAGAGCGCGTGCTCGACGCCTGCGCGCGCCTCGGTCGGCACTACCACTTCGACGAGTCGCACGCGAAACAGGTCACGCGATTCGCCGCGCAGCTCTTCGACGACCTCCACGCGGTGCACGCGTTCGGCGAACGTGACCGGCTGCTGCTGCGGGCGGCCGGGATGCTCCACGACATCGGCGACTTCATCCACTACAGCGGCCACCACAAGCACAGCTACTACCTGATCCAGCACGCCGACATCATGGGCATCACCCCGGAGGAGCGCGCGATCGTCGCGAACATCGCGCGCTACCACCGCAAGGGGCCGCCCGACACGAGCCACCCCAACTACCGTGACCTGTCCAAGGAGGCGCGCGGCAAGGTGCGCGGGCTCGCGGCGATCCTGCGGATCGCCGACGCGCTCGACCGCGAGCACAAGCAGAAGATAGAGAGCGTGCGCGCCGCCATCGACCGCGGCGCCGGCCAGGTCACTCTGTTTCTGCGCGGCGCCGACGATCGCGAGCTCGAGGAGTGGACCGTGGGCAGCAAGGCCTCGCTCTGGCGCGACGAGTACGACCTCGACGTCAAGATTGCCAAGGCCGAGGTCGCGTAGATGCATGCGCGAGCCCTCGCGCGACGGCCACGCGCGGCAGGCGCCTGGCTCGCGCTGCTGCTCGGTCTCCCGGCGTGCGCGAGCCGGAACGTCCCCGACCCGCACGTGGCCGCGCGGGCGTACGCGGACGCCGCGACGCGGGGCGACGCCGACGCGATCTACGCGATGCTCGCGGGGCCCGCGCGCAAGGACCGCTCGGCCTCGGACGTCCGGCGCCTCGTGGCCGAGCAGCGCACCGAGCTCGCGGAGCAGGGGAGCGCGCTCGCGCAGCCCGACGTCCGCGTCGAGGCGACCGCGCGGCTGCGGTACGCCGACGGCGAAGAGGCCGCCCTCGACCTGCGTGACGGCCGGTACGGGGTGACCGCCTCCGGCGCCTTGCCCGGCGGCGCCCGCACCCCCGAGGAGGCCCTCGACCAGCTCCGTCGCGTCCTCGCGCGGCGCAGCTACGCGGGCCTGATGCGCGTCCTGTCGCCGTCGACGCGCGCGGCCATCGAGAACGATCTGCGCACCCTGGTCGATGGGCTCGATCGACCCGACACCCTCCCCGTCCAGGTGACGGGAGACTCGGCGGTCGTCAGCGTCCCGGGGGGGCATCAGGTCAAGCTGCGTCGCGAGGGCGGCGTCTGGCGCGTCGACGATTTCGACTGATGCCTGTCGCGCGGCGCGGGCCTCGACTACAAACCTGGCCGTGACGCGGAAACCGCTCTGGCTCGCAGCGCTCGCGCTGGCCCTCGCGGGCGCGCTCGTGCTGCTCGCGCCCCGGCCGGCCCGCGCCTTCGGAGACGTGGGCGGGTTCGATCCGCGCGTCCTGCTCACGGGCAGCCAGACGGGGCCCGCGCACGCCACGGCGCCCGGCCGCTGGTCCTGGGAGCTCATCCAGCGAACGAGCGCCCCGGCGCGCCTGCGGCCGAGCGTGGTCCGCGCCGACGATCCGGCGATCGTCGACGCGCCGTTCCTCTACTGGAGCGGCGACGCCGACGTAGCGCCGCTCACGGGCTCCGAGATCGCCGGCCTGCGCCGCTTCTTCTCGCTCGGCGGCGTGCTACTCGTCGATGACGCCGGGGCGGGCCCCGCCGGCGAGCCGAGCGGCTTCGGGCGGGGCGCGCGGCGCGAGATTGCGCGCGTGCTTCCCGACGGGACGCCGATCGCCATCGGCGTCGACCACGTCGTCTTCCGCACCTTCTACCTGCTGCGCCGCGCGGAGGGGCGCGTCCAGGGGCCTCCGTCGCTCGACGCGATCGTCCGCGGCGGGCAGGCGCAGGTGCTCTTCAGCGAGCACGATCTCGGGGGCGCTCTCGCGCGAGGAGCGTCGGGCGCGTGGGAGCTGCCCGTGGTGCCCGGCGGCGACCTGCAGCGCGAGCAGGCCATCCGCCTCGCCGTGAACGTGGCGATGTACGTGCTCTGCTCGAACTACAAGGACGACCAGGTCCACGCGCCCTTCCTCATGCGCCGCCGGGCGCTGTCGGGGCCGTGAGGGGCGCTGACATGCTGGCCACGCACCTCGGACCGAGCGGCGACCTCGCGCCGTGGGCCGTCTGGGCCGCGGTCGCGCTCGCCCTTGCGAGCTTCGCCATGCTGCTCGTGGAGATGCGCCAGCGACACCGCGGCGGCGTGTTCATTGCCGTCACGGGGCTGCTGGCCGTGGCCGGGCTGCTCGCGGCGATCCTGCGCCCGGCAAGGGTCACGGCACGCGAGAGCGTCGTCGGGGCCCGGGTCGTGGTGCTCGCCGACACGTCCCGGTCGATGGCGCTCTCGCAGAGCGGCGAGGCCCGCTGGGAGGCGCGCGACCGGGCGCTCGAAGCGCTCGCCCGGACCGCCTCGAACGCGCGCATCTCGGTGCTCTCGTTCGGCGACGGCCCCCCGAGGCCCCTGCCGCTCGCGCTCGGCGAGCGGGCCTCCGAGCGCCTGACGACCGCCGCCGCGCACAGCGACCTCGGGGCCGCCATCCGGGCGATCGCGGCGTCCCCCGAGGAGCGGCCGTCGGCGCTCGTCGTCGTCAGCGACGGGCGCCTCGACGATCCGCCGGAGGGCGCGTCGGACGCCACGCTCAGGGCCCTCGGCGAGGCGCTGCGGATCCCGATCGACACCGTCGCGACGACACCGGCGGCTCCGGCAGACGCGAGCGTGCGACACGTGAGCGCCGCAGGAGCCGCGGTCGCCCACGTTCCCCTGCCCCTTCGCGTGGAGGTGGGCTGCGCCGGCGGGCTGGCCTGCGACGACGTGACCGTCACTGCCCGTGAGCTCCGTGACGACGGACCTCCGACCGTCCTGGCGACGGGCGTCGCGCACGTCAAGGACGGGAAGGCCGCCCTCGATCTGACGGTCACGCTGGAGCGCGCGGGCGCCCGGATCGTCGAGGTCGGGATCGTCGCCCCCCCGGGCGACGCCATTCCCGAAAACGACCGCCGCCTGGTCACTTTCCACGTGGCGCGCGAGCGCGTGCGCGTCCTCCACATCGCCGGACGTCCCACCAACGACGTCCGGGCCCTGCGCCAGTGGCTCAAGAGCGATGCCTCGGTCGACGTCGTCGCGTTCTTCATCCTCCGCACACCGACCGACGACGTGCACGCGTCGCAGAACGAGCTCTCGCTCATCCCCTTCCCCGTCGACGAGCTGTTCACCGAGCACCTCCCGAGCTTCGACGCCGTGGTGCTGCAGGACTTCGACGCGCAGCCGTACGGTCTCGAGAAGTACCTCACGAACATCGCGCGCTACGTCCGGGGTGGCGGTGGGCTGGTGATGGTCGGCGGGCAGAACTCGTTCGTGGCGGGGGGCTACGCCGGGACGCCGCTAGCCGACGTGCTGCCCGTGGACCTGGACGGCAGCCCGGGCGCGACCAGCGCGGACACCTCGGGCTTCGTCCCCGAGTGGACCGCCGAGGGCCGCGCGGCGCCGCTGCTGTCGCCGCTGCGGGACGTGGTCGGCGACGAGCTCCCCGAGATGCCGGGCACCAACATCCTCGGCGATGTCCGCGCCGGCGCGGTCGCCCTCTGGTCGCACCCGACGCGCACCACGCAGAGCGGCGCCAAGATGCCCGTCCTCGCCGTGGGCGAGCCGGGCGACGGCCGCACGATCGCGCTCGGCGTCGACGGCGCCTGGGGGCTCGAGTTCTCCCAGCTCGGCGCGCGGACGGCGGGGCGCGGGCACGGCGCGCTGTGGGACGGCCTGCTGGGGTGGCTGATGCGGGATCCTCGCTTCGAGCCGGCCCAGCTCGATCTCGTCGGCGGGTGCACGGCCGGTCTCCCCTCGACGCTGCGCGCCCACCTCCTGCCGGCCGCCGCGAACACCCCACCGCAGGCCCTCTCGCTCGAGGTGACGCGCATCGACCGCCCGCAGGCCCCCGTGCGCGTGGAGGGGACGCGCGCCGCGGACGCCTCGACCGTGGATCTCGCACTGCCACCGCTGCCGCCGGGCGGATACACGGCGCGCCTGCGCATCGGGGGCGGAGAGGCGACGCGTCACGACTTCGCCTGCGAGGCGGGCGGCGACGAGTGGGCCGACTCGCGCCCCGACCCTTCGCGCCTCGCCCGCCTCGCCTCGGTGACGGGCGGCACGTCCGTCGCCGCCGAGCAGGCGAGCTCGCTGCGGATGCCCCGGCCCACCGTGGTGAGCGCGGAACGTCGCGTGAGCCCGGTCGCTCCGCCGTGGGTGTGGACGCTGGCCGCGACGATCCTGCTCGGCGTCCACTGGATCGCGCGCCGCCGCAGTGGGCTATCGTGAAGGGGCGTCATGCGAGGGCGTGCCTCTTCCCTCCTGCTGGTCGTGGGCCTCGCGGTCCTCGGCGCGCGGCCGTCGCACGCGCTGGTGTGGCCCGACGTCGCCGAGCGGGTGGAGCTCGACCTGCACTCGCCCGACGCCGGCACGCGCAAGGCGGCCGCACGCGCGCTCGGACAGCTCGGACCGACCCGCGGGGGCCCGCTCGCGCTCGAGGCCCTCGGCGACGCCGACGACGACGTGAAGCTGGCCGCGGCCGACGCGGCGATCCGCCTGCGCGCGAGCGGCGCGACCGACGCCGTCGCCGCATGGCTCAACGCCCAGGACGCGC
>JAJYCT010000187.1 GCA_021778125.1 Myxococcales bacterium
GCCTCCGCGCTCGCCTCTGGACGGCTCGTCATCGCTTGGGTAGTTCTCGTCGTCATCGGGCGTCCCTTCTCCTTGTGGGTGTCGCAACCGCACAACGAGAGAGGCGCCCGACTTATTTCCATTATCACGCTACGTTAGGCGCTAAAAGATCCGGGTATGCCCCAACGGCCGTTCGCGTAGCCGAACGCGAACGCGGTGCCCCCGACCTCGGTCACCTGGATGCCGTTGCCGATGGCCTCCTCCGCGTGCTCGCGGAGCTTCGCCATCTTGTTGCTCATTCGCTCGGCGTATTCGCGCGCCTTCGAAAGGCTCTGACTCGTGAATGCCATCCGCGCCTCCGTTCGCGGAGCTCCTGCCCCGCACGGGTGCTTTTGACCGACGCGGGCGGCTCGACCAAGGCTGCGCGTTCGCGCCGGTACCTGTACCCGTACGGTGTACTTGCGCAGAGGGCTTGTATTTCGGCCCGTTTCGCAGCGTCATTTCGGTCTGCCAGGGGTACGGGCATGAATCAGAGCGTTGCGAGGCGACCGCGCGTCACGCGAACCGAGGCCGCCAAGATCCTCAGCACGTCGTACGAGAACATCCGGCGCATGCAGCGCGTGGGGCAGCTGCACTCGCAGCCCGATCGCCATGGCGTCCACCGCTTCGACCGGCGCGAGGTCGAGGAGCTCGCGCGGCGCCGGGGGCTGCAGATCAAGCCGTCCGGCGAGCTCGCGGCCCGGGTCTTCCGCCTCTTCAAGGAGCGGAAGAAGTTCCACGACATCGTGATCGAGACCGAGCAGGAACCGAGCACGATCCTCGCGCTGTGGCAGCAGTACCGTGCGGGCTTCGAGTACAAGCAGGACGCCTCGAAAGAGACCGAGGAGGAGCGCGCGCAGCGGGAGCACGAGTCGCAGATGCGCGAGATGGACCGCGAGCTCGAGCGGCGCCGGCGGGGGGTCTTGTTCAGCGAGGACTCGTCATCCGCGAGCGATGGCAACGCTCCCGCGCTGCGCGCCGCCGGCGACAAGTCGCGCCGCTAACGCGCCGGAACGCGGCATGACATCGAGCCTGGACGATCGCCACGCCGCGTGGTCCGCTGGAGTGCTGGACGGCTGTCTTCGCCGGGCCGACGGAGGGGAACGTGACCGACGCAGAGACGATCCGGGACCTGGAAACGCTGGACGAGAAGGAGCTTCGCGACTCGTTCTTCGAGCTCGACGGTGACGGGCCCGATCCCGGTCCGCCCTACGCGCACCAGGCCATGGGCCTCGATCGCATCGAACGCGGGGCCATGTTCAAGCCTCCCGTGAGCGGCATCCTCCATTACCCGACGGGAGCCGGAAAGACCCGCGTCGGCATGGAGCTGATCGCCCGAGCCCTTCGGCAGAATCCGAAGCACCGGTTCATATGGGCGACCGCCACGCGGAACCTGATCCGACAGTCGATGGTCCGCATGGCGGAGCTTTCCAGGCTGTTTCCCAGGGGCACCCGCTTTACGTGGGCGGATGCCGAGGACGCCAAAGAGAGCGACGAGGACTTCCACGTCGTCTTCATGACGCGGCTCGCGCTTACGAAGGCCCTCGAGCATGCTGCCGATGGGCGTGCAAATCACAGGTGGAAGAGCCACCTCGTCCGGGACAACCCGATGACGCTCATCTACGACGAGTGCCACCAGCTCGGGGCCGACAAGCTGCAGAAGAGCCTACGCAAGTTCTATGAGTCTGGTCTCACAGGGTCCTGGAGGGTCATCGGGTTGAGCGCGACGCCGGTCCCCACGAGGACAGAGTCTCACGGGCTGCTGACGGAGCGCGTCTTCCCACGCCGCAGCGAGACCGCGTCAACCAGCCACGCATGGCCGTTTCACGTCTTCCAGAGGATTCAGAACGCGGCCCTGATCAAGCAGGAGGTGCTGTGCCCGATCAACCCGTACTTCGACCGGACCGGGGAGTTCGACCTTCCGGCCGACCTGCTGCGCAGGGTCATCGGCGAGGTCCACCTGAGCGAGCTCGGCGCAGACGCCGACGAGGTGACCGTTCAGAAGTACGCGATGCAGTTCAACACGAGGGTCATGGCCGACCCTCGCGTCGTCTCGTACCTCGCTCAGAAGCTCGGGAGGAACCTCGCTCTTCTGGGCAAGACGGTGGCGTTCGTCCCGAACATTGATGCGGCGAACCGAATGGCTGGTCTCCTGTACGAGAGCTTCCCCGCGCTCCGCGGGCGCGTCGCGGCGGTCCACAGCAAGATGCATGAGCTCAGGGTGCCCGGCCAGGACGAGGCCGGCGTCCATCAGGTTCTGGATCGGTTCCGACGCCTTGGAGATCAGCCGTCCATCCTGGTCAACGTCGAGATGCTCACCGAGGGCTTCGACGACCCCAAGATCCGAACGGTCATGCTCGCCCGCCTGACGCTCTCGACCAACCGCTTCTGGCAAATGATCGGGCGAGGTACTCGAGGGCCGGCAACGAGGCCGCCGGGCACCAGCGAGTGCAACGTGATCGATCCGCTGAAGCTCACGCGCGTGTACAAGTACTTCGCGGGGTACCAGCCAAACTTCTCGAGCGACAAGGAGATCGAGTACGAGGATCTCGAGGAGAAGGGCGGCGGGCAGGACGCTGTCTCTCCGGTCGTCCCACAGGTCGTGCGCCCGCCCGACCCCGCGCTCGGGGAGTACGTGATCGACCCGGAGCTCGAACGCGTGCACGCCCAGGTCTCGCTCGCCCTGAGACACTTCCTTGCGGGCGCAACGCTCTCGGAGGTTCAGGCCGTCGACGCGGCGCACAAGGCCCAGGTCAAGGTATCCGAGGGCCACGTCGTGTTGGTTCCGTCGAGCGGGAAGTTCGACCAAGACACCGGAAACGCCATTCTCCTCGGCGCAATCACGGGCCTCGAGGGGCGGATGGGTGTCGACCTAGCGTGGGTCCGACAGAGGCTGCCGTCAGAGCTCACGGAGTCCCTGCTGAGGCAGCAGCTCCGGATGCTGCGGGCGATCGAGCAGCTCAGGCTGCGTTCGGAGTCCGAGTTCGCAGAGGCACAGATGCGGGGCGATTTTCTGGCGCTGATGCAGCGTGAGGCACAGGGCGCCGGCCAGGCACCCGCGCCGACATCGGCGAGAGTGGTCGACCTTGATGCCGCGGGCGCTGCTGAGCAGGCGGCGCTGGACGCGGTGCTTGCGGTGGCCGGCGCGGACGGCAAGGTCGTCGACGTGGAGGTCGCGGCTATCCTCGATACCCTTCGCCGACTGTTCGGCAGAGCTCCCACCTCCGAGGTCGAGGCGGCGGTGCGCGCGCGCGCGGTCCCCGCCGACGTGCCCATCGAGCGCGTCGAGGCCGCGCTGACGCCCGCACAGCGCCAGTGGCTCCTGTGGCAGATGACGGAGGTCGCTGCGGCGGACGCCATCGTCACCCCCGAGGAGCGGGCGATGCTGCATCGGTTCGCTGAGCGTTTGCAGATACCAGTTGCGTACGTCGAGGCGCTGGTTGGCGCTCACCTGGCCCGCGCCGACGTCGCGGGGACGCCGCTGCGAGTACCCCTGGCGACGTGTCCCAGCTGCGGCTCGTCGACGCCCGAGACGGGGTCATTCTGCACATCCTGCGGCGGTAGGATCCGCGCTGAGAGTGCATCGCCCGAGCTGGCGACGGAGGAGCCCCGGCCCACGCTGCAAGGCGAGGCAGCCGCCCAACCAGGTCTCACGACCGCCTCGCCGCGTAACGTCAAGCCGCGCTCGCCCGAGAAGGAGAGAGCGTTGCAGAAGGCGCTTAGGGAGATGGCGCAGATCCGCTGCAAGATCCTGAGGCTCCGCGACGTGAACTCCGAGCTTGCCACCGTGAGGCAAGACATCGCCGAGTGGAAGCTCGACGCTGAGGCCGCTCAGGGGCTGATCGATGAGATCACGAAGCGCAGCTGGCCACCCGGCGTGGCGTCGATACTGATCACCGAGGTCAGGGCGGGGATTCAGCGATAGCGCTGACGTCCACCTAGCGCGCTCGCTCGCGTCGCGCTCGCCCCGAGGAAGGGGGACCAGCCTTGCGTAGGGTCGGTCCGTGAGCGGGGACTCGCTCTGCATCGACCCTCCCGGCCTCCACGATGCGCCGGCCGATCTTCTCGCGGAGACTGACTGGCGCGAGGACCTCCGCCTGCTCACCGAAGCCGAGGATCCACGACTCGAGCTCCGGGCACACGCGGACGCGCAGCTGCAGGCGCACTCCCCCGTCGACCACCTCGACGACCTGAGAGTCGTGCCAACGGTGCGACTGCGCGTAGGTCGCCCACTGCTTGTCGAGGCGGAGCTCGACGTCCTGGACGGGCAGGTCGAGGAAGATCCCGAACGAGTCGCGGAAGACCTGCTGCGGATCGTACTCCGTGCGGCTCGGGTAGCTGAACGTGTCGTCGAGGACGTCGACCGCCTGGATGCGGGCGAAGCGGTACGGGTGCATCGCGCCCTCGACGATCGACAGCACCCGATGGTGCAGGACCGCTTCGATAACCTCATCGAGAAGGTGAGCCCGATCGAGCAGCGCTACTTCGCCGCCGCGGCGCAGGAACCAGAACTTGCGGTCGATGTCGCGGAAGACGGCCTTGTGCCTTGCGCCTGGTGCGACCGACGACGTGGCGGAGCGCGTCCCGGATCCCGGCCTGGTACGAGCTCCCCTCGAACAAGGGCCAGAGGCTGGCGCCGAAGCAGGCAGCGACCGCCGTGGGGTACGAGGGCTCGGGGGCGAGGGCCGCGAGGTCCATCTCGCTCGCGACGGCGCGCAACCGCCAAAGGGCGCCGAAGCGCGACGCCCGCTAGGGTCCGTGGGTACGCAGGTACCCAACTACGGCGAGCCTCGCTCGCGTCAGGCGCCGAGGTTCGCCGCGATCCAGGCGCGGATCGTCGCGCAGGCGTCATCGAGGGGGACACGTGCCCCCCAGTACATCGGCGCGATGGCTTCGTAGCCGCGCCGGATCGCGAGCCATCGCTCCCCGTCGTCAGGAGCGAACGCGCGGTCATCCGCCCGCGGCACCGCCGCCACCTGCCGTTGAGCGAACATGTCGTCGGCGAGGGCGCGGACCGTCGGGTACCCGGCGAGCGGCGGCAAGGTGCCCTCGCCGGCGATCACTCGAGCGGCATCCTCGAAATGGCGAACGAAGCCCGCGGGTTCAACCTGCGCGCTGCCGACTCGGCGATGGAGTGCGTCGAGCTTCTCCACCAGCGTCACCAAGGGGTGCACGCACAGCACCGCCGTTGGAAGGTTCTCCGCGTAGTCCGCGAGCTGGCCGGCATCCGCGAGGTGCTGGTGCACGAACGAGGACAGGGAGCGCTCAACGGCAGGGGTTACCCGTGCGGACCCGACCTCCAGGAGAACAAAGGGCCTGAGCACGCCCTGGAGGTCGTCCAGGTGTCGGCCCGGGTAGACCACGCGGAGGTTCGCAGCTCTCCACGTGGCGTCGTCCCCGGGGGGGTCCAGCGTGATGGTCGCATTCGGCACGTCGAGGATGTCCCGCAGCCTCTCGAAGTACTCGCGGCGCGCGCTCGTCGCGTTCCGGCCGTCGCTCTTCCAGTTCGCGACTTGGGGCAGCGCGGCGACTCGGCCCGGCTCGATCTTCAGGTCGAGGTCCTCGGAGAAACGCTCGATCAAGGCGAAGCCCTTCGAGAGCGATGTCCCTCCCTTGAACCAGACGTCGAAGCCCTGCGCGTGTAGCGCCCACAGGGTGTGGGTGACCCAGTAGTCCTTCTCCACGAGGCCGAGCGCCAGCCCGCGGCGCTCGGCCACGATGCGCAAGAGGTCGTCGAAGTCCGGGTCCTCGTGAGCGAAGGGCATGTCGGCTAGGCCAGGGCCGACTCGAGGACGGCCCTTGTCGTCCTCGTCGCGTAGCGAGCGCCCATCGCGCGCAGCTTGGTGCGATCGAACCGGTTGGCCGAAACGGCGAGCGCGAGCGCCTTCACGAGCTCCGAGCGCGCGGCGCCGGCCTGGTCGGCATGCTCGAGGAGATCGACCACGTACCACTCAGCGGGCGGCGTCTCCGGGAACGAGACCCTGCGAAGCTTGAACCTCCGGCCCCCCAGCTCGAAGACCCCGGAGCGCTTCGTGTTGTAGACGAGCGGCATCGCGTAGACGGCCGTCGAGCCGAGGCCGAGCGCGTTCCAGCGGTCCGGACCGGTGACCACGAAGGGCGTGTCGTCGAGGAATGCTCGCAGGAGCTCCCTGTCGTCGGGAGGAACGACACCGAAGCGGCCCTTCTTCGGGTGCGCAAAGAGCCCATGGGCGAGCGGCACGAGCTCTCCCTCCTGCACGAGGCGCTTCGCGAGGCGGGGGGCGTTGGCGCTCCACTCGGCGAGATCGCGCGTCCGATAGACGCGACCCGGTTCGAGCTTGGGTTGGGCTGCGACGCTCACGACTGTCCTTTATTTCCTGAAAGAAACATACGGTCATCAGAGGGTCGTCGCAAGCAGACCAGGAAGAACTTCGTAACCTCAGGCACTTACCTACGCTCCCGCTCTGCGAGGAGCAGAGCAGATAGGTAGACCCTCGAGTTCTGTGCCGGCGTCCCGTAGCGGGCCAGCTCCTCGCCGAGACCGTCGTCGTCGATCGACTCGGGCGGCCGCGGCGGCGACCGCAAGGATCGAGTCCGAGTTCGCGCACTCCGTCGCCCCCTCGTCGCCCCAGAAGTCGATACGCTCCCCTCAGACATCGCCGCCGAAAGGTCCGCCCCTTGCCCGCTTACCGTTTCTCCTGGACCCCGTTTGACAGCGACACCTGCACCGCCCTGGCCAGAACGATCGGCTACGGCGGCAACGACGACGGTGCGCGCGACTACCTCGCCAGCCACGTGAAGCGGCCGGACGACGACTTCGTTCGTGCTGCCAAGGACGTGCTCGCGCAAGTCTGGCTCCCCAAGCACGGTGGCATCGGGGAGAGCATCGTTCGGGAGCTGTTCGACCGGCACATCGGCGGGATGGGGCCGATGCCGACGGATCCGAAGGGTTTCGCAAAGTACGTCACGGAATGCCGGAACTCGTCAGGCCTACGAGACCTCCTGTTTCAGCGCCTGGTCAGTTTCGGCGATCAGGATCGGATGGAGGAGGGCGACACCCTGGACGAGAACTTCGTCCCGCGCTTCGGCTCGGTGACGCCGTCCAAGCAGACCATCCTGGCGCGGAGCCCATATCCTCATCAAGAGGCCGCGTGGAGGGAGCTCGACGGACATCTGGCAGAGGCCAAGGGGAGCGGCGTGTTCAAGGGCGTGCTCGTGATGCCCACAGGCTCGGGCAAGACCGAGACGGCTGTGAACTGGCTCCTTCGGAACTGGGTGAACGACGGGGGGCGAGTCTTGTGGCTCGCGCATCGGGAGGAGCTGTTGCGCCAGGCCGCGCGCACCTTCTACCGCCAGAGTGGGCTCGCGGCGAAGCGAGCCTCGCTTCGCGTCCGCCTCGTGTCCACGCGCCATTGCCGCTTTCACCAGATCGACCCGGCGGACGACATCGTCTGCTGCTCGGTGCACAGCCTCGCTCGAGCAGGCGCGGAAGCGAAGCGCCTGCTCGAGGACAAGAGGCTCTTCGTCGTCATCGACGAAGCCCACCACGCGCCCGCCAAGAGCTACCGCGACGCCATCCACGCGCTTGAGGCCGCGGGATCCCATCGGTTGCTCGGCTTGACCGCCACGCCGACGCGAACGGCCGAGCGAGAGCGGCCCGAGCTCGCAAGGCTCTTCGGCAAAAGGACTCTCTACCAGGTCGCGGCGTCGGAGCTGATCGCACGTGAACTGCTCGCGCGACCGATCCCGGTCAACGTCAAGACGGAGGTCAGCGGCGAGCAGCAGATGACGCCGGCGGACTTCAAGCACCTCGTCGACTTTCACGAGCCGTCAGCAGAAATGCTCGCGCGACTGGGCCGAAGCGCGCCGCGAAATGCTCTCATCGCGAGGCACTACGCCAGCAACAGCGACAGGTACGGCAAGACGCTGGTCTTCACGACCGACGTTCGTGGCGCTGCAGAGCTGACGGAGGCCTTGCGGGCGGCAGGCGTGTCGGCCGAGTACGTTGCCAGCTGGCGACCGGATCAGAGAGAGGGCGACCGCGTCGACGCTCGCGAAGTCATCGACCGGTTCCGGGACCCGAAGAGCGGACTCGATGTTCTCGTCAACGTCGAGATGCTGACGGAGGGAGTCGACCTCCCCATGACGCGCACGGTCTTCCTCGCTCGCCCGACGTCGAGCGAAGTGCTTCTGCGACAGATGATCGGTCGTGCATTGCGGGGCCCCAAGGCGGGCGGTAACAAGGAGGCGTTCATCGTCTCCTTCGAGGACCACTGGAATCAGTACAGCGACTACCTGTCGCCGATGGACCTGCTCGCGGGAGATGAGGCTTCGGCGGAGGGGCCGGCGAAGCCCGAGCCGGAGGCTCCTGGGAGGCAGCCACAGGAGCTGCCAGCAATCTCCTGGGACGACATCGTCACCGTCTCACGCGCCATCCGGAGCTCCATCCCGGACGCGGACGCGGACGTGTTTGAGGCCGTGCCCCACGGCATGTACGTCATCGAGCAAGAGACCGACGGGGTTGCGGTTCGCAACGTGATCCACGTGTACGAGCACCAGCGCACGTGCTGGGAGGCGCTCCTGAGCGAGGTTTCGGCAGGTTCGCCGGCGGCGGCGAGCACGCCCGAGGCACTGGAAGCAGACTTCTTCGGAGATGCGGCTCCGCCGAAGCCGGCTCTGTATGACGTGGCGACCATCCTGGAGAACGCCAGGCGCGGCGGAGCGCGGCCCGTGTTCATCCCACTCGAGGGGCGAGATGCGTGCGACCCACGCACGCTCGCGCAACAGGCGCACGAAAAGGACATGCGAGCGAGCGAGGTGAAGGACATGCTCGCTGCGCACCACACCCCCCTCGCCCGGGTGATCTACCCGTCGCCGCTCGACTTTCGGCGTGCCTTCGACGACGCCCTGCGTGAGATCGAGCACGCGGACGCCGCGCCTCCCCCGAAGGGCATCGTTCTCTTCGAGCCCCCGCCAAACAACCCGCTCCGTCCAGGTCCGGCTCATGACCTCGGCAGGTTGATGACCGAGACATTGGAGGCGGGAGGTCGGCTGATCGGACAGACGCTGCGCTACGACGGTGCGCTCGTCTGGACCCATCGCATCATCAAGGGGTGGTTCGGAATGGCCAACTTCGCAGGGACTCTTGGCGACCGCATCAGGATCAACGTCCTTCTGAACTCGCCGGATTTCTCCGCCGAAGCGTTGCGATTCCTTCTCTGGCACGAATACCTGCACATTCACCTGCGAGCGCTTCACACGCCCGAGTTCCGCCGACTCGAGCACCTCTGGCTCGACCACGTGAAGTGCCACCGCGAGCTCGACGCGCTGAACGAGAAGTTCGGGGTCCAGTATTGGTGACCCTTGTCGCTCCACCCGAGAACGTCACCTCGGCAGGCTTCCCCGGGCGCCTTGCGCGGAGGCGGGGGACGAACATGCCGGCAGCCTCGGTGCGGGCAATGACCGTCGGCCCCGCCGGGGGGAACTCGATCCTCCCGCAGAAGGACTCGAACTGGGGCGCGCGCTGCTGAACGCCCGCTTACGATCCCACTGCACACGGGCCCAGGACCCGTGATAGCGTCGCGTCAAGCAGAGGGTTGTGAAATCGCGGTGTGAGCCCATTTGAAGAGCAGAACTTGGCCGGATTTTCGGCTCCGCCCCGGGGGGAGCACGAAGTTGCCAAGGTGGACGTCGAGGGTTCAAATCCCTTCTCCCGCTCCAAAATCCTAGGCAGGTCCCCCCGCCAGTAACCCCGCGTCGATTCATTTCGGCGCGGTGGTGGTGGGATCGCGGATGGGAGGGATCGAGCGCGCCGCGAGCGCGTGAGCTCGCCGACGATCTTCTCGCAGCGACGCGCGTCGGCGTCAACGACGATGCGCGCGCGCCTGTCGCGATCGAGATCGCCGCCGCGAGCTCGCCGTCGCGTCGTCGAACGTGGCGACGCGCGGCGTTCCGCCGAGGCGCTCGGCGCAGACGCGCACGGATCGCTGATCGCCGCAGAAGTCGATGTCCTTGCTCGTGAATGGGGCCTCGCGCGCGAGCGCCGGCACGCGGCCTTGGTAGAACGACGCCCAGAAGTTCACCGCCTGGCCACCGACGAGGACGAGCTCGCGCTCGAGGTCTGCGATCTTCGCGAGGACCGGCCGGACGTCGACGTACGAGAGATCCGTCACTCGAGCGGCTTGGAACCGCGCAGGCTGACGCGCGCGTTCGGGAACGAGAAATGGCCGTTCTCGCGCTGGAGCTCCTCGGGGCTCTTCTCATCGGACGCGAGCGCGCGGTCGTCCTCATCGCGAGAACGCTGTTTCTCGCGGGCACGCTCCTTCGGATCGAAACGCTCGGGCTCCTGGGCCATCACCCGTAAAATACGGCGGTCATGGCCATCGTGCAAACCCCTGGCGGCCCCGCTGAGGCGAACATGTCGACCAGCCGAGACCAATGCCGCCGCACGGCAAGCGCGGCACGCGACGGGCGGTCCGATTCCGGGCCGTTTACCAGGGCATGAACACCGATGAGTTCTCCGAGTTCCCGCCGTTCATGCCGACCTGGCTCGCCGCTCGCTACGCTTTGACGACGCCTCAGTCGGCGACGTTCGTCGCGCGGATGAAGGAACTCTACCCGCAGCACTACGCGTTCGCGCTCCTCGGCTTCGCGATCGGCGCGCGCCCCTCGACGCTGCGCCCGCTCCGCCGCTCGGGGCCCCGACCTGACATCCTGTGGAACGACGGCGCGCTCCTCCTCCGACGATCTCACTCGCTCGGCCGCGAGATCATGGACCGCACGAAGAACAACCGCGACCTCGAGATCCCGCTGCCTCCGGTCGTTCTCGACGCGCTCCGCGAGCACGTCGCCGCGCTCGAGAGGGCGATGGCCGAGTCCGAGTACCTGTTCCCGTCGACGACGGGCGGGCTCCGCTCACTGCACGGTCGAAACGCCGCCGCAGCACTTCTTCCACTTCTTGCCGCTGCCGCACGGGCAACCCCGCGCCCTCATGGCCGGCCTTCGGCCTCCCTCGAGACTCCATCCTGCTCGGAGGCCAGGTCGCGCAGCGGTTCGACGATGAGGCGCAGCAGCACGCCGATCGAGGGCCGCGTGTCACCCGC
>JAJYCT010000188.1 GCA_021778125.1 Myxococcales bacterium
GGGCGCGCTGCCCGGTGCGGCGCTCGTGACGGTCGCGGAGCCCGCGTCCCCGGTCGCCGCGGCGCCTCCGTCGCCGCCGCCGACGATGACCCCGATGGGTGCGCCGCCATCGGCGCTCGACCCGCTCGCCGTCGGGGGCGCGACGTCGATGAAGTACACCGCCGGCCCCGAGCCCTGCGCCAGGAAGGGCGCCTCGGGCCAGTCGGGCCCCTTGGGGTAGGCGTAGACCTGCGCGGCGGGCGTCTTGACGACCGCGCTCGCGTCGAGCTGCCACGCGCTCATCGACGCCGGATCTTGCACGTGGCGGCGCACGCTGCCGTCCACGAGCCACACCTCGGGCGTGCCGTCGTCGGCCTGGACGAGCTTCGGGGCCGCCGGAAGGTCGTCACCCGCCGCGAGCGGCGTGAGCACCGGATCGCCCACGTGCGCCACGCCGGTGAGGTACGAGAACTTCCACGCCGAGAACACCGTCGGATCGGTGACGTGCCGCTTGAGGGCCGGGGAGAAGGGCAGCGCCGGCGGCGCGCACGTGAACGACTTCGGCGCTCCCTGGAGCTGGGGGTTGCTCCCGTTGCCCGACGAGTCGATCCCGTAGACGTAGACCTGGTGCGCGGCGCCATCCATCAGGCCCACGGGCGTCGGCACCACGTAGCCGTGGTTGCAGCTCCCGATCGCCGTGCACAGATCGGGGCGGGGCACGTCGGCGGTCACGCGCAGGCCCCGCGCGCCCGAGCCCGCGGGCCCGTCGAAGTACAGATCGGCGAAGATCCCCTGGCCCGCGGTGTCGGGATCGTACGTCCAGCCCTTGATCTGCGTGCAGTCGACGCTGTCGAGCCAGCCCTGCGGCGGCGCGTCGGGCGGAGTCGCTGACACGCCGACCGGCGAGATGTACCCGCTGATCGTCATGCCGATGACGCCCGGCGTCCCGCCCACGGTGCCGTCGTACGCCGGCGCGTTGAGCACGACCGACGACGTGCTCGCGAACGTCGCCTCGCTGCCCGACTGCCCGTTCCAGTCGCCGCTGGCGCTCTCGATCGTCCCGTCGGAGTGGACTTGCGTGACGATCGCGACGTGATCGGCGACGCAGCTGCCCTGGTAGTTGAAGACCACCGCGTCGCCCACCGACGGCGTGCTGTGCAGCGTGCCGTTCTTCTGCCCGTAGCAGTAGAAGCTGCCGGCGGCCGCGTCGAGCTGGCCGGTGTGCTGCACGCCCGTGTTCGCCCACACCCACTGCGCGAAGTCGGCGCACCAGTACTCGGGCTGCCCGCCGTTGCCCGTGCAGCTGCTCTCGAACGCCGTGCCGCCGAGCGTGTTGGTCGAGCAGGCGCCCATGCCGAGGTTCGCCGTCGCGAGGTTGGCGATGTCGGCCGTCGTGGACGCCCAGGCCCGGGGGGCCCAGAGCAGCAGGGCGAGCAGGACGACCAGGGATCGGGCGGTTCGCGGCACGGGGGAGCTCCTCGCTGGATCGGCCGCGGACCAGGTGATTGCTTGGTTCGCGTGGCCTGTCTCGCTCCTTGCGCAAACCGCGTGCCGCCTGGCGGGCGACGGGAGTTTGCCCTGCGATTCTCGCAGCTACGGCGACGGCGCAACGCGGGCGGCTCGTGGACCCTCGCGACCGGGCCGCGTCCGGTCGCGGAGGGGTCGCGACGTGGCTGTCAACGCGACGTCCCGCGCTCCGCGCGTGGCGGCTGACCGATCTTCTGAGGTTGCATGTGGGGCACCGTGCGCGCCCCCGCCCGCGCCCTACCGCGCGATGATCGCCGCCTGAGCGCCCGCGTTGACAAGCGCACGCGCGCGCGCATTTTCTCGCCTTCGTATGCCCCGCACCCCCTCGCGCGACCCGATCGACTCGCTCACCTCCACGCTGCTCGACCTGCACCGCGCGCTGCTCGACGACACCCGGCAGGACTACGAGCGCATCGAGGGGCCCGTCGGCGGTCCGGGCGATCTGCTCGCGCTGCTCACGCAGCACGCGACGTTCGCGTGGCTCCGGCCGCTCTCGGGGCTCATCGCGGAGCTCGAGCACGCGGGCGCCGCGGGCGACGACGACGCCGTGCGCGAGCACGTGGCGAAGCTCGACGAGCTACTCGCGCCGGGATCGGCCTTCGCGGCCCGCACCGTCGTGGTCTTCCAGCGAAGCCCCGACGCGGTGATGGCGCACGCCGCCGCGCTCCGCGCGCTGCGCGCGACCGGCATCGTGACGACCCAGAGCACCTGACGGGCGCAGCGCGCGTGGCGCACTCTGGCCCACGGTCTTGCGTTCAAGTGCCCGGAACCACGGGCGGCACGGCCGTCGCATCGGGCTCGTGCATGCGCCCCTGCCTCCGCCGCCCCGCCCCGCTCTTCACGCTCGGTCTGCTGTGGTCACTCTCGCTCGCCGCGCCCGCGTGCGGCGGCAAGGTCGACGGGGGAGGCACGAGCGGCGGCGGCAGCTCCGGGAGTGGCTCCGGCGGTAGCGGCAGCGGTGGCTCGGGAGGCGGCGGAAGCAGCAGCGGCGGGGCGAGCAGCGGCGGAAGCAGCAGCGGCGGGGCGAGCAGCGGGGGAAGCAGCAGCGGCGCCTCGAGCAGCGGCAGCAGCAGCGGCACGACGAGCACCTGCCCGGTGCAGCCCGGCCAGGGCTCGTGCACGTCCGGCGAGCAGTGCTCCTACGGCAGCGGGTGCTCGTCGATCGACTGCTGGTGCGACGGAAGCGGCAACTGGGCGTGCGCCGGCACGGCGTGCCCCGTCCAGGCGTGTCCGGTCGACATGCCGGTGCCGGGCACTGCCTGCTACGGGACGGGCATGCCGTGCATGTACGCGGACGACGCGGGGTGCGGGATCACGCAGTGCGACTGCGGCTCGAGCGGCAACTGGGAGTGCTTGTACGGCGCGTGCGTCGACGCGGGGGCGCCGCAAGATGCGGGGTGGACGGACTGAGCGCCTCCGTCGCGCGCCTGGACGCTTGCCCTTGAGTCGCCCCGGGGCCTCTGCTGTAGTGGCGTCATGACGCAGGTCACCAAGGAGCTGGGCGCCGCGACGATCCTCGATCGCGACGGCAAGGCTGTCGCGCTGGAGTCGCTCTGGCGCGACCGCCCCGCGGTGCTCGCCTTCGTGCGTCACTTCGGGTGACTGTTCTGCCGAGAGCAAGTCGCGCAGGTGCGCGACATCCTCCCCGCGATTCACCAGGCCGGCGCCGAGCTGTCGGTCATCGGCAATGGCTCGCCCGAGATGGCGCGCGCGTTCGCCGAGGAGATCGGGCTGACGACGCCCCTCTACACCGATCCCTCGCGCCGCTCCTACGCGCTCGCGGGCTTCAAGCGTGGGGTCTTCGCGACGTTGACCCTGAGCGGCCTCGCGCACGCGGCGCGCGCCCACAAGAAGGGCTTCCACCAGACGGCCACCCGCGGCGATCCCTGGCAGCAGGGCGGCGTGCTCGTCGTCGAGCGCGGCGGCCGCCTCGGGTACGTGCACCGCGACAGCGAGGCGGGCGACCTGGCGCCGAACGAGGAGATCCTGGCGGCGGTGAAGGGGCTGTAGCGGCCCCGCACCCCAGGCGGGCCGAGGCCCGCCTCCGGGCGGCCCGTTCCTTGCCCTCGATGCGCGCATGAGCGGCGACAAGACCGTCCTCGTGGCGTACGCCAGCGCGCACGGGTCCACGAGGGGGATTGCCCAGGCGATCGCCGAACGGCTGACCCAGGCAGGGCTGCACGCCGACGTCCGCGCGATCGCCGACTCCGACGGCGTCGACAGCTACGACGCGCTCGTGCTCGGCAGCGCGATCCACAACCGGGCCTGGCTCCCGCAAGCCTCCGCCTTCCTGCGGAGCCACGCCTCGGGCCTCGCGGGCCGCCCCGTCTGGCTCTTCAGCGTCAGCTCGGTCGGCGAGACGAGCAGCTTCTTCGGCCCGAGGCTGTCGCGCTTCGTCCAGCGGGTGCGCAGGGACACGCCGGAGATGGCGGGCTTCCGGCGCACGGTGGCGCTGCGCGATCACCGCGACTTCGCGGGCGTCATCAAGGCGAGCCACTGGAGCCGCCTCGGGGACCTGTTCATGAAGGCGTTCGGCGGGACGTACGGCGACCACCGCGACTGGCGCGACATCGACGCGTGGGCCGACGGGATCGCGCGACGCCTCGAGGACGAGCCGCCGAGGCACGCGACGTGATCTCGTAAGGTGGCGGTCACCCCTCTCCTCACTGCTGTCACTGCTGCTGCGCGCGAGCGCTCCGGTCGCGTCGTGCGCGACGGCGCAGGGCCTGCGGCCGGCGCGCGACGGCCGGCCGAGGTGGCGCTCGACTTGGCGTTGGGTCTGACGACGAGCGCCGGGGCTGTCGGACGAGCGGCCTCCGGATTCGGACGAGCCGTGGCGTTGCAGGCGCCCTGCCGTGAGATGATCGAGCCGTGCAGCTCCGTTCGAAGATCGGGATCGGCATGCCCGCCGTGCTCCTTGCGATGCAGCTGGTCACCTGCGACCGGACCAACCCACCGGTCGTCAGCGACATCAAGACGCCGGACGACGTGAAGGTCGTGCTGCGGCGCTCTTGCTACGACTGCCACTCGAACGAGACGGTGTGGCGGTGGTACCACCACATCGCGCCCGGCTCGTGGCTCGTTCACCGCGACGTCGAGGAGGGCCGCCGGCACCTGAACTTCTCGGAGTGGGACGGCGTGCCGCCCGAAAAGCGTTCCAAGAAGCTGCAGGGCATCGCGAAGGTCGTCGCGTCGGGCGACATGCCGCCGTGGTGGTACGTCTACCCGATGCACCCCGGCGCCAACTTGTCCGACCAGGAGACGGCGCTGCTCAAGGGCTGGGCCGAATCGGCAGCGAAGTCGATGTAGGGCGGCTGCCCGATCCCGCGCCGTTCGTCCGAGGACGAGCAGACGGCGTCGACGATCGGGCCCTGAGCGGCGAGGCGTCAGGGGCGGGGTCACCGTGCGCACCCGGGCGCGGACGGAGACCGGCAGGCTCCGAGGGCCTCCACCTCGAGCGTGGCTCGCCCCTGCTGTCGCGCCGGGCGCTCCGCGCTACCTTCCCCTCCCTCCATGGCCGGCAAGCGCATGACCGTCCGCCCCGCGCGCGAGCCCGACGCCGTCGAGATCCGGGGCGCGCGCGAGCACAACCTCGCGATCGACCACCTGGCGATCCCCAAGCACGCGCTGGTCGTCTTCACGGGCCCCAGCGGCTCCGGCAAGTCGTCGCTCGCGTTCGATACGCTCTACGCCGAGGGGCAGCGCCGCTACGTCGAGACGCTGAGCGCCTACGCGCGGCAGTTCCTCGGGCAGATGGAGCGCCCGCGCGTCGAACACCTGCGCGGCCTCTCGCCCACGATCGCCATCGAGCAGAAGAGCGCGTCGAGCAACCCGCGCTCGACCGTCGGCACGATCACCGAGATCTACGACTACCTGCGCGTGCTCTACGCGCGCGTCGGCGAGCAACGCTGCCCCACGTGCGGCAAGAGAGTGAGCGCGCGCGGGCCGCAGGCGATCGCGAAGGAGATCCTCGCGCGCCCCGAGGGCACCAGGCTGACGCTCCTCGCCCCGCTCGCCCGGAACCGCAAGGGCGAGTTCCGCGAGGTCTTCGAGGACCTGCGCGCGCGCGGCTTCACGCGCGTGCGCATCGACGGGCGCGTGGAGCCGCTCGACGAGACGCCGCGCGTCGACAAGAAGCGCAAGCACGACGTGGCCGTGGTCATCGACCGCGTGGTCGTCCGCCCCGCCGATCGCGCGCGCATCGCCGAGGCGGTGGAGCTCGGCCTGCGCGAGGGCAAGGGGGAGCTCCTCGCGCACGACGGCGAGTCCGAGGCGGCGTACAGCGAGGCGCGCGCGTGCTGCGGGATTGCGTTTCCGGAGCTCTCGCCCCAGAGCTTCTCGTTCAACTCGCCGCTCGGCATGTGCCCTTCGTGCACGGGCCTGGGCAAGCGCGACGAGGTCGATCCGGACCTGGTCGTGCCGGACCCGAAGCTGTCGATCCGCGAGGGGGCCATCGCGCCATGGGCGAGCGCGATGGCGCGCGGCGAGGGCTGGACCGCGCGCATGGCCGACGCCGTCTCGCGCTCGCTCGGCGTCGACCTCGACGTGCCGTGGCGCAAGCTCACGGCCCGCCAGCGCCAGCAGGTCCTGCACGGCGTCGAGGGCGCCAAGATCGCCGTCGAGTGGGGCAAGGAGGGCAGCGAGTCGCACGGCACGTGGGCGATGCGCTACTCGGGCGTCATCCCCACGCTCGAGCGCCGCTTCCGGGAGACGGCGAGCGAGCAGGCGCGCGCGCTCTACGGCAAGTACCTGCGCGAGCGGCCGTGCGACGCGTGCGGCGGCAAGCGCCTGCGGCCCGAGTCGGTCGCCGTCGTCCTCGCGGGCAAGGGCGTCACCGACGTGACGTCGATGACCGTGAGCGACGCGGCCGACCATTTCGCGCGCCTCGCGCTGCCGCCCGCGGCGAGGACGATCGCCGAGGGCGCGCTGCGCGAGATCTCGACGCGCCTTCGCTTTCTGCTCGACGTGGGGCTCGAGTACCTCACGCTCGACCGCGCGGGTCCGTCCCTGTCGGGGGGCGAGGCGCAGCGCATCCGCCTCGCGAGCCAGCTCGGCAGCGAGCTGTCGGGGGTGATGTACGTGCTCGACGAGCCGAGCATCGGTCTGCACGCGCGCGACAACGCGCGCCTCATCGCGACCTTGCGCCGGCTGCGCGACCTCGGCAACAGCGTGATCGTCGTCGAGCACGACGAGGAGACCATCCGCGCCGCCGACCACGTCGTCGACTTCGGCCCGGGCGCCGGGCACCTGGGCGGCCAGGTGACGTTCGAGGGGACGCCCGGGGCGCTCGCGAGGAGCCGGAGCCTGACGGGCGAGTACCTCTCGGGCCGCAGGCGCATCGAGGTGCCCGCGGCGCGGCGGCGGCCGACCGGGCACGTCACCGTCCGCGGGGCGCGCGAGCACAACCTGCGTGGCGTCGACGTGCGCATCCCGCTCGGCGTGTTCACGGCCGTGACGGGCGTGAGCGGCGCGGGCAAGAGCTCGCTCGTGCACGGCATCCTCCTGCCGGCGCTCGCGCGGCGCCTGCACGACGCCGCCGATCCGGTCGGGGTCCACGAGCGCATCGACGGCCTGGAGCACCTCGACAAGGTCATCGCGATCGACCAGCAGCCCATCGGCCGCACGCCGCGGTCCAACCCCGGCACGTACACCAAGGCGTTCGACGCGGTCCGCGCCGTCTTCGCGCAGCTCCCCGACGCGCGCGCGCGCGGCTGGGACGCCGGGCGCTTCAGCTTCAACGTCAAGGGCGGGCGCTGCGAGGCGTGCGGCGGCGGCGGCCGGGTGAAGGTGGAGATGCACTTCCTCGCCGACGTCTGGGTGCCGTGCGAGGCGTGCGCGTCGCGCCGGTACAACGCCGAGACGCTCGAGGTGAAGTTCAAGGGCCGCTCGGTCCACGACGTGCTCGAGTCGAGCGTCGACGAGTGCCGCGCCCTGTTCGACGCGTTCCCGCAGCTCGCGCGCGTGCTCGACACGCTCGTCGAGGTGGGCCTCGGGTACATGAAGATCGGCCAGCCGGCCACGACGCTCTCGGGCGGCGAGGCGCAGCGCGTGAAGCTCTCGCGCGAGCTTGGCAAGGTGGAGACCGGCCGGACGATCTACGTGCTCGACGAGCCGACGACGGGCCTGCACTTCGAGGACATCCGCAAGCTGCTCGGCGTGCTGCAGCGCCTCGTCGACGCGGGCAACAGCGTGGTCGTCGTCGAGCACAACCTGGACGTCATCAAGTGCGCCGACTGGATCGTGGATCTCGGCCCCGAGGGCGGCGCCGCCGGCGGCCGGCTTGTGGCCGAGGGGACGCCCGAGGCCGTCGCGCGGGCGGCGGGCACCCACACGGGGCGCTACCTTGCCCGGGTGATGCGAGAGGAGGCCAGGCGATGAGCGCACGCGTGGCGGTGGTGACGGGGGCCAACCGGGGCCTCGGGGAGCAGATCGCGAGGGACCTCGCGGCGGGAGGGCTGCACGTGCTGGCCGGCAGCCGCGCGGGCGGCTCGTCGAGCGGCGCGATCGAGAGGGTGAGCCTCGACGTCACGCGCGAGGACACGATCGAAGCGCTGGCGCACCGGCTCGCGGCGTCCGGCGGGCTCGACGTCCTGGTCAACAACGCCGGGATCTCGATGCAGGGCTTCGACGCGGACGTGGCGCGCACGACGGTAGACGTGAACTTCACCGGCGCGCTGCGCGTGACCGCGCGCCTCCTGCCGCTGGTGCGACCGGGCGGGCGCGTCGTGATGGTCTCGAGCGGCCTGGGGACGCTCGCGGGCGTCTCGGACGAGCTGCGCGCGCGCTTCGAGGCGCCGTCGCTCGACCGGGAGGGGCTCGTGGCGCTCCTGCAGGAGTTCGTGCGCGACGTCGCCGCGGGCGCGCACGCCCGGCACGGGTGGCCGTCGTCGGCGTACAGCGTGTCGAAGATCGGGATGAACGCGCTCGTGCGCGTCCTCGCGCGCGAGCTCGAGGCCGATCCGCGCGGCATCCTGGTCAACGCGGCCGATCCGGGCTGGGTGCGCACGCGCATGGGCGGCGCGGGCGCTCCCCGCGCCGTCGAGCAAGGCGCGCGCACGCCGGTGTTCCTCGCGCTCCTTCCGCCCGGAAGCCCGACGGGCAAGTTCTTCCGCGACGAGCGCGTCGTGCCGTTCTAGCGCCCCTCGGCGCCGCGCCGCGCCGCGTGCGCGCGCAGCGCCTGGAGCGCGAGGTAGACGACGATCGCTGCGTTGATGACGAGCACCGCGAGGCGGACCAGGTGGCGGTGCCGCGCGAGCGCGACGACCTCGAACGGCAGCAGCGAGCCGCTCGCGATCACCACGAGCCACGGCCCCCACCAGCGCCCGTGCAGCAACGACCAGCCCTCCACCAGGCTCAGGGCCCCGTCGCCGACGAGCGCGAGGACCACCGCCCAGAGGGCGTGGACCGACGCCGCGCGCGTCACCAGATCGGCCAGCTCCACGCTCCAGGCCCCCGCGTGGTGGCGCAGGTGGGCGGCGACGTCGACGAGCGAGGCTCCCAGCCCGAGGCGCGTCATCACCGCGAGCGTCGCCGCGAAAACGAGCCAGAGCCCACCCTTGCCGAGCTTGTAGGCGATGATGAGGCTCAGACCCCGCTCGCGGCGCACGCCCGCTACCAGCGCGACATCGCGCCCAGGTTGCGGACGGTGCCGAAGCCCTTCGACTTGAGCACGCGCGCGGCCGTCGCGCTGCGCGCCCCGGACGCGCAGTAGAGGATGACCGGCTTGTCCTTCGGGCCGATCTCCGTCGCGCGGTTCCCGATGACGTTGACCGGGATGTTCAGGGCGCCGTCGATGTGCCCCGAGGCGAACTCGCCCGGGGAGCGGACGTCGACGAGGCGCGCGCCCTCCTGGACCAGCTTGCGCGCTTCGACGGACGTCACGTCCCCCTTGCGCTTGAGCAGCATGTAGACGACGACGAGGGCTCCGACGGCGAGGTAGACGTGTTCGGCGGAAAGGTTCACGCGGGGTGAGAGCCTAGCGCGGGGCGAAGGATTCGCCCTGGGGCACAGCGATCTCGCGCACCGCGTGCTCGACCCTGTCGCGCAGGAGCGTGACGCGCACGCCGGTGGCGCCCGCCGGGAGGGCGACGCGCACGTGGACCACCGCCTCCCCGGCCCGTGCCGGGAGGACGAGGTTGGCGCGGTTCCAGGTCCGCTCGAGCTCGGCCTTCGCCAGCGATGCGCGCCACGGCCAGCGCGTCGCCGCCGGCGGAGACGGCTCGAGCCCGACGCGCCAGGCCCCGGGCAGGTCGTCGTAGCGGTGAGGCGCGGTGCCGGCGTAGGGCGCGAGCGCCTCGAACGTCGCCCCGTCGCCGTACGTGGGCCTCGCGTCGGTCGTCACGGGCGTCTGGGTCGGGGTGTGCGCCGGAGCGCTCACGCGCACGTCGACCACCACGACGCCGTCCTTCGCCGCCGCTGCGCTCGCGTCGAGGAGGCGGGGCTCGTCGGCCGGCGCGGCGACGCGCCCGTCGGGCGCGAGGCGCAGCGACGCGTCGCCGCACGGGTCCCGGTCGCCGTCGGCCGCCATCGTCGCGCACGCCCCGCACTGGCATCCGTCGCACACCGGCAGCTCCGCGTCGCCCGCGAGCCCGCGCCGCGCCCGCAGCCACTGCTCGAGCGTGATCTCGCCCGGCGTCCCCGGCCCGCTCCGCGTCCACGCCTCGTGGTAGCTCGCCGCCGCGTTCTCGCCGACGTAGCGCACGTGCCAGGGCTCGTGCTTGTAGCCCGTCTTGGGATCGATCGGCACCGAGCGGTCGGGGCGCACCGCGCAGCGCGAGCCGTCTCTCCGGTCGTCGGAATCGATGGGGTAGGGGATGACGAAGCCAAAGCGCCACGCGTTGTCGTCAAGCCAGCGCCCGCCCCGGGTACACCCGAACCCGTCGCGGAAGACGGGGCCGCTCATCGCCCACTCGCCCGTGAACAGGTCCACGGTGGTCCCGAGCTGGTGCTGGCTGTGGCCCGGCAGCGCGCTCTGCGCGGTCGCCTCGCAGAAGCCGCCGCGCGCCTTGGCCGCCCACCCGTCGAAGACCCAGCACTGCGTGCGGAACGCGCGGAACGCCGACTCGACGCGCCCCTCGAGGCCGTCGGCCTTCATCGTGTCGAGCATCTTGCGCAGCGCGACGGCCGCCTCCTTGCGCAGGCACGCGTGCGCGCCGTCGCACTCGCCCGCGGTGCGCGGGTGCAGATCGCGGAGGTCGACGAGATCCGCCGGCACGTAGCCCGGCGGCAGCGCGCCCGTGGGGGACCGGTTGACGAGCGCGAGCCAGTCGTCGCCGTCGACGAACGCCACGCGCGCGTCGGCGGTCGCGAGGAACGAGTGGAAGGGGCCGCCCGGCAGGACGACGGGGCAGGCGTACTTCTCGATGGGGGAGGCGGGGCCGAAGGGGAAGGCGGAAGGGGCGGGGGTCGGGGTCGGGGTCGAGGTCGAGGTCGAAGTCGGGGTCGGGGTCGGGGTCGGGGTCGGGGTCGGGGTCGGG
>JAJYCT010000189.1 GCA_021778125.1 Myxococcales bacterium
GTCGCTGCCGGGGCCGGCGGCCCTGCCACGTCCGGTCGAGCCGCGGAGGCGCGAGCCCACGTCGAGCACGCCCGAGCGCCGGCCCCCCAGGACGGGCCCGGCGCGACAGACCGCCGCGCGACGCGCCGAGATCGGAGAGCGCGTGCTCGATGCGCTCGTCGCGGCCCGACAACCGCTCGGCGTGCGCGCGCTCGCGGGCGCACTCGGCGTGGCGCCCGACCTGCTCGCGACTCCGCTGCGGGAGCTGCGCGGCGCGGGCAAGATCCGCAAGCACGGAGAGAAGCGGGCGACGACGTACTCGCTCGCCTGAGGCGCCGCACGCGAATGTCCGGCGAGCTACGTGCGTGCCGACTGCCGGCGCACTCTCAGCCCTTGCTCGTGAGCCGCTCCGCCATCCGCAGCAGGCCGAAGCTGAAGGCGCCTGCTCCGAGCGCCAGCATGGAGCGCCCGAGGATCGTCGCAGCAGCCACCAGGGGCGCCACCGACCCATCGGGAGCGCCCCGGAGCCCGGTGATCATGGCGACCAGCGCGAAGGCCAGGGCCGCGACGACGCACGCGACCGCGACGCGCTCGCGCGTGAGGGGCGGGGCCGCGGGGCCCTCGACAGGAGGCGCCTGCGTCGTGCTGAGCAGGGAGCGAAGCCATGAGGGCCTCGACACGGGCAGCGCGGGGGCGACGCCGGGGTGCGCAACCTGCGCTACGCGCGGCGGCGGGGGGAACGCGAGCGGCAAGAGGGGCTGAGTGGCGAGGGCGCCCGCCGCGGGCAGCGGGGGCGGCACACTCGCGGGCAAGCGTGTCATGGTCTGGGCCTCGTCGGGCGGGGTCACGATCGCCGGGTGCTGCGCCGTGCTCTCCGCATCCTTGAGCAACTCCGGGTCCAGAAGCTCCGCCGCGTCCACGTTCATGGCGCTCGACTGACACGGGGACGGGGCGCGCGCCAGCAACTCCGCTGCCGTGGCAAGTTTGCACCCCGAGGGACGTCAGGCTCGCCGGCTCCGCTGCCGGGCTGCCTCCCCCGCGGCGAGCACGCTCGAGCGAAGCGTGTCGTCGACCCGGAGCCACTCGCGGCGGGCCTCCTCCGGCACGCCGCGCTCCTCGAGGATGATCTCGAGGAGTCGGTGCCTGCGGTCGAAGTGGCCCGCCAGCAGCGGCAAGGCCGCGTGGGCCTCCGGCAGTGCCTTGCCGGCGTAGCGCTGGGGCCCCCCCAGAAACGCGCAGGTGAAGGCCACCTGCGCTTCGACGATGCGCGCCCGGTCGCGCCCCTCGAACAGAAAGCCTACGAGGGGATCCTCGAAGAGGCGCGCGTAGAGCATGTCGAGGATCGAGCGGACCCCGGCCTCCCCTCCGACCGCCTCGTAGGGAGACATCAGCCGACCCGGACGTCGAGGCCCGTCCCCTCCTTGACGACACGCGCGATCGTCGCGAAGAGCTCGTCGCCGTGCCCCTTGTCGTCGAGCCAGGAGCCGCGCTCGGCGTCCCAGGAGAAGTGCCAGGCGCGCGCGTTCGCCGCGAGCCAGATCTGGCGCGCGGGGCGCTGCGTGTTGACAACGCACTTCCGGCCGCCGCGCAGCGTGAGGGTCACCACGTCGCCCGCCGCTTCGCAGTCGACGACGTCGGGGTCGACGCTCTCGAACGCGTCGCCGATCGCGCGGAACGCGGCGTCAGCCAGCTTCTGGTAGGTCGGCTCGTCCATGAGCCGAGGGCATAGCGCGAAGGGTACGCCAGCGGTACGCCCCATGGAGGTGGGGCGATCGCCCCTCCGCCGGCGTCGGGAAGGACACCGTGCCTTGACCGACCTCCCGCGCGGGGCTCTCCTCCGGGCATGGTGACGCTCACGGTCAACGGCACGGCGCGCACGTTCGACGCCCCGCCTGACACGCCCCTCTTGTGGGTGCTGCGCGAGACGCTCGGCATGACGGGCACGAAGTTCGGCTGCGGGATGGGGCTCTGCGGCGCGTGCACGGTCCACCTCGACGGGGTGGCCGTGCAGTCGTGTGGCACCCCCCTGTCGAGCGCCATCGGCAAGGCCGTGACGACCATCGAGGGCCTCGCGGCCTCTGGCCATCCCCTCGTCGCGGCGTGGGTTGAGCACGCAGTCTCGCAGTGCGGCTACTGCCAGCCGGGACAGATCATGAGCGCGGCGGCGCTCCTGGCGAGGCGCCCCCGGCCCACCGACCCGGAGATCGCGCAGGCCATGAACAGCAACTTGTGCCGGTGCGGAACGTACGGCCGGATCCGCCGCGCCATCCGCGCGGCCGCGGAGAAGGGACGATGAGCGGCGCGCTCGGGCGGCGGCAGATCCTCCACGCTTCGGCGCTCGGCGGCCTGGGGCTGCTAGTGGGCTGCCACGTCGGCCCCGAAGTCCCGCCGCCGGCGGCGGCCCCGGGGTCGGTCCCGCTACCTCCGACGAGCACGGGGGCCCCCGGCACCGCCCCGTCCCCCGCCTTGGCGCCCAACGCGTGGGTCCGCGTCGGTGTCGACGGGACGGTCACCCTCGTCATCGACAAGGCAGAGATGGGTCAGGGCATCCTGACCGGGCTGGCCATCCTCATCGCCGAGGAGCTCGAGTGCGAGTGGTCGACGATCCGCACCGAGTTCGCGCCCGCGGACCCGGCGTACAAGAACCCGATCTTCGGATCACAGGCGACGGGGGGAAGCACGAGCACGGTCGGCTCGTGGGAGCCCCTGCGTCGCGCGGGCGCGACCGCGCGGCTGATGCTCGTGGCCGCCGCCGCGGCGGCCTGGGGGGTCGATCCATCCACCTGCCGCGCAGAGCGTGGGCAGATCGCGCACGCCCCGTCGGGGAGGCGCGTCAGCTTCGGGTCGGTCGTCGTGGCTGCCTCGAAGCTCCCGGTCCCCTCGAGCGTGCCCCTCAAGCCCAGCTCGGCCTGGCACCTCATCGGAACGCGCGTGCCCCGCCTCGACGCCGCCGAGAAAGCGCGAGGCGAGACCCGCTTCGGCATCGACGTGCAGATCCCGGACATGCTCGTGGCCGTCGTCGTCCGCGCGCCCAGCTTCGGCGCTCGGGTCGGGGGGGTCGACGCGTCGAAGGCGTCGGGGATGCCCGGCGTGCGACGCGTGCTCTCCATCGACAGCGGCGTGGCCGTGGTGGCGGACACGTACTGGAACGCCCGGCGCGCGGCGGGCGCGCTGCACGTCGACTGGGGCCCCGCCGGCACGACCTCGAGCGAGAGCCTGCACGCGCGCTGCGCCGAGCTCGCGAAGACCGCGGGCGTGGTGGCCGAGAAGAAGGGGGACGCCGCAGCCGTGCTCGCAAGGGCCCGGAAGAAGCTCGCGCTCGAGGCCGTCTACACGCTCCCCTTCCAGGCGCACGCGACGATGGAACCGATGAACTGCACGGCCTCGGCGCGGGCGTCGTCCTGCGAGGTGTGGGCGCCGACGCAGTCCCCCGACGCCGTCCTCCGGACGGCCACGAAGCTGACCGGCCTCCCTCCCTCGTCGATCCAGGTGCATACGACGTTCCTCGGTGGCGGGTTCGGCCGCCGCTTCGAGAGCGACTTCGTCGCCGAGGCCATCGCGCTCTCGATGGCCATGCAGGCGCCGGTCAAGGTCGTGTGGTCGCGCGAGGACGACATGCAGCACGACTTCTACCGACCGTGCTCCTACAACGTCGTGCGCGCGGCGCTCGGAGGCGACGGCCTCCCCGTGGCCTGGACGCACCGTGCGGTGAGCGACTCGATCTTCGAACGCGTCTTCCCGGACACGATGAAGAACGGGCTGGACCGCGCCGGGGTCGAGGGCGCCGTCGACCTGCCCTACGCGATCCCCAACACGCTCGTGGACTGGCACAAGCTCGGGTCCGGCGTGCCCGTGGGCTTCTGGCGCTCGGTCGGCCACTCGCTCAACGCGTTCGTGGTCGAGAGCTTCGTCGACGAGCTCGCGGCGCTCGCGAAGATCGACCCGGTCGAGTACCGGCGCAGGCTCATGGTGGCCCCCGGGGCCGCGCGCCAGCTGCGCACGCTGGAGGTGGCCGCCGCCAAGAGCGGCTGGAGCGTCCCGCTGGGCCCCGGGCGCGGCCGCGGGATCGCAACCCACGGGTCGTTCCGCAGCCATGTGACCCACGTCGCCGAGGTGACGGTGAGCCCGGACGGCCAGATCGCCGTGGAGCGCGTCGTGTGCGCCGTGGACTGCGGCACCGTCGTCAACGTCGACCAGGTCGAAGCGCAGATGGAGGGGGCGATCGTGTACGGCCTCTCCGCCGCCCTCAAGGGGCAGATCTCCATCGCGAGCGGGGGCGCGAAGCAGGACAACTTCAACATGTTCGAGCTGCTCGAGATGCGCGAGGCGCCCGCGATCGAGGTGCACGTCGTCGAGAGCGACGCCCCCCCCGGGGGCTGCGGCGAACCCGGGGTACCCCCCGTCGCCCCGGCGGTGGCCAACGCCGTCTTCGCGGCCACTCACGTGCGCCTGCGGGACCTCCCGCTCCGCCTCCCCGGGGCGAAGAGGAGTTGACGTCCGCCCCGGCTTCGGAGACGTCATCGAGCTCGCCCATGGAGAAGCGAACGAACCGTCAGTGGTTGCTTGCCCGCCGCCCAAATGGGCTCATCAGCGTCGAGGACTTCCGCTGGAACGAGTCGGGCGTGCCGGCCCCTGGAGAGGGCGAGGTCCTGGTCCGCAACCTGTGCCTGTCGTGCGATCCCACGCAGCGTGGCTGGATGTCGCGCGACACCTACCTGCCCGCCGTCGCGATCGGAGAGGTCATGCGCTCCTTCGCCGTCGCGCAGGTGATCGAGTCGCGCGACGCGCGCTTCGCGCCCGGGCAGCTCGTGCACGGGCTCTTTGGTTGGCAGGACTACGCCGTCGCTCGCGACACGCCGTCATCCCCTCTGCTCCCTGTCCCCGACGGAGTGAGCGTGGAACGAGCGCTGGGCGTCCTCGGCTACACGGGGATGACGGCGTATTTCGGCCTGCTCGAGATCGGGCGACCGAGGCCCGGCGACACCGTCGTCGTCTCCGGCGCCGCCGGCGCCACGGGCTCCGTCGTCGGGCAGATCGCGCGGATCGTCGGTTGCCGCGTGGTCGGCATCGCCGGCGGTCCCGAGAAGTGCGGCTGGCTGACGGGCGAGCTCGGCTTCGACACGGCCATCGACTACAAGTCCGAGAACGTCGTGACGCGCCTGCGGGAGACCTGCCCCCGCGGCATCGACGTCTACTACGACAACGTGGGGGGGCGCGTCCTCGACGCGGCCCTCATGCGCCTCGCGCGCGGGGGCAGGATCGTCCTCGGCGGCGCCATGTCGGCCTACAACGAGGACGCCCAGGTCCCCGGCCCTCGCAACTATCTCCAGCTCCTCATCCAGCGCGGCCGCATGGAGGGCTTCGTCGTCCTCGACTACGTGCACCGCGCCGGCGAGGCGCTCGACGCGCTGGCAAGCTGGCTCCGCGAGGGCAAGCTGCGCGATCGCGTGGACGTCCAGCGGGGCCTGGAGAACGCGCCGGACGCGGTCGCAAGGCTGTTCCGTGGCGAGAACCGGGGAAAACAGCTTCTCAAAATCGCCGACTACCCTTCCTGAGGCCAGCGTCGGTACACTCCGATCCGTGGATCTCTCGGACGCTCAGGAGTCGCGGGTCGACGCGACAGTGCAGTTCGCGCGAGCGCGGCTCTCGCCGGGAGCTCGAGAACGCGAGGCCGCCGGCGCGTTCGATCGGAAGGTGTGGGACGAGGCCGCTCAGTTCGGCCTCGCCGGGCTCCCGCTTCCCGAGGCCTGGGGGGGCAGCGGGCTCGACGCCGTCGACACCATGCTCGTCGTCGAGGCGCTCGGAAAGAGCTGCGACGACGGGGGCCTGGTGTTCTCGCTCTGCGCGCACATGTTCGCGTCGGCCGTGCCGCTCTGGCGCTCCGGCGCCACCGACCTGCACGAGCGCTACCTGCGCGACATCGCGGCCGGGAGGCTCATCTGCGCCAACGGGACCACCGAGCCCGAGGCGGGCTCGGACATCCACGCGATGAAAACGAGCGCCGTGCGCGACGGCGACGGCTACGTGCTCGACGGAACCAAGTGCTTCATCACCAACGCCCCCGTGGCCGACATCTTCCTCGTGTACGCCGTGACCAACCCCGGCAAGAAGATGTTCGGCATCTCGGCGTTCCTCGTCGAACGGGCCACCCCGGGCCTGCGCGTCACCGCGGAGCACGCGAAGAGCGGCCTGCGCACGTCCCCGTGGGGTACGATCTACCTGGATCGGTGTCGGGTCCCGGCAGGCGCGCGCGTCGGTCCGGAGGGAGCCGGGGCGGCCCTGTTCTCCGAGTCCATGGTCTGGGAGCGCGGGTGCCTCTTCGCGTACTACGTCGGCGCAATGGGTCGTTCCCTCGAGCAATGCGTCGCGCACGCGCGCTCTCGCACGCAGTTCGGCCACCGCATCGGCGCCTTCCAGTCCGTGTCGAACCGGATCGTCGACATGAAGATGCGCCTTGAGGTCGCCCGGCTGCTGCTGTATCGGGCCGGCGAGCTGCACCGCGCCGGCAAGCGCTGCGACGAGGCTGTGGCGCTGAGCAAGCTGTGGATCTCCGAGGCCGCGGTGCAGAGCGGGCTCGACGCGGTCCAGCTCTTCGGAGGATCCGGGGTTGCCATGGACACCGGCGTCGACGCGCTGCTGCGCGACGCCGTCCCGGCCCGGATCTTCTCCGGCACCTCCGAGATGCAGCGCGCCATCATCGCGCGGATGCTGGGGATCCATTGATGCGGCTCGACCGTCTGGTCACCTCCTGGGCGCGGCGTTCTCCGGAGCGCGCTGCCGTCGACGGCCTCGACGAGACGCTCACCTACGCCGAGCTCGAAACGCTGGCGAACCGCTTCGCGCGGGCGTTTCTCGCCGCCGGAGCGCGCCCCGGCGATCGCGTCGGGCTCCACCTGCCGCGCGCTGGACGCGGCATCGCCGCCATGCTGGGCGCGCTGCGCGCGGGTCTCGTGTACGTCCCGCTCGACCCGGGCTCGCCGCCGGCGCGCATGCGCCTGGTCGCCGAGGACTGCCACCTCCGGCACGTGGTCATCTCCCCGACGCTCCTCGCCCGCTGGATCGCGGCGGGCGTGTGCGCGCCGGTCGAGCACTTCTTCCTGAGCGGCGAGGGTGACGTCGACGTTCCCGGCCCGGCGCGCGCGCATCCGTGGGCCGACGTGCTGGCGCAGAGCGCCGCGCCCGTAGAGCCACCGGGCGATTCGCCGGACGACCTCGCGTACGTCCTCTACACGTCGGGGTCCACCGGGGTCCCCAAGGGCGTCATGCTGTCGCATCGCAACGCGACGGCGTTCGTCGACTGGGCCGCGGACCTCATCGCGCTCGGCGAGGAGGATCGCGTCGCGAGCGTCGCCCCCTTCCACTTCGACCTCTCGGTCTTCGACGTCTGGGCGTCGCTCTCTCGCGGTGCGACGATCGTGATCGTCGACGAGGCGACCGTGATCTCGGGCGCCCGCATGCTCGATCGGGTCCACGACAAGGGCATCCGTGTCTTGTACTCGGTGCCGTCGGCGCTGGTCCTGATGCTCGAGACCGGAGGGCTCGCAGAGCGCGGAGCCCCGTCGCTTCGGTCGGTCTTCTTCGCCGGCGAGGTATTTCCGATGAAGCACCTGCGCTCGGTGATGGCGGCGATCCCGCAGGCACGCTTCCACAACCTCTTCGGCCCCACCGAGACCAACGTCTGTCTCGCGCACAGCCTGCCGGGGATACCGCGGGCCGAAGCGAGCGCCATCCCGATCGGAGGCCCGAGCTGCGGCGACCTCGCCACGGTCCTCGACCCCGAAGGGCGCCCCGTGCTGGACGGAGAGGTCGGCGAGCTGTTCATCGAGGGCCCGACGGTAATGCTGGGCTACTGGGACGCAGGCCGCAGGACGCCCGCGAGGCACCCGTACCCGACCGGAGACCTCGTGTCGCGCCGGCCCGACGGCGAGTTCATTTACCACGGGCGGCGCGACCACATGGTCAAGATCCACGGATTCCGTGTCGAGCTCGGGGAAGTCGAAGCCGCGCTCAACGCGCACCCGCGCGTTCAGGAGGCCATCGTGGTCGCGCTCGAGCAGCAGCTCGTCGCCGTCGTCGTCCCGGCCGATGCGGACCTGTCGGTCCTCGACCTGAAGCAGCACTGCGCGGGGCGCCTGCCGAAGTACATGGTGCCGGGGCGCGTGCAACTGGTCGCCGGGCTGCCGCGGACGTCCAACGGGAAGGCCGATCGTGTGCGGACGCGGGAGGCGCTGCTCGCCGGTGACTCTTCCGTTCTGGAGGCGGCGCGACGTGGACCCTGAGGAGAGGAGCCCCGTGGAAGAGCACGTGAGATCGGTCGTCCGCCAGTTCATCGTCGACTCGTGGCTCAGCGGCGACGCCCGGGGGTTCGACGACCGGACCGACCTGCTCGAGTCCGGGATCCTCGACTCCTTCGCGACGCTGTCGCTGATCGGGTTCCTCGAGGAGACGTTCAAGGTTCAGCTGGACCCTGCAGACGTCAACCCGAGCACCTTCGCCACCGTTGACACCATCGCCAGGCTGGTGCTTCAAAAGACCTCAACGTAGGGGCACGCCCGGGGAGGCCTCATGGAAGACACGCTGCGGCAGATCATCGCGAAGATCGCGGAGACGAAGACCGATTTCGCGGCCGACGCCGACCTCAAGGAGGAGCTCGACGTCGACTCGCACAGGGCTGTCGAGCTTGTGTTTGAGGTCGAACGCACGTTCAACATCCGCATCCCCGACAACCGCTTCACGGAGATGAGAACCCTGAGCGGCATAGCGAGCCTGGTGAAGTCGCTCGTCACGCGCTGAGGAGCGCGTCGTGCGGAGGCGCGTTGCGGTCACGGGGTGTGGGGTCGTCAGCGCCGCGGGAACGGAGCTTTCCGGGTTCTGGGGCTCGCTCATGCGCGGAGAGCGGCACATCCGGCCGCTGCGTCACTTCTCCTACCCCGACCTTCCGGACCTGATGGGGGCCGAGGTGGATCTCCCTCCCGGGGACGACCTCCCTGCGGCGCTCGAGCCGTCGCCGCACCGGGACCGCTGCCTGCAGCTCACGCTCGCGGCGGCGCGGCGCGCCGTGGCGGACGCAGCGCTCGACCCTGCCCTGGCCGAGCGTGCCGGCGTCGTGCTCGGCACGACGCTGGGTGAAGAGCGGCAGGTCGGTGACCTGAACGAGCGCTGCGCACGAGAGGGCGATCTGGGCATCGAGGCTTCGTTCCTCGGACGCAGCGACAACCACCGCCTGGCGGCGCTCGTCGCGCGTGCGCACGGCCTCGGCGGGCCAGTCATGCTCAACGCGTCCGCGTGCGCCTCCGGCAACGCGGCGCTCGCGTGGGCCTTCGATCTCATCGCGTCGGGGGCCGCTGACGCGATGGTCGCCGGGGGCGCCGACGTCCTCACTCGGTCCATCTACTGTGGCTTTCACCGGATGGGGGCGCTCTCCAAGAGCGTGTGCCGGCCGTTCGATCGACGCCGTGACGGCGTTTCCTTCGGGGAGGGCGCGGCGCTCTTGGTGCTCGAGGACCTGGAGCGCGCGCGCGCGCGTGGGGCCCGCGTCTACGCGGAGCTGGCCGGGTACGGCGCGAGCAACGACGCCTACCACATCACCGCCCCGGATCCGAACGGCACGGGGTTCGCTCGCGCCATGGCGCACGCGCTCGAGACCACGGCCACGTCCGCAGGCCGGGTCGACTACGTGAGCGCCCACGGCACGGGGACTCCGTACAACGACCTGGGCGAGAGCCGCGCGATGCGCGCCGTCTTCGGCGAGCGCGCCCGGCGCGTGCCCGTGAGCTCGATCAAGTCGATGATCGGTCACGCGAACGGCGCCGCCAGCGCCATCGAGGCCGTCGCGTGTGCGCTGGCCATCCAGCACCAGGCCGTCCCTCCCACGGCGGGCCTCGACGAGCCGGACCCGGAGTGCGATCTGGACGCGGTGCCCGGCCAAGGTCGGGCGATGCCCGTGGATACCGTCCTCAGCATGGCGGCCGGCTTCGGCGGGTTCAACGTGTGCGTCGTGCTCAAGAGGGTGTCGTGAAGCCAGCGGCCGTCTGCGTCACCGGCGCGTCGGTCCTCAGCCCGCTGGGGGATTCCCTTGGCGCGCTCGAAGAGGGGCTGCTCGCGGGCCGCCGGACCGTCGGCGAGACGCCGGACCTGCCGGGCGTGGCCTCGTCGCAGATCGCGGATTTCGACGCCACCCGCTACGCCACCGTGCGGGGCCTGCGCCTCTACAACAGGACCACGCGGCTGGGCATTGCCGCCACGAAGCTCGCGCTCGTCGACGCGGGGCTCGACGGCGGGGGGGTCCCGGCCGAGGACCTGGGCGTCGTGACGGCCACGACGTTCGGTCACCTCGACACGCTCATCGAGTACGATCGGGGGCTGGTGACGCTCGGGCTTCAGCGAACCAACCCGGCCCTCATGCCGCTCGCCCTCGCGAGCGCGCCCGGAGCGATGATCGCGCTCGCGTTCGGGGCCCGGGCGTTCTCGACGACCGTGGGCGACGGTGCGGCGTCGGGCGTCAACGCGCTCGGCCTCGGCGCGCGACTGGTGGCAGAGGGGCGCGCGCGTGCCTGCGTGGTCGTCGGCGCCTTCGCCCCGTGCCACGAGCTCCTGGTGTCTGCCGCCCGGGCGGGGAGGCTCGCCGCACCGGGAGAGTTCCGCGTGGCCGACCGGCAGAGTCGTGGAATGGCGTTCGGCGAGGCGGCGGCGGCCATGGTGCTCGAGCGCGTCGACGAGGCGCGAGCGCGCGGCGCCGCGGCGCGTGCCCTGCTGCACGGCCAGGCGTCCGCCTTCGCCATGGACTCGGACCGCGCGCGCGCGCTCGGCCGTGCGTGCCGGAGCGCCCTGCAGACGGCCGAGGTCGCGGCCTCCGAGCTCGCGCTGGTCAGCGCATGCGCGAACGGCCTTCCGGATGACGACCGCGACGAGTCCGAGGCGCTCGCGT
>JAJYCT010000002.1 GCA_021778125.1 Myxococcales bacterium
CCCCCGCCGGGTGCCTGAGCGTCGCCCAGCCCGCGCCCGTGCCGGCGTGCGCGTTGCGGGCGGCGGACGCGATCTGCAGCGCGTCCACGCTCCCCGCCCTGCGCTGCCATGCCTACGCGACGCTGCTCGTCCCGACGGTCGCCGCCTCGGCCGTGGCGTGCATGAACAGGCTGACGGGCACCCAGCTCTGCGACCCGCTGCAGTCCTCCACGTGCGGGCACGTCGCTCTCTCGGAGGCGTGTCCGGACCCGGAGACCGTCGGGCCGCTCTGTCAGATCGCGGCCGCGCCCTGCAAGAGCTCGCAGGCCGACTGCGTCGCGCTGCTCTCCGGGCTCACCGCGGACGGGCAAGACTCCGTCGCGCGGTGCGTGGCCAGCGGGTGCGCGGCCGGCCTGTACGCGTGCGTCGAGGGGCTGGGCACGTACTAGCGGCGGGCGCCGGGGCTACCGCCTGCTGCCCGCCCGCGCGCACAACCGGCTCGACGGGCCCGCGCCTCAGCGCCCGCGCTGGCTCGGCGCGACGTGCCACTGCGGGTTGCTCGCAAAGGCGGCCGCGCACGTCAGGGAGCAGAACCAGTAGACAGCCTGCTCGAAGCGGAGCTGCCCGGCGGCGGCCCGTCGATCGACGATGGCCTGGCAGACCGGGTCGATGGCGGACTCGATCGCTCCGACCATGAACCCGACCGACGACAGCACCGCGGCGTCGCTCACGTTCTTGAGCGCGACGGGGCCGATGTCGACGACGGGCAGGCCTCGCTCGCGCGCCGCGGTGGCGACGGCCGCGGTCACGATCACCTCGCCGGCGTAGGCCTCGGCGGCGACGCGCGCGGCGAGGTTGACAGCCGCGCCGAAGACGTCGCCGTCGCGCTCGATGGCGGCGCCGTGGTGAAGGCCGGCCCGCAGCGCGGGCAGCGTCCTCTCGGCGACGGCGGACGAGAGGAGCCTCTCGGTCAGGTCGAGCGCGCCGCCGGGCGTCGGCGACGTCACCAGGACCGCGTCGCCGAGCGTCTTGATCAGGCGGTCTCCCTGGCCCAGGGCGGCGTGGGCGAGCTCGGCGAAGCGCGTGGCCATGTCGGCCGCGTCGAAGTCGCCGTGCTCCTCGGTCAGCGCCGTGAATCCGGCCAGGTCGACGAAGCCGAACGTCGCCTCGATCCGCCGGGAGGGGCTGCGCGTGGACGGCGCCGGCGCGCGCGAGGGGACCGTCTTCCTGGGCAGGAGCGCGCGAGGCGGCCGGAACGTTCGGGACATGCGGGCGGGGCTACGCGCGTCGAGCCGGGCGCAACCCCATCAGCATAGCCCCTCGGAGCTCCGGAGGCCGCCCGGCGCGGATCAACCCGGATCCGGCTTCGGCGTCTTTGCCGTGCTGCGGGGGAGCTCGGGAGGCGTCACGAGCTCGGCCGGAGGCGGCGCGGTCAGCGCCTTTAGGAACACGACGATGCCCTTCACCTCGTCGCCCGTGAGCTCCTTGCCGAGCTGATGCCGCGCCATGGTGCGCACCGCGTCGTCCAGGCTCGCGGTCGACCCGTCGTGGAAGTAGGGGCCCGTCTTCTCGATGTTGCGCAGGCTCGGCACCTTGAAAAGCATCCGGTCGGCCTCCTGGTGGGTGACCTCGAAGCGGCCCGGGTCCTTCTGGTTGGGCCATGGTTTCACCAGGCCGGCCTTCTGGTACATCGCGCCGCCGACGGCCGGGCCCAGGTGGCACGTCGGGCACCCGGTCTGCGCGAAGACCGCGGCGCCGGCCTTCTCGTCGGCCGTGAGCGCGGCGTCGTTGCCCGCGAGGAAGGCGTCGAGCCGCGAGGGCGTCAGCAGCTTGCGCTCGAACGCGCCGATGGCCACGCCCACGTTCTTGAGCGTGATGGGCCTCTTGTCGTCGGGGAAGGCGCGCCGGAACGCGTCGGCGTACTCGGGCATCGACGACAGCGTCGCGACGACGCGGGCCTGGTCGGACGCCATCTCGACGGGGTTCTGGATCGGCCCCATGGCCTGCTCCTCGACGTCAGCCGCGCGGCCGTCCCAGAACTGCCGGAAGTGCAGCGCCGCGTTGAGCACCGTCGGCGAGTTGCGCGAGCCACGCTGCTTCCTGTGGCCGCCGCTCGTCGGCTCTCCGTCGACCCCGAACGCGTCGAGCCGATGGCAGGTGTTGCACGAGATGTCCTGGTTCTTCGAGAGGCGGGGCTCGAAGTAGAGCATCTTGCCGAGGGCCACGCGGTCGGGGCTCGCCGGCGGGCTGGTGTCCACGGCAGCGGGGAGCGGCGCGAGCGCGGCGAGCATGCTCCGGTCGAAGGCTGGCCTGGCCGCGACGCCGACCGAAGGCGCACCCGATGCACCTGCCGACCCACCGCCTGCGGCAGGCCCCGTTCCGCTCGAGCTCTCGCAGCCCGAGACGAGCGCGATCACGACGGTGGTGGCGAGGGCGGCTAGGTTCCCGACCATGATGCGCTACGCGGCAGCAAGGGGCGTGCCGCGCGCGTCACGGATCAGCGCGGGGCCGCCGGCAGCAGGCGCTGCACGCGCGCCGCGAGCGTCTCGGGCGGAGGCTCGGGCAGCGGCCCGTCCGGCGCGGTGAGCGGCACCGTCGGGAGGCGCGACCGGAAGAGCGCCCACTCCCGCTCGGACGCCACGAGCTCGGCCTCCGGCGCGAGCGCCCGCGCGACGAGCGGGCGCATCGCTGGGCTCTCGTCGCGGACGAGCAGGTAGCCGAAGCGCGTGAGGTCGTGCGCCGGCGCGAAGGCGTACGGCGTCGCCACGAGCCTTCGCACCGGCTCGTTCCACCGCAGCGCCTCCGGCACGACGACCGGGTTCGGCGGCATGTCGGTCATCGCGAAGAGCATCCGGCCCCCGCGCTCGGCCAGCACTCGGCTCGCGGCGCCGGGCACGGGGGCCACGTGGCCGGGGCCGCGCGGCGTCAGATCGAGCTGGGCGACGGCGACGTCGCGGGGCACGAGCGCGATGATCCGATCGAGCGCGCGGTAGCTGCCGTCGGCCCGGACGAAGTCCCGGGCCTCCGCGCCCAGGATCGCGAGCGGCGCCGCGACCGAGAGCGCGACCACGGGCCACGAGCGCGCCCGCGCCGCGCACGCCGCCACGAGGCCGATGCACGCGGCCGGCAGGAAGCGGTACGCGACGAGCGTCGTGCCCCCGACCCCCATCGGAAAGACGAGGAACAGAAGCACGAACGTGGCCGCGAGCAGGGCGTAGCGGTGCCGCCAGCACGCCACGCGCAGGGGCGCCGCGGGAGCCGGTCGTCGGCCAAGGGCGCTCGCGAACAGCGCCGCGCACCACACGCCTCCGACGACGACGAGGCGCGCGGCTCCCAGGCCCCCGAACACCGCGCCGGGCAGGCCGAGGAGGCGCTCGCCGACGCCGGCCCCGAAGTACGTGCCGACGATGCGCATGCCGGGGCTCACGAGCGCATCGCTCACCTTCCACTGCACGAGGACGAGCGCAAGGACGAGCAGCGCCGGCGCCATGCGCAGCGCGACGCCGCCCGCAGTGCGACCGCGAACCAGGGCGAAGACGCCCGCGACGACCGCGAGGGCGACGGCCGACGACTCGTGGGCGAAGAAGACGACCGCGACCGAGAGCGCGCACGCCGCCGCGGCGCCCCCCGTAGGACGGCGCGCGAGGCGCTCGACCGACGGGAGCGCGACGAGCAGGGCCGCGAGGCCGGTGAGGTTCGCGACCAGCCCCCAGCGGAACATCCAGCCGCACGCTACGGGCCCCAGGAGCAGCGCCAGCCACCGCCTCTGGCCGAGCCGGCCCAGCAGGCGCGCGGCGGCCGGCGGCGCCGCGAAGACGCTGGCGGCGACCACCACCTTGCACGCCGCGTCCGTCGGCATGACGAAGCTCAGGAGGGTCGCGAGCCAGGCGAAGAGCTGGTTGGCCTGCGGCGCGACGACGCCGTAGAGACCCGGCGGCGCCCAGCCCGGCTCGCCCCGGTGCCGGAGGATCGCCACGAGCGCCTCGTGCATCGCCAGGTCGCCCATGGGCGGGTAGCGGACGGCCACGATCGGCGCGGCGAGCACCAGCCCGGCGAGCCAGGGCGCCGCACGTTCGGTCGCGTCGAGCCACCGGCGCTCCATGGTGCGACGCAGCATCTCACCCCCGCGCGGCGCGAACCACCGGCTGCGCGAAGCTCGCGCTCGGTGCTAGGCTCCGCGGCCGCCATGGACTTCGAGCTGACCGAAGAGCAACGCATGATCCGAGACACCGCGCGCGAGTTCGCCGCGCGCGAGGTGGCCCCCAAGGCCGCGGAGCTCGACAAGACCGGGCGATGGCCCACCGAGATCGTCGCCAAGATGGCCGAGCTCGGGCTGATGGGGGTGGCGATCCCCGAAGCGTACGGCGGCGCGGGCATGGACACCCTGTCGTACGCGCTCGCCATGGAAGAAGTGAGCGCTGCCTGCGCGAGCTGCGGCGTCATCATGAGCGTCAACAACTCGCTCTTCTGCGATCCGGTCTACAAGTTCGGCACCGACGATCAGAAGAAGCGGGTGCTCGCGCCGGTCGCGCGCGGCGAGAAGCTCGGGTGCTTCGGCCTCACCGAACCGATGAGCGGCTCGGACGCGCAGACGATGATCACCACCGCCGAGAAGCGCGGCGGCGTGTGGGTGCTCAACGGCGCGAAGAACTGGATCACCAACGGCCCCCACGCCGACTGGATCCTCGTCTTCGCCGTCACCGACCGCAGCGGCCCCAAGGTGCGCCACACCGCGTTCCTCGTCGAGCGCGGCGCCAAGGGCTACACGCAGAACGCGCCCGACCACAAGCTCGGCATCCACGCGGCGCACTCGTGCACCGTGTTCTTCGACAACGTCGAGGTGCCCGAGGCCCACGTCGTGGGCCCCGCCGGCGACGGCTTCAAGGTCGCGATGGCCACGCTCGACGGCGGGCGCATCGGCATCGCGTGCCAGGCCGTCGGCATCGCGCGCGCGGCGTTCGACAAGAGCGTCGAGTACGCGAAGGAGCGCAAGAGCTTCGGCGTTCCCATCGCGCAGCACCAGGCCATCCAGTTCATGCTGGCCGACATGGCGACGCAGGTCGACGCGGCGCGCCTCCTGGCCTGGCGGGCCGCGAAGATGAAGGACGCCGGCGTGCGCCACACGCCCGAGAGCGCCGCCGCGAAGCTCTACGCGAGCGAGATGGCGACGCGCGTCACGCACAAGGCCATCCAGGTCCACGGCGGCTACGGCTACTCGACCGAGTTCCCCGTGGAGCGCCACTACCGCGACGCGCGCATCACCGAGATCTACGAGGGGACGAGCGAGATCCAGCGCATGGTCATCGCGGGGAACCTCCTCAAATGAGCGGTGCGTTCGCGGCGCGCGGCGCCGCCCTCCTCGGCCTCGTCGGCGCGCTCGGGGCCGTCGCGTGCGGCGAGGAGCCTCCCGCCAGGGCCCCCGAGCCTCCCAGGGAAGAGACGCACGAGGTCAAGCCGCAGCTCAAGATGAAGTCCGAGCTCGGCACCGTGGATCCCGAGGCGGTGACGCGCGCGTTCCGCAAGCTCGACGCTCAGTTCGACGACTGCCAGAAGCGGGGGCTCGATCGCATCGAAGTCCTCGCCGGCAGCCTCAAATTCTTCCTGCGCATCGGCGAGGACGGCAGCGCGAAGTGGGCGTACCTCGAGCAGAGCGACCTCGGGGATCGCGACACCGAGAGGTGCCTGCTCGACGCCGTGATGGGCGCGCGGTGGCCCAGGCCCGACGGCGGCGACGCCGAGGCCCGCTACACGATGGACCTGCCGGCCCAGGGCCGCGCGGCGACCGACTGGAACGCCGACAAGATCGCCGCAGCGCTCGGACGCGCGGGAAGCTCGATCGACAAGTGCAAGAGCGGCGCGGACGGCTCATTCAAGGGCACGATGTACGTGGGCCCGGGCGGCAAGGTCCTCGGCGCCGGCGTGTCGGTGTCGAGCCGCGACGCCGCCGACAAGGCCGACTGCCTCGCCAGCGTGCTCGCGAAGATGAAGGGCCTGCCCAGCCCCGGAAGCTGGCCGGCCAAGGTGACCTTCGGTCTCTGACGGAGAGGGCAGCGTGGACGTCGAGCTCAACGAAACCCAAGTTCTGGTCCAGAAGACGGCGCGCGACTACGCGACGCGCGTCATCGCCCCTCAGGCCGCCGAGATCGACGAGAAGGAGTGCTTCCCGCGCGAGATCCTCCGCGGGCTCGCCGAGCTCGGGCTCATGGCCATCAACGTCCCCCACGAGCTCGGGGGCTCGGGCGCGGGCGTCGTCGCCGCCGCCCTCGCGCTGCAGGAGATCGCGCGCGCGTGCGCGTCGACCGCGGTGATGATGAGCGTCGCCAACATGGTGGGCGAAGCCATCGCGCGCTTCGGAACCGACGCGCAGAGGCAGGAGCACTGCTCGAGGCTCGCCAGCGGCGAGTACGCGATGGGCAGCTTCGCGCTGAGCGAGCCCGACGCCGGCAGCGATCCGGGCGGAATGCGCACGACGGCGCGCCGCGACGGAGACCACTGGGTGATCGACGGCGCCAAGCAGTGGATCACCGGCGGCACGTACGCCGGCGTCTACATCGTGTGGGCGCGCACGTCACCGCCCGAGACGGGCGCCCGCGGCATCTCGTGCTTCCTCGTGCCCGGCGGCGCGAAGGGGCTCAAGGTGGGGCGGCCCGAGGACAAGATGGGCATCCGGGGCTCGGACACCGTGCCGCTCGAGTTCGACGGGTGCCGCGTGCCAGAGAGCGCGCTGCTCGGGCAGGAGAACGGCGGCTTCAAGATCGCGATGATGGCGCTCGACGGGGGGCGCATCGGCATCAGCTCGCAGGCCATCGGGGTCGCGCGGGCGGCGCTCGCCGAGAGCGTGGCGTACGCCAAGGACCGGCACACGTTCGGCGTGCCCATCGCCCAGCACCAGGCCATCCAGTGGAAGCTCGCCGACATGCACACGCAGATTGAGGCGGCCCAGCTCCTGTCGATGCGCGCGGCGTGGCTCAAGGAGAACGGCAAGCCGTTCGCGCGCGAGGCGTCGATCTCCAAGCTCTTTGCGAGCGAGATGGCCGTGCGCGTGTGCAACGAGGCCGTGCAGATCCACGGCGGCTACGGCTACACGCGCGAGTACGCCGCCGAGCGGCACCTGCGCGACGCGCGGGTAACGATGATCTACGAGGGAACGAGCGAGATTCAGCGCCTCGTCATCGCACGCACGGTGCTCGGGTAGCGGGGCCGCGGGCGCCTCAGCCGCCCGCGCCCGCGTCCACGGGGCCGCCGCCGCAGTAGTATGTCCCCACGCCTTGCAGCCAGGCGCCGAAGCCGGCGTACCCCGCCGGATCGCAGAAGGCGCCGCCGCTGCCGTACGCCGTCTTCTCGCACTGCGTCGCGGGCGTCTCGTAGACCGCGCACTGCCCGTTCTGGACGCTCTGGATGCACTGATCGTAGGTCGTCGGGTCGGGGCACTGCCCGCAGCTCTGCGTCGCGCACGAGTACGCGCAGGCGGTGTTCTGGTCGCACGTCGTGCTCACGAAGGGCGCGATGCACGCGAACACGCCCTGCTGGAACACGAAGTCGTAGTCGAACTGCTGCAAGCAGCTGCCGCACGAGTAGTTCTGCGAGTACTCGAAGTTGAAGAAGTTGGTGCAGGCGGCCGTCGACGCCCCGCCCGCGCATGCCGCCGCGGCATTCTGCAGATCGGCCGGGGCGCAGGCCGGCGGCATCGTCGGCGCGGGCGTCGGCGGCGCGGTGCACCCCGCGAAGGGCCCGGGACACTGCGTCTGCTGGCTCGTGCAGGCCGGCGGCGACAGCGCGCCGTCGCACGTCGAGGGGGGGCTGAGCGCGGCGCAGTCGGCGCAGGCGCCGCCGTATCCGCCGCACTGGGTGTCGAGGAATCCGGGCTGGCAGACCGCGTTCGCGTCGCAGCAGCCCTGGCAGTTGTTGGGGCCGCACGACGGCTGGCAGTACCCGCCCTGGCACGTCGTGCCCGGCGACGGGCAGTACTGACACGCGCCGCCGCCAGTGCCGCACGCCGAGCCCGTCGTCCCGGGCTGGCAGACGTTGCCCTGGCAGCACCCGTACGGGCACGTGGTGGGGCTGCACCCCGTCGGGGGGCTACACGCCTGGTTCTGGCACGCGTAGCCGAACGACGCGCAGTCCTGGCACTGCCCGCCGCCGTAGCCGCACGCGTACGAGCTCGTGCCGACCACGCACGTGTTGCCCTCGCAGCAGCCATAGGAGCACGTCTGCGGGTTGCAGACGCTCGGCGGGACGCAGGTCTGGTTCTGGCACGTGTCGCCGAACTGTGCGCAGTCCAGGCACTGCACCCCGCCGTAGCCACACTCCTGCGTGGCGTAGCCGGCGTAGCAGACGTTGCCCTGGCAGCAGCCCGCGCAGGTCGAGGGCCCGCAGGTGGGCGGGGGGTTCGTGCAGACGTGCTGCCGCGCGTCGCACGCCCGGTAGCCGAGCGCCTTGCAGTCGGTGCACGCCTGACCGCCCGCGCCGCACGCGCCGAGGGCCGTCCCCGCGCGGCACTCGCCCGAGGAGTCGCAACAGCCGCCCGGGCACGTCGACGCGTTGCACGCGCCTCCTTCGAGGGGCAGCCCCGTGTCGCTGCCGTCGACGACGTCCACGGGCGCGTCCGCCGGCGCGTCGACCTCGCCATCGGGCGAGCCGCCGTCGCCGAGGCCGTAGTCGTTTAGCCCGGAGCGCCCGCAGCCTGCGCCCAGGGCACCGACCAGGATCGACACGAACGCGAGGAACACCCACCGGAAGCTCGTCGAAAGATTGGCGCGCATGGCTCCACCGCCCCCCCCCGGTGCAAGGGTCACGCCCGCCTCCCAGGCGCCGGGCAGGCTGAAGCCAGGCTCCCGCCCCGGGGCGGGGTCAAGCCACATTGTGCCGGACTCCGGCGCCCCTGCCCTGCGGTCCTTCCTTGCGACGACGAGGCGCCCCCCACGCCGAAGCGCTCCGCTTGTCGGCGCGTGCCCCCTACCCTAGACACCGCACGCGATGGACGACGACCGACGCCTCCCCGAGTCGCGCCTCGGCCGCTTTGCCCGCCTCGCGGCGATGGGCGTGCGCACGGGCGCGAGCCTGATCGCCGATCGCGGCGGAGGCTCCGCCGCGGCGCACGCCGCCGAGGTGATGGGCAACCTGCGCGGCCTCGCGGCCAAGGTCGGGCAGATGGCCAGCTACGTCGACGGCCTGGTGCCCGAGGGGCAGGCGGCCGCGTTCGAGACGTCGCTCAAGGCGCTGCGGGCGCAGGCCCCGCGCTCGTCGCCCGCCGCCATCCGCGCGGTCGTCGAGGACGATCTGGGCGCGCCACTCGACACCCTGTTCGCCGAGTGGGACGACGCGCCGCTCGCCAGCGCGTCGATCGGGCAGGTGCACCGCGCGCGCACGAAGGGCGGACGCGAGGTCGCGGTGAAGGTCCAGCACCCCGGCGTCGCGCGCGCCGTCGAGAGCGATCTGGCCAACGCGTCGCTCCTGGGCTCGTTCGTCGACGTGCTCGGCGGCAAGCGCTTCGAGGCCGGCGCGATGCTCGACGTGATGCGCGCGCGCTTCCGCGAGGAGCTCGACTACACGCGCGAGGCGGAGAACCTGCGCACCTTCGCGCGCCTGCACCGGGGCGATGCGCGCGTCGTCGTGCCGGATCTCCACGACGCGCTGTCTGCGCGGCGCGTGCTCACGACGTCGCTGGCGCGCGGCCTGTCGTTCGACGAGGCGTGCGACGCGCCCGAGGCGAGACGGCAGGCGTGGGCGCGCACGCTCTGGCGGTTCGTCTTCAAGGGGACGCTCGTCGGGGGCCTGCTCAACGCCGATCCGCACCCGGGCAACTACGTCTTCCACGATGAGGGCCGCGTCACCTTCCTCGACTACGGCTGCGTCCAGTCGTTCGCGGCGCGGCGGGATCTGGCGATCGTCAACCACCGCGCGGCGATCGAGCACGACGAGGCGGCCTTCGCCCGCGGCGCCGCCGCGATGGTCGACGCGAAGGCGGGGCCGCTCGCCGACCTCGCCGTGCACTACACGCGGCGGTGCTTCGCGCCGCTCTTCGAGTCGCCGTACCGCATCACGAAGGCGTACGCCGCGAGCCTCGTCGGCGGCATGCACGAGATGGCCGCGCTCGCGCGCAAGGTGCCCGAAAGCGAGTTTTTCACGATGCCGCCCGAGATGCTCTTCGTGAACCGCCTGCAGTTCGGCTTCTACTCGGTGCTCGCGCGCCTGGACGTCGAGGTGGACTACGCCGGCGTCGAGCGGGAGATCCTCGCCGAGGCCTGAGGGCCCCCTCACCGCCGGCGCGGCCGGCGCATCGCCACGACGCCCCCGCCCTCGGAGGGCGTGGGATCCAGCGGAGGCAGGGCCAGCACGAGGCGCTCGACGCGCGGCAGGGCCTCGGCGACGGCGCGCTCGGCGCGCAGCTCGTCGAGGTCGCCGCCCCACACGAGGACGATCACGTAGATGCCGGCGAACGAGTGGGCGAGCACGCTCACCTCGTCGGTCCGCTCGATCTTGCGCGCGTGCTTGCCCTTGCGCAGCGCCGAGAGCTCCGGCCAGCCGCGCACGAGGTGGATGGCGCGCCGCGACAGCACCGCCGCCTCGCCCTGCCCCTCGTCGTTGGCGGGCGCCTCGGCGAGGCGAGAGCTCGATGCGAGTGGGGGGCTGGCCACGACGCCCCGCGGGCGCGCGGCGCCCCAGACGACGGGCGAGTTGGCGTCGATGACAATCGCGTTGACCGCCGCCGCGCGCGTCGCCACCGCCAGAAGCTCGTCGTGCAGGGAGCTCGTGACCGGCGGTCGGCTCGAGCGCCCGGAGGCGACGCCCTCGACGACGGTGTCGAACGTGCTCGCGAGCATCTCGAGGCGCCGCTGTTTGGCGTCGCGGTCCGGGGGCGGCGCGTCGAACGTGACGGCGACGCGGCGCCCGTCGGCGAGCGGGCAGCTCACGACGTTCGGCCCCTCGCCGGGCTCCTCGTCGAGCAGGGCGATGCGGGCGTCGAGGGCGCCGAGCTCGCGGCGTACGAGGGCGAGGAGTCGTTCGAGATCGCTGGCCACGCGAAGCTCTGACACCTATCACATCCGGACCCCTCGCGTCCGCCGCGGCGCCATGACAGGCTGGAGCTGGCCCGATGAAGCTGGTCCTGCGTCTGGGCAAGATCCCCGTCGAGATCCACCCGTCGTTCTTCTTCCTGGCGCTCTTGCTCGGGGCCTCGGGCGGGGGCCTCGCCATGCTTCTGTCGTGGTGCGCTGTGGTCTTCGTGTCGGTCCTGCTGCACGAACTCGGGCACGCGAGCGTCGGGATGGCCTTCGGCCTCGCGCCGCGCATCGATCTGCACGCCATGGGCGGCACGACGTCGTGGACCGCAGGCGCCGCCCTGGCCACATGGCAGCGCGTGGCCATCAGCCTCGCCGGGCCGCTGGCCGGCCTGATCGTGGGGGGCGCGACGTACGCCCTCGCGCGCGCCGGAGCGCTGCCCCCGGGCGATCTCGTCGGCACGGTCGTCGGACAGATCCTCTGGGTGAACGTCGGCTGGGGCGTGCTCAACCTCCTGCCGATGCTCCCGCTCGACGGCGGCAACGTCATGCTGCATACGCTGCACGCCCTGCTGAACGGGCGGGGCGAGCGGCCCGCGCGCGTCGTGTCGATCGTCGTAGCGGGGCTCGCCGCGATCGCGTCGATGATCGTCCTGCAGAACTGGTGGGCGGCCGTGCTGTCGCTGACGTTCGCGGGCGCGAACGTACAGGCGCTCAAGGCCCTGGGGGCGGCGGGGCGGGGCTAGGCAAGAAAGGCGGTGGGACGAGCCGCGCTCCACTTCACGACGCCGTTACCCCCGGCCGCTCCGCCCGCGCCACGCCGATCCGCTCGAGGTGCGCCGACGCGGCCAGCACGGTCGCCTCGTCCCACGCGTCGCCTAGGAGCTGCAGGCCGATGGGCAGCCGCCCCTCGTCGAGCCCTACGGGCGCCGAGAGCGCGGGCAGGCCGGTGAGGTTGCCGAGGAACATGAAGCGGCAGAGAGCGTCGAGCGCGCGCGCGTCGAGGAAGCCCCGGTCGAACTCCGCGTCGGTCACGCGCGTCGCGGTCGCGGCGGCCGCCGGCAGGCCGAGCAGATCGACCTCGCCGAAGGCGCGCGCCACCTCGGCCCGCAGCCCGTCGCGCACGCGCTGCGCGAGCGTGTACTCGGCGCCCGACATCTCGCCGAGCACCGCGTAGCTGATGGCGAGATCGGGGGTGAATGCGGCTCCCTCCTCAAGCAGGCGCCGGTGCGACGCGCGGCTCTCGAGCCCGATGGCCAGGTAGCCCGCGGGCGCCGCCCACCGCGCGAGCTCCAGGCGGACGTCGACCAGGTGGGCGCCCTCCCTCTCGAGCGCGCGCAGGGCCTCGCGCCCGGCCCGCGCCACGGGGGGCGCCGCATCGGCCCACTCGCTCTCGACGACGCCGATGCGCAGGCCCTTCACGCCGCGCGACAGCGCCCCCGCGAACGTCCCGGCGGCGCGCTGCGGCGCGAGCCACGTCTGCGTGTCGTGCGGATCGTGCCCGCTCGCGATCTCGAGCACGCGGGCCAGATCGAGCGTCGACGACGCGATCGGCCCCACGTGCGCCACCGTCCCGTCGAACACGTCGCCGTGGCGGCTCACCCTCCCCCACGTCGGCTTGATGCCGAAGACGCCGCAGAGCGACGACGGAATGCGGATCGAGCCGCCGCCGTCCCCGCCGAGGGCGAGCGGCACGAGCCCGGTCGCCACCGCGACGGCCGAGCCGGTCGACGAGCCTCCCGCGATGCGATCGGGCGCGTGCGGGTTGCGCGGCATCGTGCGCTTCGGGTTGAAGCCGAGCGGCGTCATCCCGTACTCGGTCATCGGCGTCGACCCGAGCACGATCGCGCCCTGGGCGCGCAGGCGCGCGACGAACGTCGCGTCCTGCCGCGCCGCCGACGGGTCGGAGAGGTCCGTGCCGCCGCGCACGGGTAGACCGCGCACCGCGAGCTCCTCCTTCACGGCGATGGGGACGCCGTCGAGCGGTCCGAGCGTCTTGCCGGCGCGCCACCGCTCCGACGACGCCGCGGCGCTGGCCCTCGCCTCCTCGTCGCACACGTCGAGCAGCGGTCCCACGCTCGGGCGGCGCGACGCGAGAGCCCCCGCGGCGTCGAGGGCGCGCGCGACGACTTCCCGCGGATCGGTCGCGCGCTCGGCGTACGCGCGCGCCAGGGTCTCCGAGGTACCGCTCCACGGGGCGGCGGGGAGCGGGAGGCCTGCGTCGGGACGCTCGCGCGGCGGCCGACCGGCGACGGGGCGCGTGTCGACCGGCATCTGGCCGAGAAGCGCGTCGGGCAGGCGCTCGAGGCGGTCGATGCGCAGGTCCGACCGGAACACCTGGTAGAGGAGGCGCGCTCCGGCGCGGGTGCGCGAGAGGCGCACGATCCCGGCGAGCGCGCGGCCCGAGAGACGAGGAGGGAAGGCCATGGCGGAGCGCGGATGCTACTCCCTCCCGGCGTCGGTGACGCCCGCCGCCGCGCAGACCAGGCAGGCGGAGCCGCAGGCCGCGACGGCATCGATCTCGGCCGCGTAGCACGTGCGGTTCGATGCGCAGCCGTACGGCGTGCGCGCGGGGCAGCAGCTCGCGGCGTCGCAGGGGACGTCGCCCGCGGTGGGGCACGAGGCGGTCGCGGTCGCGGAGGCGCAGCGGCCTGCCGAGCCCGCGTCGACGGGCGCGGGACGACCGAACGGCCCGCCGGCGCACGGACGCTCGCACGCCGCGCAGGAGCGCGCGGTCGCGCCCCAGCACTGTCGGCAGTCGCGCGACGCGTTGGCGAAGCAGTTGCCCTGGCACGTCGCGTCGCCGGCCGTGCACTGGCAATAGCAGGCTGCGAACGACGCGCACGGGCCGGTCACGCAGCTCGCCAGCTCGCCGCAGCTCGCCTGGACGCACCCCCAGCACGCGTTGCTGACCGTCGTCGAGGCGCACGACGGGCCGGCGTACGGGAAGCCCGCTCCCCCGCTGCCCGAGCAGGCCAGCGCCACGAGCCCGAGCGCCGCGACCCACAGCCCCTTCGCGCGCGCGGCGCCCCGGCGAGCCACGCTCCGAGGCTACCACGCGGCCCCGCGGCGTTGAGATCGTGGGCTTCTCGGAATCAGAGCCCGAGCTCGGTGTCCTGGTGCGTGATGATGCGCAGCGCCGAGCGTGGGCGCGACTTACACAGCAGCACGAAGCCCTGGTCGATCTGCTCCTGCGACAGCACGACCTGCGGCGCGCGCTCGACCGTCCCCTCGACGAGCTTGCCGCAGCACATCCCGCACGACCCCATGCGGCACCCGAACGGCAGCCCCAGGCCGCTGCCGAGCGCCGCGTTGAGGACGAACTGATCCTCGCGGCAGGCGAACGTCGCGGCCTGCGCGCCGTTGGGCAGCTCCACGGTCACCTGGTGCACGGGCGCGTCGCTCGGCGCCAGATCCGTCGCGACGATGCGGTCGCCCTGGTAGAGATCGAGCGCGAGGCGCAGGTTGCGCTTGCCGAAGGCGTGCCGGACGAGGTTCGTCTCCTGCACCACGTCGCGGCTCGGGTAGGCGCCCAGCTGGCTCATGCCGTAGAGCTTGATCTCCGCGCCGAGCCCCTCGGTCGCCCGGAGGAGCTGGTTGACGTGCGGCATGAACTCGTCCTCGTTGATCGCCAGCGCGTCGTGCACCGCAGGCTCGAGGCCGCTCGACTTGACCGGCTGCAGGATGAAGCTGCGCACGCCCAGGTCGTACGTCGACCGGAACAGCGCCAGGAGCTCGCGCACGTTGAGGCGCGTGATGACCATCTTGTGCGTGACGCCCACCCGCCGTCGCGCGCGCCGGGCGATCTCCTGGACGTTGCGCAACCCGTGCAGCGCCTCCTTGAGCGACCGGCCCCCGTCGTCGATGGGGTTGAGCGCGAGCTGCCCCTCGTAGGTGGCGGCGTGCAGCGAGATGTCGAAAAACTCGAAGCCCGCCTCGAGCACCTTGAGCGCGAAGTACGGATCGGCGAACGCGCGGAAGTGCGACGACATGCCGAAGTAGCGGTACCCGTGCCGGCGCGCGAGCTCGACGTAGTCGAACAGGAGCGGGTGGATGCTCGGCTCGCCGTTCATGAAGAACAGCATGTTGTACCGGCCGGCCCCCTCGACGATGAGCTGGCGCGTCTCGTCGAGCTTGGGCGCGACGGGGTGGTATCCCGCGAACTTCTCGACGCAGAAGATGCAGGCGCTGTTGCAGTAGCTCTTTCCCCGGATCGCCAGCACGCGGTGCTGCTCGTGGGACTTCGTCTCTCGCGGGGGCGCCACCGCGGTCCAGCGTAGCAGGGCCGGAACCCGGACGCGGTCGCGGCGTGAGGCGGCGCCACCCGCTCAGGGCGTCGCGGGCGCGAGCTGCGCGTCGAGGCGCAGGCGGATCCAGTCCTCGAGGCGAAGGGCACCCATCAGGGCCTTGAACGGCTTGATCCCGAGGTCGGTCAGCCGCCCTTCCCAGGCGCCCGTGACACGCAGCGACGATCCGTCGGCGGTCGCGCGGACGTCCATCGTGATCGGCCGCGCCACGCCGCGCACCACGAGGCTGCCCTCGAGGCGCCCCTGCTCGGTCGTGCCGCGGTAGCGCGCGCGCAGCTCGACGTGCGCGTGGCGCGAGGCGTCGAGCACGTCGCGAGACAGCAGGTTGTCGCGCATGCGCGCCCGGTCCGACGCCGACAGCTCGGCGGGGATCTCGATGCGCTCGGCGAGGAAGCGCACGTCGACGGACGCGTCCACGGGGCCGCTCCCCACGTCGATCTCCGCCGGCTCCGGGCGAGCGACGAGCGTCGGGTCGTGCCCGACCGCCCTGAGCAGGCCGGTCGCGCGCAGCTCGACGAGGACGCGCGAGGTGAGCGAGAGCGCGAAGCGCATGCGCTGCTGGACGCTACCACGCCCGCCTCGACCCGCGGCGGCAGGGGCTGGTACTTGTGGTGAGCCCATGACGCCACCCAGCGCCGAGCACGCCTCGCACGCCCCGAACGGACGTCTCCTCGCGCTCGCCCTGGGCGCCCTGGGCGTCGTCTTCGGCGACATCGGCACGAGCCCCCTGTACACGCTGCAGGTCGGCATTGCTCCCGTCGCCGGCGCCCAGCCGTCCCGGGCCGACGTCCTCGGCGTCTGCTCGCTCATCGTGTGGGCGCTGACCATGGTCGTGACGGTCAAGTACCTCACGTTCATCATGCGGGCCGACAACCAGGGCGAGGGCGGCATCCTGGCGCTGCTGGCGCTGGTGCCGCAGAAGAAGCACGCGCGCGTCGGCGTCGTCACCGTCCTCGTCGTGGCCGGGGCTGCGCTCCTCTACGGTGACGGGATCATCACGCCCGCCATCAGCGTGCTCTCCGCGCTCGAGGGGATCCAGCTCGCGGCCCCCGGCTTCCACGAGGCCGTCGTGCCGCTGACGTGCGTGATCCTGCTGGTTCTCTTCGCGATCCAGCGCCGGGGAACCGGCGGCCTCGGGCGCGTGTTCGGGCCCGTCATGATCCTCTGGTTTTCGACGATCGGGGCCCTCGGCGCGTTCCACGTCGCGAAGAACCCCGCCGCCCTCGAGGCGCTCGACCCGCGCCACGGCGTCGCGTACTTCGCACACCACGGCCTGCGGGGGCTGCCGATCCTCGGCGTCGTCGTGCTCGCCGTCACCGGCGGCGAGGCGCTCTACGCCGACATGGGACACTTCGGGGCGCGGCCCATCCGGCTCGCGTGGCTCGCCCTCGTCTTCCCCTCGCTCGTGCTTTGCTACCTCGGCCAGGGCGCGCTCGTGCTCCGGGACCCGGCCGCCGTGCAGAACCCGTTCTTCACCATGGTCCCGACCGGCGCGGCGACGTACGCCCTCGTGGCCCTGTCCACCGCGGCGACGATCATCGCGTCGCAGGCGCTCATCACGGGGGTCTTCTCGCTCACGCACCAGGCGGTACAGCTCGGCCTCTTCCCGCGCGTGACCGTCGCGCACACGTCGCGCGAGACCGAGGGGCAGATCTACGTGCCCGAGGTCAACTGGGCGCTCGCCGTCCTCTGCATCGGCCTCGTGCTCGCGTTCCGGGAGTCGGCCCGCCTGGCGGCGGCGTACGGGATCGCCGTCAGCACCACGATGGGCATCACGAGCGCCGTCTACTTCGTGGTGACGCGCCGCACGTGGGGCTGGCCCCTGTGGAAGTCGCTCGTACCCCTGGTCCTCTTCCTGTCGTTCGATCTGCCCTTCTTCGCGGCGAACCTGACCAAGTTCTTCGACGGTGGCTGGGTCCCCATCGCGGTGGCCGCGGTCATGCTCGCCGTGATGCTCGACTGGAGGGTGGGCCGGGCCGTGCTTGCGGCGCGCATCGCCGAGATGTCGCCGCCGCTCGCCGACTTCATCGCGAAGCTCGAGGAGCACTGCCCGGTGCGCGTCCCGGGGACCGCCGTGATCCTGTCGTCGACCCCGGAGGGGACGCCGCCGGTGCTCCTCGTCCACGCCCGGCGCATCCACGCGCTGCGCGAGCACCTCGTGCTCGTCCACGTGACCACCGAGCACGTGCCCCACGTCCGCCCCGCCGACCGGGTCCGCTTCGAGGATCTCGGCAAGGGCGTCTACCGGGTTTTCATGCGCGCGGGCTTCATGGAGAAGCCGCACGTGCCTCGCCTGCTCGCCGCCGCGCACCTGCCCGTGCCGCTCGACGACGCGACGTATTTCCTCGGCCGCGAGACGTTCCTCGCCGGCAAGGGGGGCCGGATGGGCGTCGTCTCGGAGAGCCTCTTCGCGTTCCTCTCGCGCAACGCGCGCAGCGCCACGAGCTGGTTCGGGATCCCGCCCGACCAGGTCGTCGAGCTCGGGATGCAGATCGATCTCTGAGGTCGCGGCGAGCCGCACCTCAGGGCGAGGCGGTGCAGCCAGGAACCTTGCCGCACGCGTGGAACGTGACGCTCAGCGGCGAGCCGTCGGGCATGCACGTCTGCAGGGCGCAGGCGCCGGCGTCGCCGCACTCGGAGGAGGCCGCGCACAGCTGGGGCAGCGAGACCGAGCACGACGCGGCGCACGCGCCCGTGATCGCCGCCACCGCCGACGACGACGCGGTCGACAGGCAGCATACGTTGCCGGCGCTGCAGTCGTGCGCCGACTGGCACGAGGCGCTCCCCGAGTCAACGAGGGCGTAGCCGTCGGTGCTCCCGGTGACGAGCACGCACCCGGCCGCCGCGACGAGCACCGCCGCGACCGACGCGATGAGAGCGGCGCGCATCTAGAACGAGCTCCGCAGCGTGAGGCCCGCCCCGGAGCCGGTGGGCGAGACACCGACGGCCGTCCCGCGCTCGGGATCGGCGGGGTTCGTCAGGAGCAGAAACGCGCCGGCGCCCGCGCCGAGCACGGCGACCGCCCACGCCCCCGCGTTCCACCCGCCAAGATCCGCGAGGCGCGAGTTCGCCGTGACGCCCTCGGCGTTGCACACCTTGTCGGTGCAGTTGGCGTCGCGGTCGCTCTTGTCCCCGAGCATTAGCACGGACGTCCCGATCGCGACGGCGCCCGCGACGGCGCCGACCCCGAGCGAGACGTAGCCGACGGACCTCGCGAGGTGGCGACCGCGACGCTCCTCCATCGTCTCGCCCTGCGACGACCCGGACGGAGAGGCTGCGGTCGCGACGCCGTCGGTCGCCGGCGGAGGCGACGCGGCGGGCGCGCGGGGTGCGCAGGCCGGCGCGCCGGCAAGCGCCAGGAGACTCAAAAGAACGAGCACCGAAGATCGGGTTCTCACGGCAGCCCGGAACCCTACCACGGCGCAAAGTCTGCGCCTCGACATCGCGCGCGCGCCTGACGCACCGCGCGTGATGACAGCCGTCATGAGGGGTCTCGAGACCTCATTGGCGAACGAACGTTCGCCCCGTAGTGAAAGACGAGACGTCGCGCGGGAGGACAATCGTGATGAAGGCTCGTGCATGGGTGCTCACGGAAGGCGGCAAGCCGCTCGAGTCGCGGACGATCGAGATCCCGGAGCCGTCGGCGGGAGAGGTGATCGTGGAGGTCGACGCCTGCGGTCTCTGCCACACGGATCTCGGATACGCGGACGGGTCGGTGGCGCCGCGCCACGCGCTGCCGCTCGTGCTCGGTCACGAGATCGTCGGCAAGGTGGTGCAGGCCGGGCCCGGCGCCGACGCATGGGTGGGCCGCTCGGTCATCGTCCCGGCCGTGCTCCCGTGCGGCGAGTGCGCCTTCTGCCGCGCGGGTCGCGGCAACGCGTGCCCCAGGCAGAAGATGCCGGGCAACGACTGCGACGGCGGCTTCGCGACGCACGTGCTCGTGCCCGCGCGGCCCCTGGTCGCGATCGACGACGCGCCTCCGACGATCGATCGACGCGAGCTGGCCGTGGTCGCCGACGCCGTGTCGACGGCGTACCAGGCGCTGCGCCGCGCCGACGTGCGCGACGGCGACGTCGCCTTCATCGTCGGCGCCGGCGGCGTCGGCGGATACGCCGCGCAGATCGCGCGCGCCCTCGGCGCCCACGTCGTCGCGCTCGACGTCGACGCGGCGAAACTCGAGGCGATCGCGCACCACGGCGCCGAGCGCACCGTGACGCTCGCCGGACGCGCCCCCAAGGAGGTGCGCAAGGAAGCGCACGGCATCGCCGGCGAGTGGAAGGTCCCGTCCCTGCGCTGGCGCATCCTCGAGTGCAGCGGCCACCCCGACGGTCAGGCGCTCGCGTACGCGCTGCTCTCGCAGGGCGCGACGATGGTGCAGGTCGGCTACACGCCCGCCACCGTGACGCTGCGCCTGTCGAACGTGATGGCGTTCGACGCGACCGTGCACGGCTCATGGGGCTGCCCGCCGGAGCTCTACGGCGACGTGCTGCGCCTCATCTACTCGGGGCGCGTCGTCCTCACGCCGTTCGTGGAGCACGCCCCCATGTCTCGGGTCGTCGAGTGGCTCGACGCGATGGCCCACCACCGCCTGACGCGCCGGCTCGTGCTCGATCCGCGCACCTGAATGGAGACCCCGATCATGCCTGACCTCGTCGATCACGATCTCGTCCCGCAGCACGAGCTCAAGAACATCCGCTACGAGCGCCGCCCCGTCCGCGACCGCAAGGGCGCGCCCATCGAGGGGCTCCATCAGGTCTGGATCTCGCTCGACAACGAGCCCCAGCTCAACTCGTACACGACCGCGGCGGTCAAGGACGTCATCCTCGCCTTCCGCCGCGCCAGCGCCGACCGCCGGGCCGTCGCCGTCGTCTTCACCGGGGCGGGCACGCGCGCCTTCTGCACGGGCGGCAACACGGCGGAGTACGCGACGTACTACGCGCGCCGGCCGCTCGAGTACTCGCAGTACATGCGCCTCTTCAACGACATGGTCACGGGCATCCTGCTCTGCGACAAGCCGGTCATCTGCCGCGTCAACGGCATGCGCATCGGCGGCGGACAGGAGATCGGCATGGCCTGCGACTTCTCCGTCGCCGGCGACCACGCGCGCTTCGGACAGGCGGGGCCGGTCCACGGCTCGGCGCCCGACGGCGGCGCGACCGACTTCCTCCACCTGTACGTGGGCTACGCGCACGCGGCCGAGTCGCTGTCGCTCTGCGAACCGTGGTCGGCGCACAAGGCGTACCGCCTCGGGCTGCTCAACGACATCGTGCCGACCTACAAGCAACCGGACGGGAAGTTCACCGCGAACCCATTCGCGATCACCGATCGCCAGACCGACGAGTACGGCCGGCCGTGCCTGGGCGACTGGAAGACCGGCGCCGACGCGAACGCCGCGAAGAAGACCGCGGCCGCCTGCACCGTCGACCTCTCCCACCTCGACGCCGCCGTCGACAAGCTCGTGACCAAGCTCACGTACACCTTTCCCGACTGCACGCGCCGCACACTCGAGAGCCTGCGCAAGAAGAAGCTCGAGCACTGGTACGCGAACTCCGAGTCGAGCCGCTCGTGGCTCGCGCTCAACATGAACACCGAGGCCGCGGCGGGCTTCCCCGCGTTCCACTTCGGCGACCGCGACGAGCGCGAGATCGACTTCGCGAAGCTGCGCCTGCGCCTCGCCGAGGGCGCGCGCTTCGACTCCGCGCTCATCGACGAGGTCCTTCCCCGCTCCGCCCGCGAGAAGATGAGGGCCGGCCGGTGAGCACGCTCCGCGCCGATCTCGTCGAGGACGGCCGCGTCCTGCGCGTCGTGCTCGACGTGCCCAAGGGCAACGTCCTCACCATGCAGATGATGGGCGAGCTGCGCGAGGCGCTCGCCGCCCACCGGGACCGGCGCGAGCTCAAGCTGGTGCTCTTGCGGGGGGCGGGAGGGCACTTCTCGCTCGGCGCGTCGATCCCGGAGCACCGCAAAGACAAGGCGGCCGCGATGCTCTCCGCCTTCAATGACCTGATCCGCGACGTGGCGACGTACCCCGCGCCCGTCGCGGCGCTGGTCGAGGGCCGCTGCCTGGGTGGCGCCTTCGAGCTGGTGCTCGCGTGCCACCTGGTCTTCGCCGCGCCGACGGCGGTCTTCGGCTGTCCGGAGATCAAGCTGGGCGTGCTCCCGCCGGTGCTCGCGGTGCTCGGCCCGATGCGCCTCGGCGCCGCGCTCTCCGAGCGCCTGCTGCTCGCCGGCGCCGATCTCGACGCGCGCGCGGCCGAGCGCGCGGGTTGGCTCGCGGCGCTCACGCCGGAGGGCGAGGACCCGGAGCGCTGGGTGCTCGGCTGGTACGAAAGGACGCTCGGGCCGCTGTCGGCCTTCTCGCTGCGCGAGGCGGTGGGCGCGGCGCGCGCCGGCTCCGGGCTCGTGGCGGCGCTCGGCGAGCCGCTCGACGCGGCAGAGCGGCGCTACGTCGCGCGCCTGCTGCCGAGCCACGACGGCAACGAGGGCATCGAGGCCTTCCTCGAGAAACGCGCCCCGAGGTGGGTGGACGCATGAACAAGGAACGACGTCGGGACCGCGGCCGCGCGGCCATCCTGGCCGCCGCGGCGCGCGCGATCGCCCGCGAGGGCTACCACGGCATGTCGATGCGCGATCTCGCCCGCGCCACGCACCGCGGGCTGGCCAACGCCTACACCTACTTCGAGTCGAAGGAGGACATCCTCTTCGCGCTGCAGTCGGAGGCCTTCGACGCGCTCATCGAGGGCGCCGAGACGGCCACGCGCGGGGACGACGATCCGGTGCGCAAGCTCTACGCGTTCATCCTGCACCACCTGCGCTTCTTCGCGGCGCACCCGGACCTGATGCGCGTGCTCGTCCAGGAGGCCGGCGCGCTGCCCGCCCGCAAGCGCGCAGCCATCCGCGACCGCAAGGAGCGGTACTTCCGGGTGGCCAATGGCATCCTGGAGGTGCTCGTCGAGTTCGGCTGGGGCCGCCCCGGCCTGCCGCCGTCGCCGTGCGGGGCGACCGAGCAGGAGCTCGAGCGCGCCACGTACGCGCTCTTCGGGATGCTCAACTGGGTCTACGGCTGGTACGAGCCGCGCCGCCACGGCTCGCCCGAGGCGCTGGCCCGCACGTTCCATCGCATCGTCCTGCGCGGCGCCGCGCCCGGCTACGAGCCGGACGAGCTCGACGCCCCGTTTCCCGAGGTCGCCGTGGCGACAGGAGGCATCTCGTGACCGACCCCGCTGCTCCGATCTTCGAGCGCGCCCGCGCGCTGGTCGACGACTATACGCTCGGCGCCGTGAAGGCGTGGAAGGCCGCCCACCCCGGCGCGCTCGCCGTCGGGCACATGCCGGTCTACACGCCGCGCCCGCTCATCGAGGCCACGGGCTCGCTGCCGGTCGCCGTGTTCGGCGGCGGCGACTCGCTCGACATCATCCGCGGCGACTCGTACTTCCAGTCGTACATCTGTCACATCCCCCGCAGCACCGTCGAGCTGGGGCTGGGGGGGCACCTCGACGCGCTCGACGGCATGGTCTTCCCGTCGATCTGCGACGTCATCCGCAACCTCGGCGGCATGTGGAAGATGCTCTTCCCGCAGAAGTACGTCGCGTACCTCGACCTGCCGCAGAACTTCGACAAGGACGTGGGCGGGCGCTTCTACACGAGCGAGCTGCGTCGCATCGCGCGCGAGCTCGCCGGGCGCGGCGCGCGCACGCTCGACGCCGACGCCCTGCTCGGCGCGATCGCGCGCGAGAACGAGCGCCGCGTGACCCTCGAGCAACTCGACGCCGTCCGCCGCGCCGAGCCCTGGCGCCTGCGCGCCACCGAGGCCTACGTCGCCGTGCGCGCCGGGTCGGTGATGCCGGCCGAGGAGCACACGAGGCTGCTCCGCGAGATCCTGGCGGCCGTGAAGCTGCGCACCGCGCGCCCGGTGGACAACGTGCGTGTCGTGCTCGTCGGCTCGTTCTGCGAGCAGCCGCCGTTCGAGCTGATCCGCGCCCTCGAGAAGGCCGGCTGCGACATCGTCGAGGACGACTTCCAGCTCGGCATGCGCATGATCGACGGGCCGATCGAGCCGTGCGCGGGCGAGGACCCCGTCGAGGCCCTGTCGCGCGCGTTTCTCGAGCGCGGTCGCGCGTCGGCATCGCGGTACATCGACCGGAACGAGAAGGGCGCGGACCTGGTCGCCCGCGTCCACGCGTGCGCGGCCGACGGCGTCATCTTCGCGGCCGCGTCGTTCTGCGATCCGGCGCTGCTCGACCAGCCGATGCTTGAGGCGGCGCTCGAACGCGCGGGGATCCCGCACACGAGCTTCAAGTTCGCCGAGAACACGGGGCAGTTCCAGGTCATCCGGGAGCAGGCGGGCGCCTTCTCGGACGCGGTGAAGCTGTGGGGTCCGGCGGGTGCCCCGGTTGCGGCGCAGGAGGCCAGCGTATGAGCGAGCACACGGAGTCCAAGGACCGGAGCCAGCTCCGGCAGAAGCGGATGATCGCCGACCACTTCGAGCGCCTCTCGCGCGCGAAGGAGGAGGGCAAGAAGGTCGTCTACACCTTCGTGCCCGGCAACCTGACGGAGCTCATCGGAGCCTTCGACATGCTGCCGGTGCTCCCGGAGATCAACGCGCTGCAGTCGGGCATGCGCAAGAAGAGCGCGGGCTACATCGCCGAGGCCGAGAAGAGCGGGCACTCCGAGGACGTCTGCACGTACGTGAAGTGCGACATCGGGATGCTCAGGAGCGGCAACATCGGGCCGACGGGCACCAAGCTCCCCGAGCCCGACCTCCTGCTCCTCTCGTACACGGGCTGCTTCACGTTCATGAAGTGGTTCGAGCTCCTGAAGCAGGAATACAAGTGCCCGGTCGTGATGCTCCACGTCCCGTATCAGCCGGACGGGGTCATCACCGACGAGATGCGCTCGTACGTGGTCGAGCAGCTGCGCACCGAGGTCATCCCGGCCATGGAGCGCGTCACGGGCACTCGGGTCGACGTCGACAAGCTGGCGGCGCACCTCTCGCTGTCCAAGCAGGCCGAGGACGATCTGGTCGCCGTCTGGGAGAGCGCGCGCCACCGCCCCTCGCCCATCGACGGGTACTTCGGCGGCGTCTACTACGTGGGCCCGATCTTCAGCTCGTTCCGCGGCTCCCACGACGCGGTCATGTACTACCGGGAGCTGCGCGAAGAGGTCGAGGCACGCGTCGCCCGCAAGGAGGGCCCGATGGCGCCCGACGGGCCGGTCAAGGAGAAGTACCGCCTGGTGGTCGAGGGCCCGCCCAACTGGACCAACTTCAACGAGTTCTGGCAGATGTTCAGCCGCGAGGGCGCGGTCGTCGTCTCCAGCACGTACACGCGCGTGGGCGGCCTCTACGACCAGGGCTTCCGCCACGATCCGAGCCACCCGCTCGACACGCTCGCCGACTACTGCCTCGGCTGTTACACCAACCTCGGCCTGCCCTCGCGCGTAGACCTGCTCGCCAAGTACATCCGCGAGTACGAGGCCGACGGGTTCCTGGTCAACAGCGTCAAGAGCTGCAACTCGTTCAGCGTCGGGCAGCTCCTGATGCTGCGCAAGCTCGAGGAGAAGACCGGCGTGCCCGGCGGCTTCATCGAGAGCGATCTGGTCGACCCGCGCTACTTCGGCAAGGCCAACATCGAGAACCGCGTCCAGAGCTACCTGCAGATGCTCGAGGCAAGAAAGGCGCGCGGCACGTCGGCCGACGCGGTGGTGTCGCCGTGAAGTGCGTCGTCGGCATCGATCTGGGCTCGACCACGACCAAGGCCGTCCTGCTCGACGAGCAGGGCGGGATCCTCGGCCGCGGGATCACCAACAGCCGCAGCAACTACGAGGTCGCGAGCGCGGTCGCGTGGACCGAGGCGGTGACGAGCGCCCGGTTCGACCTGCTCGAGCGCGCGATGCCCTCGACCTCGGGCAGCTGGGCAAAGCCGATGAAGGACGCGTTCCGCCTGGAGCTCTTCATCGACGAGCTGGCGGAGCTGCGCGCGACCATCCTGCGCAACCTCGAGCGCAGCCTGACGGTCCACGGGGACCGCAAGGCTCTCGCGACCACCGTCGGCGAGGTGCTCGATCGGGTGCGGCGCAAGGCGGAGCCGCTCTTCGTCGGCGGCGCGCCCCGCAGGAGCGAGTTCTTCCGCGACATCGCCGGCGCGCTCTACGTCGCCGAGGCAGAGGAGATCTCGCGCGCGGGAGGGGCGCCCTTCGAGCAGCTCGCGGCCCTCTACGACCGCGCGATTCTCGAGGTCGAGACCCGGGCGCAGCGGCGCGACGTCGGCGGGCTGCTCCGGCGCGCACTCGACCGCGTCCTGCCCGCGGACCGGGCCGAGAACGCGACCGCGCGCGCGGCCGCCGCGCAGGCCATCGCGACCGCGGCGGCCCAGACGATCGAAGAGATCGCCGTCGTCGGCACCGGCTACGGCCGGCAGACGCTGCCCTTCGCGAGGGAGTCGGTCCGCAGCGAGATCCTCTGCCACGGGCGCGGCGCCCACCGCGTCTTCCCGGGGACGCGAACCGTGCTCGACATCGGGGGCCAGGACACCAAGGCGATCCAGGTCGACGATCACGGCGTCGTCACGTCGTTCCAGATGAACGACCGGTGCGCCGCGGGCTGCGGCCGCTACCTGGGGTACATCGCCGACGAGCTGAACCTCGGCCTCCACGAGCTCGGCCCGCTCGCGCTCCAGGCCACCAAGAGCGTCAAGGTCTGCTCGACATGCACCGTGTTCGCCGGCGCCGAGCTGCGCGAGCGCCTCGCGCTCGGGCAGAAGCGCGAGGACATCCTCGCGGGGCTGCACCGGGCCATCATGCTGCGCGCGATGTCGCTGCTCGCGCGCTCGGGCGGCGTCCAGAACGAGTTCACGTTCACCGGCGGCGTCTGCAACAACGGCATGGCCGTCAAGGTCCTGCGCGAGCTCGTCAACGAGAACTACGACCCGACCACGACCCTCAACATCCACCCGGACTCCATCTACATGGGCGCGCTCGGCGCGGCGCTCTTCGGACTCGACGACGCGCGCGCGGGGCGCCTGGCGCCGATGCCCCCGTTCCTGCGCGCCGTTGCAAGCGAGGTGAGCGCATGAGCGGCACGAGCGTCACGGCGGGCATCGACTGCGGATCGAGCGCCATCAAGGTCGCCATCGCGCGCAGCCACGTGGGCGAGGGCGGCGAGCTCCTCGCCACGAGCGTGCAGCGCATCCGGCGCCGCAACGTGCACGACGTGGCCAGGGCCGCGTTCGGCGAGGCGTGCGCCGCGGCAGGGGTCGGCCTCCCGGACTTCGCGTACGTCGCGAGCACGGGCGATGCGGACGTCATCGACTTTGCCACGGGCCACTTCTACGGGATGACGACGCACGCCCGGGGCGCCCTGCACCTCTTCCCCGCGGCCCGCGGCGCGCTCGACATGGGCGCGCTGCACGCCCGCGCGATCAAGATGGACGAGCGCGGCAAGGTCCTCGGCCACCGGATGACGAGCCAGTGCGCGAGCGGCAGCGGGCAGTTCCTCGAGAACATCGCGCGCTACCTGGGCGTCCCGCTCGAGGACGTGGGCGCCCTGTCGATGCAGGCCAAGCCTGTCGAGGAGGTGTCGAGCATCTGCGCGGTGCTGGCCGAGACGGACGTCATCAACATGGTCAGCCGCGGGATGACCGCGGGCGAGATCCTCAAGGGCATCCACCTGAGCATCGCGGGCCGCCTCGTGCGCCTGCTGCGATCGGCCGGCGCCGAGGGCGTCGTGACGCTCACCGGCGGGCTCGCCGCGGACGTCGGCCTCATCGCGTGCATCCGCGAGCTCGTCGCCAAGGAGCTCGCGGGGCCCAAGAAGAAGAAGCTCGCGCCGATCGAGGTGTGCGCACACGAACACTCGATCCTGGCCGGCGCCATCGGCGCCGCACTGCTCGGCGCCTATCGTCACGATCAGCTTCTCAAGCGCGGCAAGCTCGCCCTCGCGGCCGGGGCCGCGCTCGCGCCCTGAGCGCTGCTCCGGGGAGGGACGCGTCGATGGAACAAGCCCGGCTCGAGACGATCACCCTGACGGTCAACGGCGACGTCCGTCGCATCGCCGTGCCGCCCGAGCGTACGCTCGTGGAGGTCTTGCGCGAGGGGCTGGGCCTCACGGGCACCAAGCAGGGCTGCGACGAGGGAGACTGCGGGGCGTGCACCGTGCTGCTCGACGGGCGCCCCGTGCTCTCGTGCATCACGCTCGCGGTGGAGGCCGACGGCGCGCGCGTCGAGACGGTCGAGGGCCTCGCCGACGGCCCCCGGCTGCACCCGCTGCAGGAGGCGTTCGTCCGGCACGGCGCCGCACAGTGCGGCTTCTGCACCTCGGGCGTGCTCGTGAGCGCGCGGGCGCTGCTCGAGCGCGAGCCGGCCCCCAGCCGCGAGGCGATCAAGACCGCCCTCTCGGGCAACCTGTGCCGATGCACCGGGTACACCAAGATCCTCGACGCCGTCGAGGACGCCGCGCGCGTGCTGCGCGAGGGCGGGCGATGAACGTCGTCGGCAAGCGCCGCCCGCGCACCGACTCGGCCGACCGGGTCACCGGGCGCACGCGCTTCGTCGACGATCTCACCTTCCCCGGGATGCTGCACGCCAAGATCGTCCGCAGCCCCCACCCGCACGCGCGCATCGTGTCGATCGACGCGTCGCGCGCGCTGGCGCTGCCGGGCGTGCACGCCGTGGTGACGGGCAAGGACATGCCCGTGCGCTACGGCATCATCCCGTGGACGCACGACGAGTACCCGCTGGCTCTCGAGCGCGCCCTCTACGTCGGCGACGCCGTCGCCGCGGTCGCGGCGATCGACGAGGCCACGGCCACCCGCGCGGCCCGACTCGTCGACGTCACCTGGGAGCCTCTGCCCCACGTGCTCGACCCCGAGGAGGCGCTCGCCAAGGACGCCCCGAAGCTTCACGACGAGGCTCGCCACGGCAACGTGACCAAGCACGTCGAGCTCGTCTTCGGCGACGTCGACGCGTCGTTCGCGCGCGCCGACGTCGTCGCCGAGGGCGAGTACTTCTTCGCCGGCAGCACGCACGCGGCGCTCGAGCCGCACTGCGCGATCGGCGTCTGGGAGCCGACGGGCGTGCTCACCGTCTACAGCACGACGCAGGTCCCGCACTACCTTCACCGCGAGCTCGCGCACGTGCTGTCGCTCGGGGCCGACCGGATCCGCGTCGTGCAGCCGCCGCTCGGCGGCGCGTTCGGGGGCAAGAGCGAGCCATTCGATCTCGAGTTTTGCGCCGCGAAGCTCGCAATGGTGACCGGGCGCCCCGTCAAGATCCTCTACACGCGAGAGGAGGTCTTCTACGCACACCGCGGCCGCCACCCGATGAAGATGCACATGAAGCTCGGGGCGACGCGCGACGGCCGGCTGACCGGCTGCGACGCCCGGACGCTCATCGACGGCGGCGCCTACGCGTCGTTCGGCCTGGTGACCACGTACTACTCCGGACAGCTCCTGACCGCGCCGCTCGCGCTCGAGGCGTACCGCTTCCAGTCCACGCGCGTGTACACGAACAAGCCGGCGTGCGGCCCGAAGCGCGGCCACGGCAGCGTGCAGCCGCGCTTCGCCTTCGAGGTCACGGTCGACAAGCTCGCCGAGAAGCTCGGCGTCGACCCCATCGACCTGCGCCGCAGGAACCTGCTCGCGCCCGGCGCGCGCACCGTCAACGAGCTGCTCGTGCGCTCCAACGGCTTCGCCGAGTGCCTGCGGCGCGTCGAGGAGGCGAGCGGCTGGAGAGACAAGTTCCGCAAGCTGCCGTTCGGGCGCGGCGTGGGGGTCGCGGGCAGCTTCTACATCAGCGGCACCAACTACCCCATCTACCCGAACGAGATGCCGCAGAGCGGCGTGCAGCTCAAGGTCGACCGCTCCGGCCGCGTGACGGTCTTCGCGGGGACGAGCGAGATCGGCCAGGGATCGGACGCGATGCTGGCCGTCATCGTGTGTGAGGAGCTGGGCGTACCCGCCGAGAGCGTCCGCGTCGTCACCGGTGACACGGACCTTGGCCCCGTCGACCTCGGAGCGTACTCGAGCCGCATCACGATGATGGCGGGCAACGCCTGTCTGCAAGCGGCGCGCGCGATCGCCGACCAGGTGCGCGCCGCCGTGGCCAAGCGCTGGGAGTGCGCGCCCGGGGACGTCGTGCTCGCCGCGGGGCAGGCGATGCTGCGCGAGGACACCGCGCGCCAGATCCCGATCGCCGAGGCCTTCCAGTGGGCCGAGACCGACGGCGGGACGCTCGGCGCCGTGGGCAGCTACCGCAGCCCCAAGGACGTTCACGGCGAGTACCGCGGCGGCACGATCGGAGCCTCGCCCGCGTACTCGTTCACCGCGCACGTCGCCGAGGTCGAGGTGGACGCCGAGACCGGCGAGGTCAAGGTCGAGCACCTCTGGATCGCGCACGACTGCGGGCGGGCGCTCAGCCCCGTCATCGTCGAAGGTCAGCTCGAGGGCGGCGCGTACATGGGGTTCGCCGAGGCGATCTTCGAGCAGCACGACTTCCGCCCCAGCGGCCTGCACCGCGGGCCGTCGCTGCTCGACTACCGCATCCCCACGTCGCTCGACGTTCCGGAGCTGCACGCGCTCATCGTCGAGTCCAGCGATCCCGAGGGTCCCTACGGCGCCAAGGAGGCGGGCGAGGGTCCGCTTCACCCGTCGATCCCGGCGATCGCGAACGCGATCCACGACGCGGTCGGGATCCGCCTCGACGCGCTGCCCTTCTCGCCATCGCGCGTGCTCGCGACGCTGCAGGAGGAACGCCGATGCTGACGATGCCGCCGTTCGCAGTGGTGCGTCCGCGGTCGGTCGACGAGGCCGTGGACGCGCTCGCGCAGGGCGGGCGGCTCGTGGCGGGTGGCACCGACCTCGTGCCGAACCTCAAGCGGGGCCTGCTCGATCCGAAGCGGCTCGTGTCGCTGCGGCGCGTGGCCGCGCTCCGCGGCGTCCACACCGAAGAGGGCGGCGCGCTCGTCGTCGGTGCGGGCACGACGCTCGTCGATCTGGCTGCCGACACGCGCGTGCGCGAGACGTGGTCCGCCCTCGCCCGCGCCGCGGAGGTCGTCGCTTCGCCGCCCATCCGCAACGTCGCCACTCTCGGCGGCAACGTGTGCCTGGACACGCGCTGCGCGTACTACGACCAGACCGACTTCTGGCGCGGCGCCCTCGGCCACTGCCTCAAGACGTGCGGCGACGTCTGCCACGTCGTGCCATCGGGCAAGCGATGCGTCGCGGCGTTCTCGGCCGACACGCCGCCGGTGCTCATCGCGTACGGTGCCACGGCGACGCTCGTGTCCGCGCGAGGGTCGAGGACGGTGCCGGTGGCGGAGCTGTACGTCGCCGACGGGGCGAGGCACCTGGCGCTCGACCCGGACGAGCTCCTGACCGAGGTCCGCGTCCCGCGCCCCGGGCCCGGCGCGCGCGCGGCGTACGTGAAAGTCCGTTCGCGCGCGGCGATCGACTTCCCCGCCCTGTCGATCGCGCTCGTCTTGGCGCGCGCGGGCGACGGCGCGGTGAGCGACGTCTCGGTGGTCGTCGGGGCGCTCGGCGCGAAGCCTCGCGTGGTCGACGGGCTCGCGGCGATCGCCGCGGGGAGGCCGCTCGACGAGGCGACGATCGGGGCAATCGCCGAGCGAGCGCGGGCGGCGTGCCATCCGCTGGGGAACATCGACATCGACGCGGACTGGCGCCGCGCGGTGCTGGCGGTGCAGGTGAGGCGGGCGCTCGCGACGCTGGGAGCGTAGGACGGCCGCTCAGGCCTGCCCGTGCCGCACGTACTCGAAGTCGACCGGCCGCCCCTTGATCCCCTGCTTGGGCGGAGCGATCCAGCTGGCCATCTGCTTCGGATCGTAGACGGGGCGGGTCATCAGGCCGCGCACGTACGCCTTGTCGGCGTCGCTCGGCAGCCACTCGTCCTTGCGCGCCTCCCACTGCTCCCGGGAGATCAGGTTCCCCTGCGGGTCGGCATACACGCCGGCGTAGAGGCCGATGTGGCGGTGGAAGCGCCGGCTCGGGAGCGTGAGCTCGAAGGAAATGCCGTGGGCCGCGATCGTGCGGTTCCACTTGTCGACGCCGCGCTGGCAGTCCTCGACGTACGCGTCGCGCAGGACCTCGTTCATCGCGTTGCGCAGCGGCACGTCCTCGTGCTCGATGCGCCCGTCCTTCGGCACGTCCATGGCGTAGGTGCCGGCGAGGGCCAGGTGATCCTCGAACTGCTCCTCCTTGGCGCGGCCCTTGAGGCCCGACGCGAAGAAGCTCGCGGCGTTCGAGCTGATCTCGCCGCCGAAGAGGTCGAGCGACAGCGTGAACCAGAGGTTGAGGTATTTTTGTATCGTCGGCAGGTCGATGAGGCCGAGCTTGCGCAGATCCTCGGGCTGGTCCTTCTTGTGCTCGGCCATCATCTGCGCGGTGCGGTCGCAGACGCGCAGCATGCCGGTCTCGCCCACGAACATGTGGTGGGCCTCCTCGGTCAGCATGAAGCGCGTCGTGCGCGCCAGCGGATCGAAGCCGCTCTCGGCCAGTGCCAGGAGCTGGAACTTGCCGTCGCGGTCCGTGAAGAACGTGAACATGAAGAACGACAGCCAGTCGGTGCACGGCTCGTTGAACGCGCCGAGCATGCGCGGCTTGTCCGGATCGCCGCTGCGCCGCTGCAGCAGCGCCTCGGCCTCCTCGCGCCCGTCGCGCCCGAAGTACGAGTGCAGCAGGTAGACCATCGCCCAGAGGTGCCGGCCCTCCTCGACGTTGACCTGGAAGAGGTTGCGCAGGTCATAGACGCTCGGGCACGACTGGCCGAGCATGCGCTGCTGCTCGACGCTCGCCGGCTCGGTGTCGCCCTGGGTGACGATGAGGCGGCGCAGCGTGTTGCGGTGCTCGCCCGGGACCTGCTGCCAGACCGGCTGGCCCATGTTGTCGCCGAAGCCGATGGTCCGGCCGGGCGCGGCGTCGGCGAGGAAGATGCCCCAGCGGTAGTCGGGCATCTTGACGTAGTCGAAGTTCGCCCAGCCGTCGGTGTCGACGCTGATGGCCGTGCGCAGGAAGACGTCGTCCTCCTGGAAGCCGCTCGGCCCCATCTCGCGCCACCACTGGATGTAGCTGGGCTGCCACGCCTCGAGGGCGCGCTGCAGGCGCTTGTCGTCCGAGAGGTGGACGTTGTTCGGGATGCGCTCGCTGTTGACGGTCGACATGACGGGGCGGCTCCGGGGCAATCAGGTGCGGTTGAAGTCGAACTCGGGGCGCTCGGGCTTCCCGTAGAGGGTGAGCGCGCCGCGCGGGCCGACGGCGTTGGGGCGCTGGAAGATCCAGTTCTGCCACGCGGTCAGGCGCCCGAAGATCTTGGTCTCCATGGTCTCGGGCCCGCCGTAGCGAAGGCTGGCTTCCATGCCAGTCATCGCGTCGGGCGACAGGCTCGCGCGCTCCTCGAACGCGATGCGGACCTCGTCGTCCCAGTCGATGTCGTCGGGCGCGAACGTCACGAGGCCCGCAGCGACGGCCGCCGGGGTCCCGATGGGCCCCGAGAGCTCGAGCGCCCGCGCGACGCGCTCGGGCTCGCGCAGGAAGCGGCTCTGCAGGCGCGTCAGGCCGTTGCCCATCGGCAGCGGGCCCGCGTTCATCGGCGAGACGCGGAGCTCGTTTCTCCCGTCGGGATCGTCGAGCATGTAAAGGCGGTCGGCTGCGAGGGCGATCTCGAGCATCGACCCGGCGAAGCAGCTGCCGGGCTCGGAGAGCGCGAAAAGGCTCCTGGCGCTGTTGTCGAGCCGCTTGAGGACGCGCTTGATGAGCAGGGTCACCTCGCGCACCAGGCCGTCGTCCCTGTGCTTCGCAAGCATCGCGTCGACGGCGAGCACCTGCGCGGGATCGCCGCTGGTGCGCAGGGCGATGACGCCGGTCTGCGGGTGGTTGAAGCGCAGATCGAGCAGCGCGTCGTCGAGTTCGCGCCAGGCGCGGATCGCCCACGCGGCGCTGCCGGCCTTCGCCAGCTCGTCGGGCGTCTGCGGCTGCGGGCCCTCGGGCGCGCGCATCGTGAGCGTCGCCTTGCGGGCGGCCGCGTCGAGCTCGAGCGTGACGTACCTGCGCTCGGCGCCGAGCGGCTCGAGCTTCACGGCCTTGAAGGCCTTGCGCTTGCTGCGCGCGACCATCGCGTCGAGGCGGCGCTTCACGGCGGCGTCGAAGTCCTTCTTGCCGGGCGCCTCGTCGACGATCGCCCACTCTACCGCGCGCTTGCCGCGCACGCCCTCGGCCACGGTGGAGAACACGTCGGCCAGATCGCGGCGCACCTTGCGCTTGTCGACCAGGCGCGTGAGCCCGCCGGTGCCGGGGAGCACGCCGAGCAGCGGCGCCTCGGGCAGGCTGACGGCGGCCGTGCCGTCGTCGACGAGCACGATCTCGTCGCACGCGACGGCCAGCTCGTAGCCGCCGCCCGACGACGTCCCCGCCAGCGCGGCGAGCGAGCCGATGCCACTCTCGGCGCTCATCTCCTCGAGATACAGGCGCGTCTCGTTGGTGAACTTGCAGAAGTTCACCTTGAAGCCGTGGGTGCTGCTGCCCAGCATGTAGATGTTCGCGCCCGAGCAGAAGATGCGGTCCTTGCCGCTCGTGAAGACGAGCGCCTTGACCTCGGGGTGCTCGAAGCGAACGCGCTGGAGCGCGTCGGCGAGCTCGATGTCGACGCCGAGGTCGTACGAGTTGAGCTTGAGCGGGTATCCGGGTCGCAGGCCCTCGCCCTCCTTGACGTCGAGCACGAGCCTCGCGACGGCGCCGCCGTGCTCGGGGGGGACCTCGAGCCGCCAGTGGCGGTAGCGATCGGGGTGCGTCTCGAAGCGAACGGGAGGGAGGGACGAGTCGTCGGCGTGGGCGACCATGGGAGAGGCAAGCTAGGACGAGACTTGCGCCCGAGCAAGTAGTATAGTGCCGATCCCTTACGACACATGAACTATACTGCGCCTCCCGAACAGCAGCGCCGCACGGATCTCCTGCGGGCCCTCGGCCACGCGGTGCGGACGCGTCGCTCGCAGCTCGGCCTCACCATGAGGACGCTCGCCGAGCGCGCGGGCGTGAGCGAGCGCTTCCTGGCGCAGCTCGAGACCGGTGAGGGCAACATCTCGGTCGTGCGCTTGCAGGACGTGGCCGAGGCGCTCGGCACGACGGCCTCGTACCTGCTCGACGCGCAGGTCGAGGAGCGCCCCGTGGCGCGCAAGGTGGTGGCGCTTCTGGGTGTGCGCGGGGCCGGCAAGAGCACGCTCGGGCCGGAGGTCGCGCGGCGCCTGGGTGTCGGGTTCTTCGAGCTCGACGCGCTCGTGGCGCGCGAGGCGAGCATGCCGCTGTCGACGATCTTCGAGATCCACGGCGAGGCCTGGTTCCGGCGGCTCGAGCGCGACGTGCTCCGGCGGTTCCTCGACGAGCACCAGGGCGCCGTCCTCGCCACCGGCGGCGCCATCGTCACCAACGAGCAGACGTACGCGCTCCTGCGCGAGCGGGCGACGACGGTGTGGCTGCGCGCCAGCGCGCAGGATCACTGGGACCGGGTCGTGCGCCAGGGCGACGTCCGCCCGATGAACAACCGCGCGAACGCGATGAGCGAGCTCAAGTCGCTCCTTCGCGCGCGCAAGCCGCTGTACGCTCTCGCCGATCACGTGGTCGACACGTCGAGCTCGTCGCTCGACGACGCCGCGGCCCGTGTCGTGTCTGCCGTCGCCGAAAGCAAGAGGAGTCGAGGACGATGATGGAGCTCGCGAGCTACGTGTCCGGCCGCTGGGTGAGCGGCAAGGGTCGCGCGACCACGCTGGTGAACCCCGCGACCGAAGAGGCGCTCGCCACGGCGTCGACCGAGGGCGTCGACTTCGGGGCCGCCCTCGCCTTCGCGCGCGAGCGCGGCGGCGTGGCGCTTCGCGCGATGAGCTTCCGCCAGCGCGGCGAGATGCTGCGCGCGATGTCGCGCGCGATCCACGCCAGGCGCGACGAGCTGCTCGCCCTCGCGATCGCCAACGGCGGCAACACGCGCTCCGACGCCAAGTTCGACGTCGACGGGGCCACGGGCACGCTCGCCGCCTACGCGGATCTCGCGCAGGAGCTCGGCGACACGCACGTCCTCGTCGACGGCGACGGCGTCCAGCTCGGGCGCAGCGCGCGCCTCTTCGGCCAGCACGTCTACGTCCCGCGCGAGGGCGTCGCCGTCCACGTCAACGCGTTCAACTTTCCGGCCTGGGGCCTGGGCGAGAAGGCCGCGTGCGCGCTGCTCGCCGGCGTGCCCGTCGTCGCCAAGCCCGCGTCGGCCACCGCGCTCGTCACCCATCGCATCGCGCAGATTCTGGTCGGCGAGAGGATCCTGCCCGAGGGCGCGCTGTCGCTCGTGTGCGGATCGGCGGGCGACCTGCTCGATCACCTGGGCGGGCAGGACGTGCTCGCGTTCACCGGCTCGAGCGCGACCGCCGCGCTCCTTCGCTCGGGCAGGGCGTTCACGCACGCCTCCGCGCACGTCAACGTGGAGGCCGACAGCCTCAACGCCGCCGTGCTCGGCCCTGACGTCGACGACGGCTCCGAGGTCATGAACCTCTTCGTGGGCGACATCGTGCGCGACATGACGCAGAAGACAGGGCAGAAGTGCACGGCAATCCGCCGCGTCTACGTCCCGGCCGGCAAGGTCGAGGCGGTGCTCGAGCGCCTCGGCGAGCGCCTGGCAGGCGTCAAGGTCGGCGACCCATCGCGCGAGGACGTGGGGATGGGCCCCGTCGCGACGCGCCAGCAGCTCGAAGACGTGCGCGCCGGCATCGCGCGCCTGCAGGCGGGCGCGCGCACGGTCTGCGGGGGCCCCGGAGCGGTCGACGCGCTGGGCGTCGGCACCAAGGGCTACTTCGTGGCGCCGACGCTCCTTCGCTCGAGCGAGCCGCGCCCCGACGACGCCGCGCACCAGCACGAGGTGTTCGGGCCGGTCGCGACCGTGGTGCCGTACGACGGCGCGGCGGCGACCGCAGCGAAGCTCGTCGCGTGGGGCGGCGGCGGCCTGGTGTCGAGCGTCTACAGCGACGACAAGGACTTCGTCCGCGACGCGGTGCTCGGCATCGCGCCGCACAGCGGCCGCGTGACGATCGGCTCGTCGAAGGTGGCCGCGCAGGCCATCCCGCCGGGCACCGTGATGCCGCAGCTGCTGCACGGCGGGCCCGGGCGCGCCGGCGGCGGCGAGGAGCTCGGCGCGCGCCGCGGCATGGCGCTCTACATGCAGCGCGTCGCCCTGCAGGGCGATCGCGCGCTCGTCGAGGCGATCGCCGGCAAGCGCTGACCACGGCCCGCCTGCGGGCGGGTCGGCTTGCCAGGTGGTACGCGGCGAGGACCAGAACGGCGCCGATGACGGCGACGAACAGGCTCCAGAGGTTGAACCCGGTGACGCCCACGTGACCGATGAGGTTGACGGCGAACCCGCCGACCACCGCACCGACGACGCCGAGCACGATATCGAGCAACAGACCCTTGCCGGTCTTGTTGACGATCTTGCTCGCGATGAAGCCGGCGCCCAGCCCGAGAACTACCCGGCCGAGGACGGACATGACGTGCCTCTCTTCCGGACTCGATCAAGAGAGAAGCATCTTTCAGGCCAGGGGACGCTACTTCATGCGCATTGCGCGGGTCCGGATCACCCATCCGCCGAGCAGGCCATCCCGCCGAGGGCGGTGATGCCGCAGGTCCTTCACGGCGGGCCGGGCCGCGCTCAGAACGTCACCACGGCGCAGATCGTCCGGCTTCGGGGCTCGTCCTCACTCGACCCCGAGCTGAACGTGCTTCAGCTCAAGCCCATCGTGGTGTTCAACCTTCCCGGCCGGTCCCTCCTCGCGGATGCTGTCGGACGCGGCCGCCGCGGAGCTCTTCACGTACGGGGTCGGCCTCGGCCTCGCCTACTACCTCGACTGGTCGGCGGGCGTCGACGGCCCCGGTCGCCGTTGAATCGCATCTCCATGGAGATGCGGGCCATCGCCACGCCGCTGCGCCGCATCTCCATGGGGACGCGCTTCAGGCGCCCCGCAGCACCAGCGACACGACGGCCGCTCCCGCCGCGAGGCGCGCGATCTCGAGGGGCCACGCCCAGCGCTTGCCCTCGAGCAGCCCGCCCCACGCGACGAGCGACGCGAGGAACACGACGGCCGCCGCGCCGAGCGTCGCGACAGGGGTCCTGGACTCGATCCAGAGGTACGCGGCCGTCGCCCCGCCGACGATCGCGAACTGCGCCGCGACGTACACCTGCATGCCCCGCCGTGCGGGGGCGTCGTAGCGCGGGTGCGCGGCCGGATCGGCGGGCGGCACGGTGACCGGGCCCCCGAGGTCCGCCGGCCTCCACTCGGGCGGCGCCAGCCACACGCGCACCTGGTCGAGCGGCGCGCGCGTCGCCCGCGACATCCGCCACAGCTCCCGCCAGTGCGCGACGTTCGCGAGCAGCGGGTTCCATGTCCCGAGCGCCTTCACGGTGCCGTACACCGGCTCGCGCGTCTCCTCGATGAACGTACCGAAGAGGCGATCCCACACGATGAAGATCCCCGCGTAGTTGCGGTCGACGTACTCGGGGTCGATCCCGTGGTGCACGCGGTGGTGGCTCGGCGTGTTGAGCACCCACTCGAGGGGCCCGAGCTTGCCGATGGCGCGCGTGTGGATCCAGAACTGGTAGAGCGTGTCGATCGTGACCCCCGCCAGGTACAGGACCGGCGGGAACCCGAGGACCGCGAGCGGCAGGTAGAACGCCGGCACGACGAGCGCCTCGAGCCACGGCTGCCGCAGCGCGACCGACAGGTTGTACTCCTCGCTCTGGTGGTGCACCGCGTGCACCGCCCAGAGGAAGCCCACGCGATGGCTCGCGCGGTGAAACGCGTAGTAGCCGAGGTCCACCCCCAGCACGAGGAGCACCCACGCGAGCGGCGACGCGGCGTCGAACGTGTAGACGCGCGCGTGCACGAAGAGCCACGTGTAGGGCACGAGCGCGGCGAGCTTGAAGAACGGCTCGAGCACCTGCTGGCCGACGCCGCACGCGAGGTTGGTGATCGAGTCGGCGAAGCGGTACGCGCGCCGGACACCGCGCAGGCGCAGCGCGACCAGCTCGACGGCGATGGCCACGAAGAACAGCGGGATGGCGAAGGCGATCGACTTCTCGTCCACGGGGGCCGCGACCGTCACGATACACAATCGGTCCCGACGCGCCGACCCGGGCGACGGCGTCCCGGTGGCACGGTCCGACACAGGTGTGACGGGGCAACTCTCCTTGCTCTTACGGGCACTTGGATCCTCATGAGCCCCGGCACCGTACGTGCTCTTGCCCCGGTCCACAGGTGGATCCCATGCGCCCTCTTCGCTCCTCTTTCCTCGTCGTCGCGACCCTCACCGGCCTCGCCGCCTCTTGCGCCCTGCTCGACGCGTGCGGCGGAAGCGCCTCCAGCTCGAACCGCCGCGCCATCGGGCAGACCTCGTATCAATCGGCACCGGCCCCCGGCAGCGCCAACCTCGGCAGCGGCGGCGCGTTCGGCGCCGCCGACGCCGGCGCCGCGGCGAGCGGGAGCAGCGGCAGCAGCTCGGGCGGCGGCAGCAACGCCTCGGGCTCGGGCGGCTCGGCCCCGAGGACGGTCCAGGAGACCGACATCTACCGCGTCGACGGCAACCGCCTCTACTACCTGAACTCGTACCGGGGACTGATGGTCTTCGACGTGACCGACGTCGATCACCCGAAGCTCGTGGGCCGCTCACCCATCTTCGGCGACCCGCAGGAGATGTTCATCTCGAACGGCATCGCCACGGTCGTCGTCGGTGACTGGTACGGGACCGCCCCCGACGGCAGCCCGTACTACGGGTCGATCGTGCGCGGCCTCGACTGCAACGATCCGGCCCACATCCAGGACGTGGGCGACGCGTACCTGCGCGGCTGGGTGAAGGACACGCGCATCGTCGGCAGCGTGCTCTACACGGTCGCCGAGGACTACGGCTGGGAGTACGGCTGGGAGTACGCCGGCTACGGCGTCTCGAGCACGAGCCAGGGGCCGACCGTGTCGATCGCGTCGGTGAGCTTCGCGGGGGGCGCCGTCCGGAAGGTCGGCGAGCAGACGTTCACCGGGCAAGGCGGCATCTTCAACGTGACGCCGTCGTCGATTCTCTTCGCGAGCCAGCACGTCACCGATCCGAACAACCCGTACGGCGGCTCGTCGCAGACCGACCTGCGCTACGTCGACATCAGCGATCCGGGCGGCGCCATCCGCGTACGCGGCGGCCTCACGATCGACGGCTGGGTGAGCGGCTGGGGCCCGGACAACGGGCGCTGGAACGTCGACTTCGCCGACGGCGTGCACGCGCACACGATCGGCTGCTCCAGCCAGTACTGCGGCAGCGGCACCGACCAGTACCTGCTCACGACGGTCGACTTCTCGAACCCCGACGCGCCCGCCGTCGCGTCGACGCTGCCCATCGCCAACCTCGGCTGGTCTGCGGCGGCGCGCTTCGACGTCGATCCAAACGGCACGTACGCGCGCATGTACCTGTCGCCGTCGAGCTACGGGTACGGCTCGGTCGGCAGCACGCCGCTGTCGATCTACGACCTGTCCAAGCCGGCGGCCCCGGCGCTCGCGGGCTCGACGACCCTCGACGGCCAGATCTGGCTCTTCATGCCGCAGGGCAACCAGCTCTTCGCGCTCGGCAACACGTACACCGGCGGCCAGTACGACCAGAGCCTCGTCGAGGTTCAGTACGTCGACGTGAGCAACCCGGCGGCGCCGCACGCGCTCGGCTCGACGCAGTTCGGCTCGGGCTGGTCGTGGTCGCCGGCAGCCGACACGTTCAAGGCGTTCATCGTCAACCCGACGCTCGGCCTGGCGGTGATCCCGTTCAGCGGGTGGGACTACACGGGCCAGAACTACAACAACGGCCTTCAGCTCGTGCAGTTCAACCAGACGGCGCTCACCGGCAGCGGGACGGCGCACACCAAGGGCTGGGTCCAGCGCGGCATCTTCGTCGGCGACCGGCTGCTGTCGCTCAGCGATCAGTCGCTCGGCGTCATCGACTACTCGAACCCCTCGGCCCCGCAGGTGGTCAGCGAGATGACGCTGGCGCGCAACGTCGTCAACGCCAAGCCGCAGGGCCCGACCATCGCCGAGCTGTCGAGCGACTGGTGGGGGAACGACACCACGAGCTCCGAGATGCGGGTGCTGCCCATCGCGGACGCCGCCGAGACGACCGACAACGGCCAGGGCGTCAGCACCACGATCCGCGGCGTCGACGCGCAGGTCTTCCAGAACGGCTCGCTGGCGTACGTCGTCACCGACGTGCAGGTACCCACGCCGTGCAGCTCCAGCGGCTACGGTCCGAGGGACCCGAACGGCCAGTGCTCCGCGTACACGCAGCAGGTGCAGGTCGTCGACACGTCGAACGGCGGCGCGAAGCTGCGCGGCGCGATCACCCTGCCGGCGCTGCCGTACGGCTACTACGGCGGCTGGGGATGGGGCGGCTACTACTACTACGACTGGTACAACGGCGCGGACGTCGTGCAGGTCGGCAGCAACGCGCTCGCCTTCCGCCGGTGGTTCCCGCAGTACGCGCCCGGAAACGGCGGCCCGACCTTCGTGCAGGACCTCGACGGCCTCTTCGTCATCGACCTGGCGAACCCCGACGCGCCGGCCCTCGCGTCGCTGACGGTCACCGATGATCCCACCGGCTGGTGGGGCGACATGACGGCGATCGGCGACACGCTCTACACGACGCACTACGAGTGGGTGAACCGCCCCGATCCCAGCGCGCCCCAGGGCACGACGTACTTCGTACGCTACTACCTCGATCAGGTCGACCTCAGCGACCGCGCCCACCCGCGCATCGGGCAGAAGGTCAACGTGCCGGGTGTCCTGGTAGGCGCGTCGACGAAGGATCCGTCGATGCTCTACTTCGCCGACTACGTGTGGGACGGCTCGAACGAGCGCGACGACGTCTCCGTCTGCCAGCTCCAGGGCAGCGTCTGCGCTCTGCAGAGCATCACCGAGATGGACGGCTACGTCGGCAACGTCTTCGTGCAGAACGACCGCGCGTACACGACCGTCACCGAGTACGACTGGATGCAGAACAGCGGCGGGACGTACACGCAGCCGTACTCGGAGCTGCACCAGCTCGACCTGTCCAACCCGCAGGGCCCGGTCGACCGCGTCTCGACCGACGCGACCAAGGGCTGGGGCTGGCTCCTGGGCCTGGCGGGCGACCGCGCCATCGTCACCTCGGGCTGGGGCCAAGTGGGCGTCGACATCTACCAGCTGAGCGACACCGCGGCTCCCCGATTCCAGGAGAGCGTGCGCACGCAGGGCTGGGGGAGCAACTCGCTCGCGCGGCAGGGCAACACGCTCTACCTCTCGAGCGGATACTGGGGCGTGCAGCCGATCGTGCTCCAATAGCTGCTACACGTTGGGGGGCATGCCCCGCACGCTACGCCTGATCGCGAACGCGATGTGGCCCGCTGTGCGCGCGTTCAACGCGCGCTTCGAGCGGGCCTCGCCGCATCCGAAGTGGGCCCCCGGGCCCCTGCTGAAGAGCCGGGAGCGCACCTCCCCTCCCCTCGGGTTCCCGCGCGAGACCGACTCGCTCTGCCCCGCGTGTGTGAAGGAGGTGCGCGCGACCGTCCTCGAGGGGCGAGCCGACCTCCGCGCGCTGGCCGAGGGGCGGCCGGCCGAGGTACGGGCACGCCTCGAGGAGCAGGGCGGCGCGATCGTGATGCGCAAGACGTGCGAGAAGCACGGGCCGGTCGAGGACGTCGTGTCGGTCGACCCGGCGTTCACCCGGCGCATCGAGGGCCTCTTCCCCGGGCGCGACTACCTCGCGCCGCCGACGAAGCTGCGGGATCACGGTCGGTCGAGCATCCAGTGGGGGCGCGGCAGCGTGCTGACGGTGGACCTCACCAACCGCTGCAACATGATGTGCGACCCGTGCTTCATGGACGCCAACCAGGTCGGGTTCGTACACGAGCTCGCGTGGGACGACGTCCAGAAGATCCTCGACGACGCGATGACGGTCGTGCCGCGGCGCCAGCTGAGCGTGCAGTTCTCGGGCGGCGAGCCGACGCTCGCGCCGCACTTCCTGCCCGCGATCCGCTACGCGCGCGACCTCGGCTTCTTCTGCGTGCAGTGCGCGACCAACGGGATCCGCTTCGCGCAGGAGCCGGACTTCGCCCGCGCGGCCAAGGAGGCGGGGCTGCGCATCGCGTACCTGCAGTTCGACGGCGTCGGCGAGGAGGCCAACGCGCACCGCAAGGTCGGCAACCTCTATGACGTGAAGCTGCGCGCGATCGAGAACCTCGCGGCGGCCGGGGTCGACGTCGTGCTCGTGGTCACCGTCGTGCGGGGGCTCAACGACGATCAGGTGGGGCGCGTCGTACGGTTCGCGATCGATCACGCCGACAAGATCACGGTCGTGAGCTTCCAGCCCGTGAGCTTCACGGGGCGCGACGAGGACGTCGCGGACGAGGAGCGCCGGGCGAAGCGCTACACGCTCTCTCACCTGGCCCACGACCTGCAGCGGCAGCTCGGCGCGACCGAGCCGATGCGCGACTGGTTCCCGCTGTCGGCGATGGGGCCGTTCGGCGATCTGACCGACCTGCTCCAGGCGGGGCGCTCGGACTGGGGCGCACTGCAGTGCGGGTGCCACCCGGACTGCGGGATCGGCACGGCGCTGCTCGTGCACAAGCGCACGCGCGAGATGGTGCCGCTCGCGCAGGTGCTCGACGTCGAGGGCCTGATGTCCGATCTGCGCGAGATCACCGACGCCGCGCAGCCGCGCGCCGTGACGCTCGCCCAGGTCGCGCTCGCCCTCTGCCGCCGCTTCGACGCGCACCGCGCGCCGCGCGGCTTCACGCTCGCGACGCTGCTGCGACAGTTCCTCAGCCAGACGGGCGCGCGCGGCCGCCGCGTCGGCGAGTACGAGAGCGACGCCGGCCAGTTCGAGTGGCGCGTGCTGTTCGTCGCCGGCATGTGGTTCCAGGACCTCTTCAACTACGACTTCCGGCGCACCGAGATGTGCATCATCCCGTACGGGACGCAGCAGGGAGAGATCAGCTTCTGCGCGTACAACACGGGCCTGGGGTGGCGGCAGGTCATCGAGAAGATGCACGCGACCGCGACGGTGGCCGACTGGTACCGGACCAAGGGGCGGCATCCGGTCCACGCGAACCACCAGCGGCTCGACCTGCCTCCGCGCACGGGCCCCGTGCGCCTGCCGGTCCTTCCGGGCTGACATGACGACCCGACCCACGTCGTGGTGGCTGGAGACGCTGCGCCGGAGGCGCGCGCGCATGGACGCCGAGCGCCTCGATCTGTCGCGACCGCCGGAGTTCGCGTCGCCCGCAGAGAGAGAGGCGGCGATCGCGTTCTTCAACGCGGCGTACCGCGCCGAAGAGTCCGGCCTGCGACAGGCGCACGAGGTCGCGGACGAGGTGGGCGCGCGCGATCCGGACCTCGGCGAGTGCCTGCGCCTCTACGGGGACGAGGAGGGCTGGCACCGGTCGCTGCTCGCCGAGTTCCTCGCGTGGCTGGGCGGCGACGTGCGCCCGATGGGTCCCGTGACGCGCACCTTCTACGGCCTGTACGGGCGCGCCGAGCGCGTCGAGTCGATCGTGCTCGTGAACCTGATGTTCGAGACGATGGGGTCGACGACGTACCGCATGGCCCTGCGCCGCGCGAGGCACCCGGCCGTGCGGCAGATGCTGGCGATCCTCACGCGCGACGAGTCGTTCCACGTGCCGCTCAACGTGCACTTCCTCCGCGATGCCGTCGCGCACGCGCCGGGCGCGCGCCCCAGGCTGCGGGCGCTCTACCACGCGACGTTCGTGGCGCTCGTGGCGTCGACCGTGGCCAGCCGCCGGCGCGCGGGGGCGTTCGACGGCATCCCGACCTCCGAGCTCGCGCGCGCATACGCCACCGAGCTCGCCCGCCTCTTCCTCGAGGAGCACGCCCTGGGGCTCGCCCCGTCGCGGGCGCTGCTCGTGGCGATGCGCCTCGACCGGCGCGAGCTGCTGCGCATGCCCTCCCCGGTGAGCCTCGAGGCGGCCGAGCAGGCGGCCGACCGGCGCAACGACGTGCATGAGTACGGTGTGCGCGGACGCGAGTGAAGCGCGAGCGGATTGTTCCATCGAGCCCCGCCGCAAATGTTCGACGCAAGGCCGGAAAGACGCAGCGCCGGGTGGTTTGCGGCTGCCTCCTTCGCCGCGCGGTCGCAAGATGCGCGGCGAGAGGCAGCCCCTATGTCCAGCGCCCACGACGACCGCGATCGCCTGCGCGACGACCTGCGCGCGCTCGCCAAGCTGGCGGGCAGTCCCCGCGCGCCGTTCCCGGCGCCTTCTACGCCCCCCGCCGGGTTCGCGACCGCGGACAGCTCCGGCTTCGTGGACCTCGCGGCGTTCTCGGCGGCCGACGAGGGCTGGGTCGAGCGCGAGCTCGCGCGAGCCCGGGGCGTGCGGCCCGGCGCGCCGTCGACGGTGCGACCGGTCGCCCTCGAGCCCTCGCCGGACGACGAGGCCCCGCCGCGCACGCGCGGCGGCTGGGGGTCGACGGCGCTGGGCCTGCTGGGCGTCGGGGTCATCGCCGCGCTGTCGGTCG
>JAJYCT010000190.1 GCA_021778125.1 Myxococcales bacterium
GCTGGTCGACCGGCACGAGCAGGAAGTCACTCGCGTCGCCGCTCACCTTGAGCGCGACGAGCTTGTCGTAAAACGGCGTCTTGACCATCGTCGCCGCCACGTTCAGGTGGGGCCCCGCGCCTCCGCTCTGCCCGTCGCCACCCGGTCCGCCGGCGCCTCCGCTCGTGCCGTCGCCGCCGGCCTGCGCGTCGGAGCCGAGCTGCCCGTCGTTGCCGGCCGGCCCGGAGGAGCCCGACGAGCCGCCGTCGCCGGCGCTGCCGCCCTTCCCGCCGCCATGCACGCACTGGTAGTCGGGCTTGTACCGGGTCGTGAACGAGAACTTGTCGGGCCGGCGCTTGAAGACCGTCTTGATCTCGAACTCCTTGTCGGCCGTCTGGAGCAGATCGCCCGCGGGGTCGAACCAGCCGTCCTTGTCGAACTCGCCCTGATCGGAGTGAAAGGCGAAGTCGACGAAGTCCATCTTGTCGTTCTTGTTCACGCCGCCGCGGCCGGCCCACGTCTCGAGACTCTTCTTCTCCTTGTCGCCGTCGAGCACGACGTCGGCGAAGACGGCCATCTGCACCTGCTCGCGCGGGCAGATGGTCTTGCGGTCCTTGCGGATGTCGACGCTCATCGACTGCACGTCGGCCTTGGCGAGATCGACGGTGTCCTTGCCCCAGAGCCGGTTCCAGGCGTGGCAGCCGGACAGCGGCGGCGCGGCGAGCAGGAGGGCGCAGAGGGCGACCGTACGGGGGCAGAGGGAGAGCTTCATGCGAGCTTTCCCGTTGTACGCTCGCCGGGGCCCGAAGCTACCCGTGCTCCTCGGGGGCGCCGGCGAATCGGTAGCCGATGCCGCGGACCGTCTGGATGTAGTCGGCGGCCTCGCCCAGCTTGCTCCGCAGGCGCTTGACGTGCGTGTCGACGGTCCGCGTGGTCACGTCGGCCGAGATGCCCCACACGTCGCTCAGGAGCGTGTCGCGCGACTGCACCTGCGCGCGGCGGTCGTGCAGCGCCAGCAGGAGCTTGAGCTCCAGGGGGGTGAGCGACGCCTCGTGACCGGCCACCCACACCTGCTCGGTCTCGCGGTCGACGCGCAGCACGCCGAACTCCACGGGCCGCGTGGGGTCGACGCTCGGCCGGGTGCGCCGCAGCGTGGCCTCGATGTGGGCCATGACCTCGCGCACGCTGAATGGCTTGGCGAGGGCGTCGGCGACGCCGGCCGCTCCCACCACCTCCTGCTGATCGACCGCGAGCATCGCGATGACCGGCACGCCGTGCGTCGCCATGTCGCCCTCGAGCGCGCGGCACACGCCCGCCGGCGTCATGTCGGGCAGCGCCGCGTCGAGCAGCACGACGTCGGGCCGCCGCTCGCGCGCCAGGTGGACGCCCTCGGTGCCGGTCGCGGCCGCCTGCACGCCGTAGCCCGCGCGACGCAGCTGCTCCTCGAGCACCTCGCGGGCCTCGCGGTCGTCGTCGATCACCAGGACGCGCGCCATGCGTCAGGCTCCCCTGTCCACTGTCCCCCAATCCTCGGGGCGGTTCAAATTCAATCGGATGCGCGGGTCGGACACGGCGACATGGATCACCCGCGAGGCGGCGAGCTCGTGATCGAGGCGGCTCGTCGCGGGAGCGGCGAGGAGGCGGCGCACGAGCGGGGGGGCGAGCAGCACCGGGTGCCCGCCGCGGCCCTCGAGCGTCGGCACGGCGGCCTCGTACGCCGGTCGCGGGGTCGCTTCGGGGCCTCGACCCCGAGACGCTCCACCGCCGCTCAGCCCGTGCGCCAGGGCGCTCCAGACGGGAGGAGACGCGGCCGGCACGTCGACCGGGAGCACGAAGGCCCCGCCGGCGACGGCGCCCAGCCCGTGCTGCAGCGACGAGAACGGGCCGCGGTCGGGATCCGGGTTGAGCTCGACCGTGACGCGCCGCGCGAGGTCGGGCAGCGCGCGCGCGTACGCGTCGCGATCGAAGCCGAGCACCACGACGACGCGCGCCAGGCCGGCGCGGGCGAGGGCCTCGAGCTGCACCTCGAGCCACGGCCGCCCGGCGACCCGCACCAGGCCCTTGGGCTCGCCCATGCGCGACGAGCGCCCCGCCGCGAGCACGACGACGTCAGGGAGCGCGGCCATGGTGCACGGCGAGCAGCTGCGCGGCGACGCTCACCGCGACCTCCGCGGGCGACTTGCCGCCGGTGTCGAGGCCGATGGGGCAGCGCACCCGCTCGAGCGCCGCGGGCGTGACGCCGCGCACCTCGAGGCGCTCGCGGAAGCGCGCCCACTTGGTCTTGCTGCCGATGAGGCCGAGGTAGCGCGTCTCGCGGGGCAGCACGTCGGCGACGATCGCCTCGTCGGCGTCGTGCCGGTGGGTCATGATCGCGACGTACGTGTCCCGGGCGCTCCACGCGGCGTCGGCGACGAAATCCTCCCACGGGACGACGTGCCGGTGGACGCCCTCGGGCAGCGCCGAGGCCCACTCCGGCCGCTCGTCGACGGCGTGCACCACGAAGGGCGTGCCGGCCAGCACGCGGCACACCGCCTGCCCCACGTGCCCGGCTCCGAACAGGTACAGCTTGGGCTCCACGTTGAACGCCTCCACGAAGAGCTCGACGACGCCGCCGCAGCACTGCCCCGCGGCGGCTCCGAGCGGGTAGCGCATCACCTTGCTCTCGCGCGCGGCGAGGCACGCGAGCGCGTCGGCCGTGGCGAGCTGCTCGAGGTGGCCACCGCCGATCGTACCGGCGAGCGTGCCGTCGCCCAGGACGATCATCCGGGCGCCCGCGGCCGAGGGCGTCGAGCCCGCGCAACGCACGACCGTGACCAGCGCGGCCGGCACGCCGCGCTCGCGCAGGCCGCGCAGCCTATCGAGCCAGTCCCACATGATGGGCGAAGTCCGCGAGCAGGTTCTCCGCGACGCGCCGGCGATAGCGCGCGGTCGAGCGGACGTCGTCGATCGGCGCGATCGCCTCGGAGAGGGCCTGCTGCGCGCGCGCGAGCGGCTCGCCCTCGAGCAGGGCGCGCTCGGCCTCGAGGGCGCGCACCGGCACGGGCGCGACGCCGCCGAGCGCGATGCGCACGCGGACGGGCCGGTCGCCGTCGCGCTCGACGCACCCGGCGAAGCAGACCTTGGAGATCGCCTGTGCGCGCCGCGGCCCGACCTTGCGGTAGGCCCCGACGCGGCCGGGGCGGCGCGAGACGACGATCGACGCGACGATCTCGCCCGGCGCGAGCAGCGTGCGCTTGTAGCCGGTGTGGAAGCTCGCGTACGGCACGCGGCGCGTCCCGGCGCGCGAGGCGAGGACGAGGTCCGCGTCGTACGCGAGCAGCGCCGGCGGCGAGTCGGCCGCGGGCGACGCGTTGGCGACGTTGCCGCCGAGCGTGCCGCGGTTCTGGATGGCGACGCCGCCGGTCTCGCGGGCGGCCTGCGCGAGCATCGGCAGCTCCGCGGAGACGACCGCGTGCCGACGCACGTCGGTGTACGTCGTCAGCGCGCCGAGCGTGATCTCCTCGTCGCCCACGTCGATGCGGCGCAGCTCCGGGACGCCGGCGAGATCGACCCAGCGAGCGTGCGCGAGCCTGCCCGACGACAGGAGCACCATCACGTCGGTGCCCCCGGCGAACGGGCGGTAGCCCTCCTCGACGCGCGCGCACACCTCGGCGACGCTCGCCGCCGGCACCAGCTCCAGCGCCGCCGGATCGCCCCTCATCGGGCGCCCCCGCCCTGCTCGATCGCGTGCACGACGCTCTCGAAGATGCGCGTGTAGCCGGTGCAGCGGCAAAGGTTGCCCGCGAGCGCCTCGCGGATCTCCGCCTCGCCGGGGTGCGCGACGCGCGAGAGCAGCTCGCGCGCCGCCAGGATCATCCCCGGCGTGCAGATCCCGCACTGCGCTCCGCCGTGCTCGGCGAACGCGCGCTGGATCGCCGAGAGCGTCTCGCCGGGCGCGAGGCCCTCGATCGTCGTCACCTCGCGCCCGCGCACCTGCGCCACCGGCACCAGGCACGCGTCGACGAGCTGACCGTCGACGAGCACCGCGCACGCGCCGCACTCGCCCTCGCCGCAGCCCTCCTTGGTACCCGTGAGGCCGAGGTCCTCGCGCAGCACGTCGAGCAGCCGGCGCATCGGGGGCACCTCCGGCGAGCACGCCTGCCCGTTGACCCGGAAGCGGATCGGCTCAGCCACGCGGCGCCTCCACGAGCTGCAGCCGCTCGAAGATCGCCTCGGGCGTCGCCGGCACGCGCGCCAGGCTCACGCCCGTCGCCGCCGCGATCGCGTTGAGGATCGCCGGCGCGGGGCCGTCCATCGGCAGCTCGCCGATGCCCTTGGCGCCGTGCGGCCCCCGGCTGTACGGCCGCTCCTCGAAGGCCACGTGGATGGGCGGGACGTCGGCGCTCGTCGGCACGATGTAGTCGGTCATCCGGTCGTTGTGCATGCGCCCGTCTTTCCACACGACGTTCTCGTAGAGCGTCCAGCCGATGCCCTGCGCGACGCCGCCCTCGATCTGCCCGGCCGCGAGCAGCGGGTGGATCACCTTGCCCACCTCCTGCAGCGCCCAGAACTGCTCGACCTGCGCCTCGTACGTCGTCGTGTCGACGGCGACCTGCGCGACGTACACGGCCCAGGAGTACGCCCCGTACGCGTCGCCCGCGAAGCGCTCCTCGTCCCACGCCATGTCCCGGGGCTGCTCGTACTCGACGGTGGCGCGCAGGGCCCCGCGCTCGCGCACGAACCGGGCGCACGCCTCGCGGAAGGCCGGCCCGTCGTACGGCGCGCGCAGCAGGCCGCTCGCCAGGAGCTGCTCCTTGAGGCGCCCGGCGGCCGACTCGACGAGCTTGCCGACGATCGTGCACGTGCGCGACGCGACCGTGGGGCCGCTGTTGGGCACATCGCGCGTGTCGGGCGTGGCCACCTCGACGTCGTCGACCGTGACGCCGAGCGCGTCGGCGGCGATCTGCGCGAACACCGTGTTGGTGCCCTGGCCGATCTCGGTGCTCGACGCGAGGACGCGCACCCGCCCGTCGGCCGCGCCCTCGACGCCGGCCACCGACGCGAGGTGCTTCTCGCCTGCCCCCGTGAAGCCCGTGCCGTGCAGGAACGCGGCGAGGCCCATGCCGCGCCGCACGCGCCCGCCGCCCTGGTTCTCGCGCTCGAAGCGCGCGCGCCGGTCGTGCCACTGGCTGTCGCGCAGCGCGCGGTCGAGCAGGGCGCTCATGTCGACGTCGTCGCGCACGATCTGCCCCGTGGCGAGCGCCTGGCCCTGCCGGACGAAGTTCCTGCGGCGCAGCTCCTCGGGGGCGAGCCCCAACTCGTGCGCGATGACGTCGAGGTGGCGCTCGAGGGCGAAGAGCGACTGCGGCGCGCCAAAGCCGCGGAACGCGCCGTGCGGCGGCGTGCTGGTGGCCACGGCTCGCGCGCGCACGCGCACGTGGCCCACGTCGTACGGCCCGGCCGCGTGGATGCAGCCGCGCGAGAGCACGACCTGCGAGAGCGTGGAGTAGGCGCCGCCGTCGATGACGAAGTCGATGTCCATCGCGAGGAGGCGCCCGTCGTCGGCGACGGCCGTGCGGTGGCGCGTGCGCGAGGGGTGCCGCTTGGTCGTCGCGGCCATGTCCTCGGCGCGGTCGTAGACGATCTTCACGGGGCGCCCGCTCTTCGTCGCGAGCAGCGCCGCGTGCGCGGCGATCATCGACGGGTACTCCTCCTTGCCGCCGAAGCCCCCGCCGGTCTCCAGCTGGATGACGCGCGCCTTCTCGGCCGGCACGCCGAAGAGCTTCATCAGCGCCTTCTGCACGTAGTACGGGCACTGCATCGACCCGCGCACCGTGACGGCGCCGGCCGCGTCGACCTCGGCGATGACGCCGTTGGGCTCGATGTAGAGCTGCTCCTGCGCGCCGGTCTCGTAGGTGCCCTCGAAGACGCGCACGCCGGGCCGCGCGAAGGCGGCGTCCACGTCGCCCTTGCGGATCCAGTACTCCTTGAAGACGTTGTCCTTGCCCCAGACGACCGGGCCGGCGAGCGCGTCGTCGATCGACAGCGCCGCCGGCAGCGGCTCGACGTCGATCGTGACCGCGGCCCGCGCGCGCTCGAGCAGCGCCCGGTCGGCGTGCGCCAGCAGCACGACGGGCTCCTCGGCGTGGCGGATCTCGCCGTCGGCCAGCGCCGGCTGATCGTCGTTGATGAGCGCGATGACGTTGTGCGCGACGTCGGCGGCGGTGACGATCGTGATCTCGTCCCACGGGATGCCTTCGCCGAAGCGGACGGCGCGGACGCGCCCGCGCGGGCAGCGGCTGCGCACCGTGACGCCGTGGATCATGCCCGGCACCACGACGTCGTCGACGTAGCGAGCCTGGCCCGTGACCTTCGCGTGCGCCTCGCGGCGCGGAACCGACTGACCGATGGACGTCATCTGCGGGAAGCCAGGACCTCTGCCACCGGAGGGTACGCCCCCGCGAGCGCGCCGGCTATGCTGTGCGTCGATGATGACGCTGCACGTCCTCTACTTCGCGGGCCTGCGCGACGCGGTGGGGCTGGCCGAGGAATCGGTCGAGCTGCCGCCGGAGGTGACGACGGTGGGCGCGCTGGCCGACCTGCTCGCCGCGCGCCACCGCGCGTACGCCGAGCGGCGCGCGCACGTGCGCATCGCGCGCAACGAGGCGTTCGCGGCCGACGACGAGGTGCTCGCCGAGGGCGACGTGGTGGCGCTGATTCCGCCGGTGGCGGGGGGGTGAGCGATGGCGGCAAGCAAGGTGCGCGTCGCGGCCATCACCGTCAGTGACACGCGGACCGAGGCGGACGACGTGGGGGGCGCGACGCTGCGCGAGCGGCTCGAGGCCGCCGGCTGCGCCGTGACCTTCCGCGCGATCGTGAGGGACGAGCCCGAGGCGCTCCGGGCGCTCCTGGCGCGCGTGTGCGACGAGGACCTGGCCGACGCCGTCGTGGCGACGGGCGGCACCGGGATTGCGCCGCGCGACCGGACGTACGAGGCCGTCGCGGCGCTGCTCGACAAGACGCTCGACGGCTTCGGCGAGGCGTTCCGGCGCCTGTCGTGGGAGGAGGTCGGCGCGCGGTCGGTGCTGTCGCGCGCCGTGGCGGGCGTCTACCGCGGGCGCATCGTGGCGGCGCTGCCCGGCAGCCCGAACGCCGTCGTGCTCGCGGTCGACCGGGTGCTCGCGCCGATCCTGCCCCACGCCGTCGCGCTCGCGCGTGGGGAGCGTCATGGGCACTGATCTGCTGCCCTTCGACGAGGCGCGCGCGCGGCTGCTCTCGGGCGTGGCGCCGCTCGGCCCCGAGCGGGTGGCGATCGGCGAGGCGGCCGGGCGCGTGCTCGCGGCCGACCTCGTCGCGCTCGCGCCGCTGCCCGGGTTCGACCACAGCGCGATGGACGGCTACGCGGTGGCGCTCGCGGACCTGGAGGGCGGCGGCCCCTTCACGCTGCGCGTCGCGGGCGAGAGCCGCGCGGGGAGCCCGGCGCCGGCGGTCGCTCCGGGCACCGCCTGCCGCGTCTTCACGGGGGCACCGCTGCCCGGACGCGCCGACGCCGTCGTGATGCAGGAGCACGTGACGCGCGAGGGGGACACGCTGCGCTTCGAGGCGCGGCCGCGCCCCGGGCAGCACGTCCGGCGCGCAGGCGACGACCTCCTTTCCGGGGCGACGGCGCTCGCGGCGGGCACGCGCGTGACGCCCGGGGCCATCGCGCTCGCGGCGATGCTCGGGCGCGCGGAGCTCCCGGTGGTGCGGCGGCCCCGCGTGACGATCGTGTGTACGGGGGACGAGCTTCGCGCGCCGGGCGACGTGGCCGGTCCGGCCACCATCCCCGAGTCGAACTCCGCGGCGCTCGCGGCGCTCGCCCGCCAGGCGCAGGCCGACGTGCGCATCGCGCCGATCGTGCGCGACGAGCCGGGCGAGACCGAGCGGGCGCTCCGCGAGGCGCTCGACGGCGCCGACGTGCTGCTCACCGTCGGCGGCGTGAGCGTGGGCGATCACGACGTCGTGCGCCCGGCGCTCGAGCGGGCCGGCGTGCGCCTCGACTTCTGGCGCGCGGCGATCCGGCCGGGCAAGCCCATCGCCGTGGGGCGGCGCGGGCTCGCCACGGTGCTCGGCCTGCCGGGCAACCCGGCGAGCGCGCTCGTGACGTTCACGGCGTTCGGGATGCCGCTGCTGCGCGCGCTCCAGGGCGACGCGTCGCCCCTGCCGCGACCGTGGCGCGTGACCACCGCGGCGGCGCGCAAGCGCACGCCCGACCGGCTCGAGCTCGCGCGCGCGTCGCTGCGCCTCGAGGGCGACGCGCTCGTCGCCGCGTTCCACGACAACCAGGCGTCGGGTGCGGCGACGAGCCTCGCGGCGTCCGACGGCCTGGCGCTCGTGCCCGCGGGCGAGGGCGAGCTGGCCGCGGGCAGCCTCGTCGACTTCGTGCGCTGGAGCGACGCGTGACGCCGCTCGTCGCCGGCATCTTCGTCGGCGGCGCGGGCCGGCGGATGGGCGGGCGGCCCAAGGGCCTGCTGCGGGCTCCGGACGGCGAGACGATCGTCGCGCGCTGGCGGGGGCTGCTCGCCGACGCAGGCGCCGAGGTGGTGCTCGTGGGGCGCGGCGAGGCGTACGCGCCGCTCGGCCTCGAGCGCGTGCGCGACGAGCCCGAGGGGATCGGGCCGCTCGGCGGGCTCGTCGCGCTCCTGCGGCGCGCGCGCGGCGGGCGTGCGATCGCGGTCGCGTGCGACATGCCGCACGTGAGCCGCGCGCTCGTGGGGCGCCTCGTCGACGCCCCCGATGCGGCAGCGGTGGCGCCGGAGCGCGAGGGTCGCTGGGAGCCGCTCTTCGCGCGCTACGACGCGGCGCGCGTGCTGCCGGTGGCCGAGGCGCTCGTCGCGAGCGGGAGGCGGGCGCTGCAGGCGCTGCTCGACCAGGCGGGGGCGACGGCGCTCGGGCTGACGGAGGGCGAGGCGCGGGAGCTCCGGGACTGGGATACGCCGCAGGACGCGGGGGGATAGGGCCTACCCGACGATTCCCTCGTCCTCGAGCGCCCCGGCGAGCCGCCGCACCGACCAGGCCTCGTCGAGCACCCGCGCGACCCACCACGTCCTCGTCGCCTCGCTGTCGATCGACGCGAGCGCGACCAGATGCGACCACGAGAGCGTGAAGCCGTCTCGCCCGCGCCGCGCGAGGAGCGCTTGGGCCTCCTCGGTCGGCCATCGCCGCGCCACGGCCGCGAAGCGATAGAGCTTGGCGTCGTCCTGCCCGAGCTCGCGTGCCGCCGCGCCCACCGCGCGCGCCCCGTAGCGGCCCGGGTCGCTCATGAGCTCCACGACGATGGAGCCGATCGCGTGACGGCGCCTCGCCTCGCCGGGCCGCCGGAGAAGGTCCCGGAGCCGCTCGATCTGCGCGGACAGATCCCCGGCCTGCGGGGCGGCCGAGGCTCTGGGCCCCTCTTGCCTCTCGAGGACCCGCCGGGCCCACTCCAGCCTCACGGGCTTGACCGCGAGCTCGGCGTCGAGCTCGCGTGCCGCGTTGATGTGCTCGATCTCGGGGTGTCCGGTGAGCACCATCGCCGGCGTCCGAGGAAAGTCGCGGCGCGCCTCCGCGAGCAGATCGAAGCCCGTCCCGTCGGGCAGGCCCACGTCGAGGAAGAACGCGCGCCACGCACGGCGGGTCCGCAGCTGAAGACGCGCCTCGGCGACGGAGCGCGCGACGACGACGGCGTGGGGGGCGAGCATCCGGCGCAGCGCCTCTCGCATGAGCGGCTCGTCGTCGACGATCAGGATGTCGGCCGCGTGCTCGGCAAGCGGGGTGGCCAAGGAAGCGTTCCTCCGGACCTCCCATCCTTCGCGGGGACGCGGCGCCGGGCAATCACCCCTGCGGGGTGATGCCCGGGGTCCCATGGGTTGGACAGGACGGGGGACGGGGGATCGTCGCGGTCGTGCTGCTCGGCTCCGGCACGGCGCTCGGGTGCGGCGGGAGCGCCGTGGACCATCCGCCGGCGACGGCCGCAGGGGGTGCGACGGCCGCGGAGGAGGAAGCGACGGCCGGGGGCGAGGTGCACCACCGCCATCACCACCACGGCGGAGTGACTCTGCTGCTCGCGCTGAGCCTCGATACGCCGGCTGTCTCGCCCGACCAGCGCGCCGAGCTGGAGAAGATTCACGCCGATCTGCATGCGCGGATGGAGCCGGCGCGCGCGGCCGAGCAGAGCCTCGTCGACACGCTGGCCGACGGGCTCGTAGCTGGAGCGCTCGATCGGCCGACGGTGGACGCGGAGCTGGCCCACCTGACGAGCACGGCCGCGACGATCCTCGACGCGTCGGTCGACGCCCTCGACCGGCTCCACGCCCTCCTCACGCCGTCCCAGCGCGACTCGACCTGCTCCGGGCGCTCACCTGCGCCGCCGCCCTCGGCGGTGCCGTCCTCGCCACCGCCGGCTGCGAGGTCGGCGTGGGACCCGCCTACTACCCCGTCGTCGGCGACTACGATCCCGCCGGGTGCGTGGCCACCACGCCGGTCGTGCGCGGCGGCGGATACGGTGGCCCGCGGCCCGGGCCCGGACGCGGCGGCGGCCACCGCCGCTGACTTGGCGAGCCCGCCGCCGGGTCCCCCCCGACGTCCGTGGTTGCGTCCACGACGGAAGACCTTCACCCTGAAGGTCGCCGCATGAACCCCGCCGGGTCCCTCGCCTCGCTCGCCCTCGCGCTCTGCGCCGCCGCCTGCTCGAGCTCCGGGGCCACCGGCTTCGGGAACGCGGGCGGGGCCGACGCGGGCGCAAGCGGCGGCGACGACGGGGGCGGGAGCACCGGCGCGGACGGCGGCGGGAT
>JAJYCT010000191.1 GCA_021778125.1 Myxococcales bacterium
CCGAGGCGCGCCTGCGGCAGGACCGCCCGCGACCACGTCACGAGCACGACCAGCGCCGCCGTCTTGGCGAGGAGCCAGGCGGCGCCCGCGAGCTGGAGCATGGGGCTGGCGTTCTGCACGGCGACCGTCAGGCCGGGCAGGAGCCATCCCCCGAGGAACAGGGAGCTGGCGAGGCCCGCCACGACGAGGCGGTGCGCGCGGCACGTGGCCTCGAGCCACGGGCCGCGGGGGGGCGGCGAGGCGGCGTCCCGCACGAAAGCCCGCACGCCCGGGGGCGCGTCGGGGGCGTCGGGCTCGATGCGCGCGCAGGCCAGAAGCGCGACGAACGCGAAGAGCGCTCCGGGGCTGCGGAACGCCAGCCAGTCCCAAGGCCAGCCGCCCTGGGCGCGCTCGATCTCCTGGATGCGGAGCGAGCCGGTCGTGGCAACGACCGCCACGACCGCCACGGCGGCCGGCGCATGCTGCAGGGCCACGTGCGCGGCGGCGCGGATCCCCCGCCACACCGAGCCGCCTGCCAGTAGCGCCGCCATCGTCAGCGACGTGGCCGCCGCCACGAACAGCAGGCCCACGTCGAGCTGCGCCGCCACGAGGTACTGCCCGAAGGGCAGCGCCGCGAGTACCCCGCACGCGGCGGCCTCGACGAGGGCGAGCGGCCCCGCGGGCGGCAGCGCCTCGGCGAGCGCGGCGCGCAGCGACGGCCTCGAGCTGCCGCGCAGACGCGAGACCATCGCCTGCAGCGTCCGGGACAGGCCGAAGCCCCACGGGGCCCCGAGCAGCACCACCAGGGCGAGCGCCGAGAGCACGACGAGGGCGGCGCCGACGAGGTCTGCGGGGGGCGCGCGCCGGAAGCCGTCGACCGCGAGCGTGCGCATCGACTCGGCGCCATCGGCACGGCGGACGACGACGCTCGCCACGCGCTCCCCCGGCGCAAGCAGGACGTCGCCGCGGGAGGCCACGCGCACGCCCTCGACGGCGACGAGGGTCTCGCCGGCCACGAAGCCGGCGGCCGCGGCGCGGGAGCCTTCTCGCACCGATCGCACGAGCAGCCCGGACGGGCCCACCTCCGTCTCGAGGCCTGTCCACGCGAGCAGGCGCGTGCCCTCGGCGTCGCGATCGGCGTCGGCGGGCGTGGCCGAGGGGCGCACGTCGAGCGTCACGTGCTCGAGCACGCCGGCGATGGGTGGAGCGCCCGCGATCGCGGCCGAGAAGGCCACTTCCACGTCGCCCTCGAAGGTGGTGTGCGCCGCGCGGTCCCCGGCGCCCGCGAAGAGCGCCTGCGTCGCCTCCGTGAACGGGATCTCGAGCTGCTGGGCGCCGACGGCCGCGCCGCTCGCGACGATCTCGGCCCCGCGCTCGGGCTTTTCGCCGGGCCGGTGCAGCGTTCCGCGGAAGGTCACGCGGGCCGATCTCCCGGCCGGGAATCCGTCGCCGATGATCGCCAGGCGTTCGCCGATCTCGACCTCGCGCGGCACGACGTCCGCCACCCGCACCAGCGCCGTCGCGCCGTCGCGTGAGCACGACCCTCCGCTCGACAGCAGCCAGCAGAACGCCACTGCGAGCAGGACCGGCAGGAGCCCGCCAAGCCTTCTCATATCCCACCGGCTTGTAGAACGAGCCGGCCCCCGGGGTCGAAATCCCGGCAAAGAGGGTGCTATGACGGCCCTCACGGTGAGCCCCGACCTGTCCAGCGCACCCGTGCGGGAGGGGGAGGTCGTCGCCGGCAAGTACCGGGTCGAGCGCCTGCTCGGCGAGGGGGGGATGGGCGTCGTCGTCGCGGCGCGGCACCTGGCGCTGGGCGAGCCCGTGGCCCTCAAGTTCGTGCTCGGGGGCCGCGATCTGGATCGCGAGGTGATGGCGCGCATGATGCGCGAGGCCCGGGCCACGTTCCGCCTGCGCAGCGAGCACACGGTCCGCGTGCTCGACGTGGGCGAGCTTCCGTCGGGGGCGCTCTACATCGTCATGGAGCTGCTCGACGGGCGCGACCTCAAGGCCGAGCTCGCGGCGCGCGGTCCGCTGCCGGAGGACGAGGTGGTGCGCCATGCCCTCGGGGCGTGCGACGCGCTCGAGGAGGCGCACGCGCTTGGCATCGTCCACCGCGACCTCAAGCCCCACAACATGTTCCTGGCGCGCTCCGCGCGCGGTGCGACGGTGCTCAAGATCCTCGACTTCGGCCTGTCCAAGCTCGACCCCGAGAGGTTCGAGGCCGGCCCGCTGACGCGGCCGGAGATGGCCCTGGGCACGCCGCGCTACATGGCGCCCGAGCAGTGGCAGTCGGCCGCCGCCGTCGACGCCCGCGCCGACGTCTGGGCGCTGGGCGGCGTGATGTACGAGCTTCTGACGGGCGAGGCCCCGGTGTCCAAGCTCCGCGGCGCCGAGCGGCGCGCGCGCCTGCTCGCGGGGGCGATCGAGAGCCCGCGCGACCTGCGGCCGGAGCTCAGCGAGGGGGTCGCGAAGGCGATCATGCGGTGCCTGCGGCCCGATCCGGGCGCGCGGTGGCCCTCGGTACGCCACCTGGCGAGCGCGCTGCGCGACGCGCACCCGTCGCTCCGGCAGCCCGAGCGGTTCGAAGTGACGCGCACGGACGTGACGCGCGCGGTGCCCGCCGAGCTGCTCAGGAAACAGGCTGCCGAGGCGTTCGGTCCTACCCACGAGCCGGAGAGCGTCGGGCGGCCGACGATGCCCGACTCACCGACGGCGCTGAACCTGGATGCGCCCGCGTCGGCCGACTTCGACGTGTCCACCGAGGTGCGGGCTCCCTCGATGCTCGATGCGCCCGCCACGGTCCAGGACCTGCCGCCGCCGTCGAGCCAGAGGCCGCCCACCGCGCCGCTCGGCGCCGTCGTGCCGCACGCGTCGACGCTCCGCTCGGCGGGACGGCCACTGGAGCTCGAGGCGACGCTCGGGTCGCGGTCGAACGCCAAGGTCGTCGAGCCGACGCTGCGTATGGCGTCGGCGCCCGTGCGTGATGCGATCGCCGCGAAGGCGGCCGCAGCGCCAGCGCCAGCGCCGGTGTCGGGGCCAGGGTCCGGGCGGTCGCCGTCGGGCGTGGCCAGGACCGAGCCGATGGAGGTCCTGGCGCGCCCGGCGAAGCGGGGGCCCCTGCCTCCGCGCGCTCTCGTCCTCGTCACGGCCGGCGGGATCCTGTCGCTCGCGGCGATCGGCGCGATCGTGTGGGCCGTCGTGCGCCTCTTTGCCGGGTCGCGCTGAATCTGCCGCGGCTCAGCCGATGATCATCGCCTCGCTCAGGAGCTTGCCCTCCTTGAATCGTCGCAGGTTCCACCGCTCGAACTGCGGCACCTCGGGCCCGCCAGCGACGACCTGCGCGATGAGCTTGCCTATCACCGGCGCCATCATGAACCCGTGGCCCATGAAGCCGTGCGCCTGGAAGAAGCCCTCGATCTCGTCGACGGGGCCGACGATCGGGTTCGCGTCGGGCGTGAGGTCGTAGCAGCCTGCCCACTGGCGCAGGACCTTCACGCTCCCCAGGACGGGGCAGGCGCGCACGAGCGAGCGGGCGTACTTGCCGAGGAACGCGTGGCTGCTGCCCTGGTCGAGCCCCGGCGCGACGTACTCGTTGCCGATGCCGCCGACGATCTCGCCGCGCGTCGACTGCGAGAAGTACAGGCCGTCGGACAGGTCAGCCACGAGGGGCTTGAGCCATGGCTTGAGCGGCTCGGTCGAGCAGATCTCATGGCGGTGCGGTCGGTTGGGGAGCGCGACGCCGACCATCCGCGCGACCTGGGGCGCCCAGGCGCCGGCGGCGTTGACGACCTGGCGCGTCTTGATGACGGCCGCCGGGCCGTCGCCCTGCTCGCCGGGCGGGCCCGAGCGCCGCACGCGTACGCCCGTCATGCGCGCGCCCTCGGTCTCGAACCCGACGACATCGTGCCACGGCACGACATCGACGCCGAGCTTCTGCGCGGCCTGCGCGTAGCCCCAGACGAACGGCCAGGGGAAGACGACGCCGTCGTCGGGGTTGTAGCTGGCCGCGTCCACGCCCGAGATGTCGAGCTCGGGCACGATGCGCCGCGCCTCGGCCGGCGACAGCATGCGCGTCGGCAGGCCGCAGTCGTTCTGCAGCGCGACGCTCTTTTCGAGCTGGGCGCGGATGGCCGGCGTGCGCGCCAGGAACAGGTAGCCGCCCTGGCGGAACCAGACGTTGATCTTCATGCGGCTCGCGAACTCGCGGCACATGCGGATGCTCTCCTGCATCAGCCGCACGTTGGCTTCGCTCGACCACTGCGCGCGTACGCCGCCGCCGTTTCGCCCGCTCGCGCCGCCGCACAGGTAGCTCTTGTCGACCACTGTGACGTGGCGCACTCCGGACGCCGCCAGGTGGTAGGCGATCGACAGGCCCATGATGCCGGCCCCCACGACGACGACGTCCGCGTTGTCGCGCATGAGGGTGGTCTTACCACGGGCAGGGCCCCCCCCCACGCGCGCAAAGGGTGCTCGCGCGACGCCGCGATTGCGCACCGGCCGCTGCGCGCGGACGTCGCTACACGCCGATGAACGTCGAAGTCTCTGCGCGGTGTCCGTCGCTCCGTGTTGGTCCGGTGGTTGCGTTCCGCTCATCATGCACGCCGTCCGGACTCCTGTGGCGACGGTTGCGCTTCTCATCGTCGCCGGAGGGTGCACGCCCGATATCCCGCAGAACGCGCCTCCGGCCGCCGCCATCGTCGTCCCGTTCGATCCCCTCGCGGGCGTCGCCCCGGCTCCCAACGATCTCGTCAGAGACCCGTCGACCGGCCGCGTCATCGTGCCGCCCACGCCGGGCGAGAGCGCCGCGCAGCGCGAGTTCGAGGTCGACTACCTCGGCACGCTCACGGGCTTTCCGCTCGAGCTCCCGGGGCAGGCCGGCGTCGGCGGGGACCTCGATCCACGCAGTGTCGGCACGCACGACGTGCTCGCGTTCGATCTGGGGACGGTCGCGGCTCGGTCGATGACGCCCGCGTCGGTTGTCCCCGCCTATGTCGTGACGAGCCGAGCTATCCGCGTGACCCCGACCTCGGGCTCGTGGACGCGCGGGCACACCTACGCGGTCGTGCTCGTCGGAGGGGCGAGCGGGCTCCGGGGCGCCGCCGGCGAGGACGTCATCGGCTCCTCGACCTGGGCGCTCGTCTCCAGCAGCACGCCCCTGGTGACGTGCCAGGACCTCACCTCGTCCGACTGCCGCCCCGCCGTCGACGTCATCCCCTCGGACAAGACCGACCCGGCGCAGCGTCTCCGGGACCAGACGACGACGGCCCTGGGGGCCGAGCGGCTGCGCCGCCTGTACGCGCCCGTGCTCGACGCCCTCGAAGCGAAGGGGATCCCGCGCGCGGACGTGCCGATCGCCTGGACCTTCACGACCGTCGACGCCGGGGAGGTCACGTTCGATCCGACCCACGGCGCGATCCCGTTCCCCAACGACCTCCTGCGCCCCGGCGGCAAGGTGACCCTGCCGAACCCGGAAGACACGTCGCAGCCGCTCGCGCCGGCGGACTGCGCGACGCCCGCCGACGCAGCCATCGCCCTCGCGTGCGGCCTGAACACGCTGGACGGCTTCTCGACGCTCACGCCGCCGATCAGCGAGTACTCCGACACGCTCGGGGCGGTCGCCCAGGCCGAGATCGATCCGGCGTCGCTCCAGCCCGCGTCCGTCGGGCTCGCTCCGATCGCCAGCAAGGCACCCGCGTGGGAGCAGACGCGGCCGACGTTCACGCCGTGCCTCAACTGTCTATCGAGCCCCGACGCCTCGGGCAACCCGCAGACCTCGCCGCAGCAGCTCCAGTGGAAGCTCGATGCGCCGCTCGACGAGCAGACGACGTACGTCGGCTACGTGACCGGCGACGTCGTGGACACGCGCGGCAAGCCGGTCATCGCGAACATCGTCTTCGCGATGCTGCGTCTCGCCAACCCGCTCTACGACGGCGCTCACTCGACCGTGACCTTGCTCACCGACGCGGAGGCGAAGCAGCTCGAACCGCTGCGGCTCGCGATGAAGCCGGTGATCGACCACGTCGGGATCGCTCGCAGCAAGCTCGCGCTCGCCTTCGTGTTCACGACGCAGTCGGAGGGGCAGCAGCTCGACGCGCTCTACGCCTACCCGCGCAACCCGCAGCTCGGCCTTCCCGACTCGCCCCTGTACGCGGTGGACGCCACGGCGCGCTTCAAGCAGCTCGCGGGCGCGGCCGGGATCCCCTTCGCCGCGATCGGTAAGGTCTTCCTCGGCACCTTCCCCACGGCCGTCGCCGTGACGGGCCCCGGAGGGACGCTCGATCTGACGCATCCTCCCCGCGTCGCGCCGGTCGCGTTCGTCCTCTACGTGCCGGCGGGTGCCGCGCCGTCGTCCGGATACCCGCTGACGATCTTCGGCCACGACTCGACCCGGTCGCGCGGCGACTCGATCCTGCTCGCCAACGCGCTCGCGGCGGCCGGTCAGGCGACGATCGCCAGCGACGTGCTCCTGCACGGCGAGCGCTCGTCGTGCACCGGCTCGGCGGCGGTGACCAAGACGACCGACGACGCCTCGTGCGCGGACCCGGTCGCGCAGAAGTGCAACGAGGATGCGCTCATCGGCCGCTGCGTCGCGCGCGATCCCGGCGCTCGCGCGCCGTGCACCGTGTCGGCTGCCGATCCGACGGGCGATCTGGGCTGCGCCGCTCGCGGGCAGGGAGGCTGCGTCCCCGCGGACGGCACGTGCGAAGGGGGCGACTTCAAGCGCGACGCGACCTTCCGGCAACCCGTCATCTCCGGGTGGAACCTGTTCAGCACGACCCAGCTCTTCGGCACGCGCGACGCCTTGCGCCAGCAGGTCATCGACCTGTCGCAGCTCGTGCGCGTCGCCCGCGGGCAGGGCGCGAGCGGCCTGGCGCCTCGGACGGGCGTGAGGCTCGACCCGGCGAAGCTTGGGTACGTGGGCCAGGGTCTCGGCGGGATGCTCGGGACGCTCTTCGGCGCGGCCTCGCCGGACGCGGGCAACGTCGCGCTGAACACCGCGGGGGGGGCGCTCGTCCGGATCGTCCTCGAGTCTCCGGCGTTCGCGACGCAGAGGGCCGCGCTCCTCGGCGCGCTGGCGCAGCTCGGCGCGAATCCGGGCACGCCGGCCTTCGATCGCTACCTCGGCATCGCGCAGTGGGTGCTCGATCCGGCCGATCCGGTGAACGTGGCGTATCGACTTGCGCGCTTCCCCCAGGCCCCGCAGCGCAGAGCGTTCCTCCAGTCCATCGAGGGAGACCAGGCCGTGCCGGGCGACACGAGCGTCGCGCTCGTCGCGGCCGCGAGCCGGTCGCTCACCTGCGTCGCGCCTCTCTACTGCTACGAGTTCACGGAGGCCGGCGATGGATTCGACGCAGCGAGCGCCGTGCCCTCGACGCGCCACGGCTTCCTGCTTCTACCTCCGACGGGCAGCCGCGGCCTCGTCCTGACGATGAAGGCGCAGCAACAGACGGCCGTGTTTCTCCTGACCGGGGAGCTTGCGCCATGAAGCGAATCCTTCTGCCTGCCGTCCCGGCCGCCGTCGCGTGCCTCGTCCTTTCGCCCTCCGCGCGGGCCGCGGGCACCGCGCTCGACGTCCAGTCCGGGCGCGCCACCGGCATGGCCGCCGCCGTCACCGCGATGGTCGACGACTCGTCGGCCATCTACTTCAATCCGGCCGGGATCGCGCAGGGGCGCTCGTTCGACGCGGAGGTGGGCGACACGCTCATCGTGCCCTCGATCAAGTTCACCAGCCCGCAAGGCTCGTCCACCACCACGCCCTTCTACGTGGTGCCGCCGCTCCAGGCCTACGCGTCGGGCGGGCTCACCGACAACTTCTCGATCGGCGTCGGCATCTTCACGCCCTACGGCCAGACGCTGACCTGGCCGTCGGGCTGGCAGGGCCGCTCGCTCCTCACATCGGCGCAGCTCGCCACGTACGACATCAACCCGACCATCGCCTACCGGGCCGGGCCCGTGCGCTTCGGCGCGGGGCTCCAGATCGTGCGCGGCACGGTTGACCTGCAGCGTGACATCGCGCTGCCCGGCGGCAGCTACGGGTCGTCGGAGCTCGGAGGTGACGCCTGGGGCTTCGGCGGGAACGTGGGTATCCAGGTCGAGGCCGTCCCGAAGGTCCTCTCGTTCGGAGCGCACTACCGGAGCTCGGTCACCCTCGACTTCGACGGGAACGCGCACTTCTCCGGCATTCCCCAGACGCTCGCGGGTACGCTGCACGATCAACCCGCCTCGACGCGCCTGGTGAACCCCGACACGTTCGCCTTCGGCGCGGCCGTCCGCCCCACCGACCGCCTCGCGATCGAGGCCGACGTGGTCTACTGGGGCTGGAACCACATGCAGTCGATCGACCTCAAGTTCCCGAACGACACCTCGGGGCAGCTGTCGTCGTCGGAGCCCAAGAACTGGAAGAGCGTGGTCAACTACCACCTCGGCGCCGAGTACACGATCAACGAGACGTGGCGCGTCAGGGGCGGCGTGCTCTACGACCCGAGCCCCTCACCGGCCAGCACGCTCCTGCCGGACCTCCCGGACGCCGACCGCCTCAACTTCGCCGTCGGCGGCAGCTACTGGCACCCCAGCGGCCTGCACGTCGACGTCGGCTATCAGCTCGTCGTGTTCCTCTCGAACACGAGCACCGCCCCGCAGTTCCCCGGCGACTACAGTGGCTTCGTCAACGTCCTCGGCGTCTCGCTCGGGTACTCGTCGAAGGCGGCAGCGTCGGCGCAGTAGGTCGCGGCACGCGCGAGACGCTCCGGGACGCGTTCGATCCCTCGAGCGCCGGGGCGCATCCCGCCCCCGGATCCCGCCGTCAGCCTTTGGCCCCGCCTCCCCGCTGCCTCCCGAGGGCCTCGATCACCGCCCTGTGCACCCGCCCGTTGCTGGCGACCATGCCGTGCGCGTTCTCCAGGTCCGCCGCCCGGTAGTCGAACGGCGCGCCATACGCGTCCGTGCACTCGCCGCCCGCGGCGCGTACGAGGGCCTCGGTGGCGCAGGCGTCCCAGCGGAAGCCTGCGTGGCCCGGGTGCAGGTAGACGTCGTGGACGCCCGTCGCCACGAGTACGCCCTTGAGGCCTGCGCTGCCGTGCGGCACGGCGCTCGCCGCGCCGATGCCGGCGACGAACGAGGCGAGGTGCTCGGGCGTCCGCGAGCGCGACACGACGAGGCTCGCGCCCACGAGCGACGGGCGCGACGTCACGTGGATGGGCGTCCGCGCCCCGCCCTCGGCGATCTCCCACGCGCCTTCGCCGACGATGCCCAGAAACGCCCGCTTCCATACGGGCGCGACGATCACGCCGATCGTCGCGCACCCGCGCTCGGCCAGGCCCACCATCACGGCGAACTCGCCGTTCTTCGCGACGAACTCGCGCGTGCCGTCGAGCGGATCGACGAACCACGCTGCGTCGGCGCTCGCGAAGCCGGCGTAGTCGTCCGGGGCGCTCTCCTCGGCCACGACGGGCACGCCCGGTGTCGCGCGCGCGAGCCGGTCGCACAGCAGCGCGTTGGCCTCCCTGTCGGCGCGCGTCACCGGATCGTCGCCGATCTTGTACGCCACGTCGAACGGCGTGGCGTAGACCTCGAGGACGAGCGCGGCGGCCTCGCGCGCGGCGGAGAGCGCGGCCTCGGCGGCGCCCTTCACGGCGTGCGCCCGACGGCGAGCAGCTCGTCGGCCAGGCGCATGAGGTCCTCGTTGCGCAGGTAGATCGGGCCCATGCCCACCTCGCGCACCAGCTCCTCGAGCTGCGCGACGTTGCGCGGGCCGAGCACCGCGCACGAGACGATCCGGTTGGCGAGTACGAACCGGATCGCCGCGGCGCGCAGCGTGTCGATGTCGCCGTGCACGAGGAACCGCACGGCGGTGAGCTGCTCGATGCGGCGCTCGAGCTCCGCGCGCGTCCAGCGCTGCCCGCGGTGGTCGCCCTCGGCGAACTCGCGGTCCTTCGTCCAGTCGCCGGCCAGCAGGCCGAAGGCGAGCGTGGAGTGCGCGAGGACGCCCGCACCGCGCACGACGACCTCGCCGGCAAGCCGGTGCAGATCGCCCGCGTGGAACAGGTTGTACGGCAGCTCGATGACCTCGGCCCCGGCCCGCAGCGCCGCGCGCCCCGACGCCACGTCGCCCACGCTGGCGCCCCAGTGGCCGATCTTGCCCTCGTCCTTGAGCGCCCGGAGCGTGTCGACCGCGTCGCCGCCCTCGACGGCTGCCACGCTCGGGTTGTGCAGGAGGTAGACGTCCACGCGTCGGTGCGCGAGGCGCCGCAGCGAGCGCTCCACCGCCGTGCGCAGGTACGCGCCGTCGAAGCGCTTGCGCGGGGGCGCGGTCGTGCGGTCGGTGCCGCCCTTGGTCACGACGACGACGTCGCGCCGGTCGGCGAGCATCCGGCCGAGCAGCTGCTCGAGGCGCCCGCCGCCGTACGCGTCCGAGGTGTCGACGAGCGAGATGCCCATCTCGAGCGCGCGCTCGACGACCCCCTGCTGCGTCGCCTCGTCGACGGGCCCGTAGGCGTCGCCCGAGAGGCCCCAGGTGCCGAGGGCGAGCTCGGTCACGCGGAGTCCGGTCTTGCCGAGGGATCGCAGGCGCAAGGGGGTCTCCAGGAAGGCATAACGCAAAGCGAGCGGCTCTTCACGAGCCCGTGCAAACCGGCTAAAGGGCGCGTGCCGAGGCGCGCGCCTCGTCGAGGAGAGCTACCCCATGCGACCGACCATTCTCGCCGCCCTTGCCGCCACCACCCTCGCGCTGTCGGCGTGTGGTGGAGAAGCCCCGCC
>JAJYCT010000192.1 GCA_021778125.1 Myxococcales bacterium
CGACGAGGTCGACTCGGCGAACGCCCTCGTGGCCGCGCTCGCCGACGCGCGAGCCGCGGAGGTCCGCCGTCCGGCGGCCGGCGAGGTCCTGTCCGCCCAGGTCCGGGCCACGGTCGTGCGCACGGGAGCCTCGGTGACCGAGCGCGTGGAGCTCGCGGCGCCGGGCGGCGGCCTCTCGGTCTGGGCGCGTCGCCTGGACGACGGCGCGTGGCTTCGCCTGCCTCGCGCGATCGCGCGGAGATTCGAGCCTCATCCCGTGGCCTTGAGGGCGCGTCCGGTGTGGAGGCCACCGCTCGAGGAGGGCGCGCTCGTCGCGATCGACGACTCCTGCGGCCCCGATGTCCAGGAGATCGAGCAACGCGCAGGGGCGTGGGTGTTCCGGAGCCCGCGGCGCTTCGCGGTCGACCCGGCCTCCGCGGGCGACCTCGCCGGCGCCGTCGTGCGCGCCAAGGCCGACGCGTGGATCGCCGAGAGCGACGACGGAACGTTCGGCTTCGCCGGGGGGCGCGCGTGCTCGGTCACGCTCTCGACGTCGTCCGGAGATGCCGCCGGGAGGCGCGCGACCCTGTCCTTCGGCGACGACGCTCCGGGGGGCGTCTATGCGAGGACGAGCGAGGACCCCGCCGTCTTCCTCCTCCCTTCGGTCCTGCGGGGCCTCGCCGCGCGCCCCGTCCTCGACCGGCGGCCGTTCCACGTGGACGTCGAGGCTCTCGTTCGCCTGGTGGTCGTCCGCGCGGGCGTGCGCGAGCAGGTCCCGCTCGCCGACGGAGATGGCGGGCGCCTCCTCGGCGCCGTCGGGGCGCTGTACGCGCAGTCGGCGCTCCACGTGGGGGCTTCGCCCCCGGAGGAGGGGTTCGCCCGGCCTGCGCTGGAGATCCTGGCATCGGAGCGCGCCGAGGGCGGGCCGCCTCGCGACGTCCGGATCGTCGTGGGCGCGTCGGCGCAGGTCGAGGGCGCGGCCGGGTATTTCGCCCGCGTCGACGGCGTCGATGCCACCTTCTTCGTGCCGGCCCACGCCGTGGACTCCATCGTCGCGGCCCCGTGACCCGGGCTCCGCAGCCTTTGCGCTTGCCATTCTCGCGTCTTGCCCGATGATCGCGGTCCCATGGCGCACACTGCACGCACTCGCACCCTGTCCCTGGTCGCCCTCGCGGCCGCCGCCGTCGTTCCCTTCGCGCTCGCCACGGCCGCCTGCGGGGGAGGCGACCAGCAGCCGCCCGTGACGCCTCCCGCGCCCCCCGCCAGCACCCCCGCGCCGGTCGTGGAGGCGCCGAGCGCGTCGGCCGCGCCCGTCGAGACGGCCACCGCGAGCGCGAGCGCCGCCACCCCGCCGCCGCCCCCGGTCCCCACCTCGGCGGTGGCCACCGTCAAGACCGACGCGTCGTGGGCGGGCTGCCACCAGAGCTACAAGGCCAAGAAGGGCGACGTGTCCAGGGACGTCGCCGCGATGGCCGACGGCTGCAAGGCCGCGACGAAGCTCAGGCCGCAGGGCAAGACGCTGACGGGCAAGCAGGCCGACCAGGACCCGCCGCAGAGCTTCCCCTTCGAGGCGAAGGCCAACCACTGCTACCGCGTCTACGCGCAGGCCTCCGAAGGCATCAAGGACCTCGACGTCGTGGTCAAGGACTCGGCCCAGATCCTCGTCGGGCAGGACTCCACGGACGACCCCAGCCCCGTCGTCCAGGAGGACGGCGCCGTGTGCTTCAGCAAGGACGACAAGGCGACCGTCATCGTCTCGGTCGGCATGGGCAAGGGCAACTACGCGCTGCAGATCTGGTCGGACTGACGCCGGGGCGGAAAAGATGCACCGGGCGTCGACGTCACCCAAACGTCACGTCCAGTCCCCTCGGTCGTGCGACGCAGCCGTCACAGTCCGCGCCCATGCAGAGGCGACAGACCTTCCTCCTCGTGGCGCCGCTCGTGTCGGTGTCGGCGCTCTGCGCCGGCGCAGCCTGGGCGCAGCCCGTTCCCCCTCCTCCTTCCGCGGCGCCCGCCGCCCCCCAAGGGGCCGCGACGCCGGTGGCTCCGGCGGCCCCCGCGGCGCCCGCTGCGCCTGCGCTCCCGGTGGCCCCCGCGACGCCCTCCGGTGACGCGCAGACGCCGCATCCCGTCGAGCTGACGACACTCCGAATCCTGCACGACAAGAACATCCTCTCGGACGCCGAGTACGAGAGCGCCCTGCACGACCTCGCCGACACGGCGGGCGCGCACGCGGGCGAGAGCACGACCGTGGTCACCGGCAAGTGGGCCACGACGGTCTACGGCTTCGTCGAGGCCGACTCCATCTTCGACTCGACGCAGAGCTTCAACGACCTCGCCGGCAACGGGCAGGTCGCGCGGCCGAGCGCCTACGGCGGCGACCACAGCCGCATGCAGTTCGGGGCGCGCAACTCGCGCTTCGGCATGCGCATGAAGGCGCCCGAGGTCAACGGCATCCGCGTCAGCGGCGTGCTCGAGACCGACTTCCTTGGCAACCAGTCGCTCGGGTACGGGACCGGTCAGGTGAGCGAGAACGGCTACTTCACGAGCCCCTTGCTGCGCATCCGGCACATGTACGTGAAGGCCGAGACCGACTTCGTCGACGTCCTCATGGGGCAGACCTGGGAGCTCTTCGGGTGGCAGTCGCTCTACCACCCCAACAGCGTCCAGATTCAGGGTCTGCCGGGGCAGATCTACTCGCGTACCCCGCAGATCCGGATCTCCAAGACGATCAGGACCCAGCCGGTGACCTTCGAGATGGCCGTGGCGGCGATGCGCCCGCCGCAGCGCGACTCGGCGATCCCCGAGGGCCAGGCCGGCCTGCGCCTCGCCATCAACGGGTGGACCGGCGCGCAGACCAACGGCGCGACGTCGACCGGCATCCAGCCGGCCTCGATCGCCCTGACCGGGGACCTTCGGCACATCGACGTCCCGAACATGCTCGCGGCGCCGACCGGTGACGTGAGCAAGGACGCCGCCGCCGGCGCCGTCGACGTGTTCCTGCCGCTGGTGCCCGCCTCCAAGGGCAAGATGGGCAACGCGCTCTCGTTCAACGGCGAGTTCGCGTCGGGCTACGGCACAGCCGACCTGTACACGGGCCTCACCGGCGGCGCGACGATGGGCCCCGTCGCCGCAGGCTGGCCGCAGGACATGGACAACGGCATCGCGACGTACTCCGCGACCGGGCAGCTCAACTACATCCAGTGGACGAGCTACCTGCTCGGTCTGCAGTACTACCTGCCCGGCCTCGACGGCCGCATGTTCGTCTCGGGCAACTTCTCGCACATGGAGTCGAGCAACACGCCGACCCTGTTCGCGAAGTCGGCCACCAAGGTGCGCGGCGCCGAGGACTTCTGGGACGTCAACCTGTTCGGCGACGTGACCCCGGCCTTCCGGGTCGGGCTCGAGTACGCGCAGTTCATCGACCACTACGTCGACGGCAACTCGCCGCTCAACCAGCGCGTCCAGCTCTCCGGCTTCTTCATCTACTGACAGGACGGTCCCGAATGCGAAGCGCAAACCACATGTTCAAGAGCGGCTCCACCGTCACGATCGTCCTCTCTCTCGTCGCGTTGCTCTCGGCTCCCGCGCTGGCGGGGTGCGAGGCCGGCGACGGGACTTCGCCGCTGCCGCCCGCGGCGGACGCCGCCTCCGACCACGCGACCCAGAGCGACACGGGCGCCGGAGACGCCGGCAAGTCCGACGGGGCGACGGAGGACGCGCAGGCGGCGGCGGACTCCGGCGGCGACGCCGGGACGTCGGCGGACGGCGCGACGGAGTGACGCCGCAGCAGACCGCGTCTCCGCAGCGCGTCCGCGCGCTCGCACGCCAGTTGCTCGCCAGGTAGCGTCGCGCCGCGCCCCGCGGTCACTCGTGCCGCAGCGCCTCGATCGGATCGAGCTGCGCGGCGCGGCGCGCGGGGAAGAACCCGAAGCCGATCCCGATGCCCCCGCTGACGCCGATGCTGACGATGAACGGCATGGGGTCGAGCGGGAACGACCAGCCCATCACCTTCGCCGCCCCGCCCACGACGACGACGCCGATGAGCGACCCCGCCAGTCCGCCCAGCAGGGCCAGCGCGACGGCCTCCACGAGGAACTGCGTGCGGATGTCGCCCCCGCGCGCGCCGATCGCCATGCGGATGCCGATCTCGCGCGTGCGCTCCGCGACGTTGACCAGCATGATGTTCATGACGCCGATCCCGCCGACCACGAGGCTGACGGCGGCCACGCCGATGAGCAGCCCCGTGAGCAGCCCGAAGACCTGGGACTGCATCTCGGCGAACTCCTTCTGCGAGTGGATCTCGAAGTCGGGCTCCCGGTCCTCGTCGATGCGGTGGCGCTGGCGCAGGATCGCGTCCATCTGCGTCACGGCGCGCTCCGTGGTGTCCGGCGACGTGGCGGACGCCATGAGCACGCCCGCGAACCCGGGAGGCGTCCGCGTCACCCGCGTGCGGAAGCCCCCGATCGGCATGAGCACGCAGTCGTCCTGATCGCCGCCGAACGGCGCCTCGCCCTTGGAGACGAGCACGCCGAGCACCCGGTACGGGTATCGGCCGATGCGGACGGTCTGGCCGACCGGATCCTCGGTGCCGAACAGGTTCTTCACGACGCTCGAGCCCAGGATCACGACCTTGGACTTGACGGTCTCGTCGTGCTCGTCCCACATGGCTCCCCGCGCGAGCTTCCAGTCGCGCACGGTGAAGTAGGGGAGCGTCGTGCCGATGATGTTCGTGTTCCAGTTGCGGTCGCCGCTGACGATCTGCCCGGCGGAGCGGAGCACGGGGGCGATCGCCGCGACGCTCGTCGACTCGCGCAGGATGGCGCGGCCGTCGTCCTCGCTCAGCCGGACGCCGGAGCCCTGGCTGCCCTTCTTGCCCGACGCCTGCGACGACTGCGGGAAGATGATGACGAAGTTCGACCCGAGCGACTGGATCTGCCCGGCGATCCCGGCGCGCACGCCCGTCCCGAGCCCCGTCACGATGATGACGGCGGCCACCCCGATGAGGATGCCCAGGACCGTGAGCGAGGCCCGCAACGGGTTGCGCGCGATGGCGCGCACGGCGAGGCGGACTCCGTCGAACAGGGCTCGCATGGGTCACTCCACGCGCAGGGCGGCGATGGGGTCGAGCTTCGCCGCGCGCCACGCCGGCAGGAAGCCGAAGACGGTCCCGATGAACGCGCTCGTCGCCACGGCGACGCCGATGGCCCGCGCGCTCGGGGCCATGGCGAGATCCAGCGCGCGGCCGATGCCCAGGGCCCCGGCGCTCCCCACGACGATGCCCAGCACGCCGCCGATGAGCGTGAGCACGATGGCCTCGACGAGGAACTGCACGAGGATGTCGCGCTCGCGGGCGCCGATCGACATGCGGATGCCGATCTCGCGGGTGCGCTCTGCGACGCTCACCAGCATGATGTTCATCACGCCCACGCCGCCGACCAGCAGGCTGATGCCCGCGACGGCGATGCCGAAGAGCGACAGCATGCTCATGATGGCGTCGGTCGTCTGCCGCATGTCCGCCTGCGTGCGCATCTCGAAGTCGTCCCGGGCGCCGTCCTCGATGTGGTGCCGCTGGCGGAGGATGTTGGCGATCTGCTCCTTGGCCCGGTCGACGGTCTCGGCGCTGTGGGCGCTGAACATGAGCTGATCGGCCCGGCCGGGCGGCATGTGCACGACGCGCGCGCGGTAGCTGCCCGCCGGCATCATGATGCGGTCGTCCTGGTCGTCGCCGAAGGCGCTCGAGCCGCGCGACGCGAGGACGCCGAGCACCCGGTACGGCGAGCGTCCGATCCGGATCGTGCGCCCGACGGGATCCTCGGTGCCGAAGAGCTTCGTGGCCACCGTGGCCCCGACGACGCACACCTTCGTCTTGAGCAGCTCGTCGTTCTCGGTCCAGTTCTCGCCGCGCGCGATCGAGTAGCGTCGGATCGTGTAGTAGGGCAAGAGCACGCCGATGAGCGTCGTCTGGACGTTCTTGTCGCCGTAGACGACCTGCCCCTGCGTCGCCAGGAACGGCGCGCCCGCCCCCACGCTGACGGCCTCGCGTACGACGGCGCGCATGTCGCTCTCGGTCAGCCGTCCGGCGAACTTCGCGCGCGCGCCCGACGCCTGCACCGGCTGCGGCCACACGTAGATCGCGTTGGCGGCGAAGCTGTCGATCGTGGTGGCGACGGCGCTCGACGTGCTCTCGGCGAGCGCGCTCACCACCACCACGGCCGTGATTCCGATGAGGATGCCGAGCACGGTGAGCACCGCGCGCGTCGTGTTGCGCGCGATCGCGCTGAGCGCGAGCCGGAAGGCGCCGAGCAGCATGCTCATGACCGAGCCCGGCCGCCGCTCGCCAGGACCATGATCCCCCAGCGCAGGAGCGTCGCGACGCCCAGCGCCGCGAGCCCGAGCAGCGCGGCGACCGTGGGGTTCATCCCGCCGAAGGGTGACTGCGGCGATCGCGACGCCGCCGTCCAGACGACCAGCGGCAGCGTGACCGCGGCGAGGCCCGCCGAGTACGTGCCCGACAGGCTGCCGGCCTCAACGCGCGTCAGCGGGCGCCCCTTGCGCGACGCCGCGACGCGCGCGCCGACGATCCCCTCGAGCACCACGCTGCACACGAGCGGGACGAGGACGAGGCGCCGCCCCAGGACGACGGCGTCGAGGACCATCCCGAGGACCTGCCCGCCCAGGGTGGCGGCGAACAGCGAGCCGTAGACGACGACCGCGTACGACCCGAGCTCGAGGGGTTCGCTCTCCGACATGGTCCCCCCTTACCGCCTCGGCCCGAGCAGCGCGAGCAGCAGGTACCGGAGCAGCACGAGCGCGGCGAGGAAGACGGCGTACGCGGCCACGGAGACCGGTGCGCTGCGGCCCGCGAGGTGGTCGGACAGGAGCGCGACGATCGAGACCGCGCCGAGGTGCGCGGCGACCGCGAACAGCTTCCCGAAGGTCACGGCGAGGACGAGCGCCGCCGCCGCGGCGCCGGTGCCGAGCGTGTAGCGGAGCGCCAGCCGGAGGCGCTGCTCGTTCGTGAGCGGGTAGCCGAGGCGCTTGCGCGCCACCTGGGCGCCGCGCCGGGCCTCCGCGAGGAGCCCGAGCGCGTGCGCGGCCACGACGAGGCCGAGCTTCGCGTCGGCGTGCGCCACGCCTGCCAGCGCCAGCAGCAGGTAGACGAACGCGAGGCCCAGCCGGCTCGCGAGGAACATCGAAACGTACACGCGGGCGGGCACCGGCATGCGCGCCCGTCGCACCGCGAGATCGGTGTGCGCCGACTCGGGCTGCGACGCGGGGCCGCCCGCGTCGGGCGGCGGCACCGCCTCGAGCTCAGCGGCCGCGTCGAGGGGTGCGTCCTGCACGACGTCGCTCACGATCCGCCCGTCGCGCATCGTCACCACGCGCGACGCGCACGCCGCGATGTCGCGCTCGTGGGTGACGAGCACGACGGTGATCCCGCGCTCGCGGTTGAGGCGCTGGAGCAGCGCGAGCACCTCGAGGCTGGTGCGAGTGTCGAGGTTGCCCGTGGGCTCGTCCGCGAGGAGCAGCGGCGGATCGGTCACGAGCGCGCGCGCGATCGCCACGCGCTGCTGCTGCCCGCCCGAGAGCTGGTTGGGCTTGTGGTCCATGCGCTCGCCGAGGCCGACCGCCTGCAGCGCGGCCGTCGCGCGGCGTCGGCGCTCGCGTGCGCCGACGCCGCGGTACTGCAGCGGCAGCTCGCAGTTCTCGAGCGCCGTCGTGCGCGGCAGCAGGTTGAACCCCTGGAAGATGAAGCCGATGACCCGGTTGCGGACGATGGCGCGCGAGTCGCTCGCGCGCGCGCCGACGTCGAGCCCGGCGAGCGAGTAGGTGCCGTGCGTGGGGCGGTCGAGGCACCCCAGGATGTTCATCATCGTCGACTTGCCCGAGCCGCTCGTGCCGACGATGGCCACGAACTCGCCGCGGGCGATCGACAGGCTCACGTCGCGCATCGCGTGCACGATGCCGCCGCCCGCGTCGTAGTCCTTCGACACGTGCGACAGATCGACGATCGGCTCGCGCTCGATCGGGTCAGTGGGAAGCGAGACGGCGGCGGCCATGGCTCACTTCTTCTTCTTGTCCTTGTCGGTCTCGTTCTCGTCGGTGACGATCTTGGTCCCGACGACGACGGCCGGGTCGCTGACCACGGTGAACATGCCGTCGGTGATCCCCGTCGACACGATCCTGGGCTCGACCTTCTCGGCCCCCGGCTTGTCGCTCGTCAGCAGGTAGAGGCGCCCCTTGCCCTTGTCGAGCGGCGCCTCGGGCGGAGGCGGGACCGGCTTTCCGTCGGGGCCCTCCGGGGGCGCCGGCTTGTAGCGCAGCGCCGCGTTGGGCACGCGCACCACGCCGTGCGCCTCGTGGCTGCGAACGGTGATCGTCGACGTCATCCCGGGGCGCAGCTTCTGCTCGGGGTTCTCGACCTCGACGACCGCCGGGTACGTCACGACGCCCGAGACGTTGTTCGCGCTGTAGCGGATCTGCGAGACCTTGCCGTGGAACGTCTCGCCCGGGAACGCGTCCACCACGCAGTCGGCGTCCATCCCCTCGGCGATCCGGCCGACGTCGGCCTCGTCCACGTCGGCGAGCACGCGCATCTTGCGAAGGTCTTGCGCGATCACGAAGAGCACCGGCGCCTGGAAGCTCGCGACGACCGTGGCGCCCGGGTCGATGCCGCGCGTGACCACGATGCCGTCGACCGGCGCGTAGATCTTGGTGTACCCGAGGTTGGCCCTGAACTGGCTGAGCTGCGCCGACTGCGACGAGATCGCGGCGCTCTGGCTGTCGACGTTGGCCTGTGCGGCCTCGTACTGGCCCTCGAGCGAGTCGTAGTTGCCCTGCGCGGTGTCCAGATCGCTCTTCGCGGCGAGGCTCGCCGCGTAGAGCTTCTGCGTGCGATCGAGGACGACGTGCGCGGTTGCCATCTGCGCCTTCATGCTGGCCATCGCCGCGCGCGCCTGCGCGAGCTGCGCGTGCTGCGCCGACAGGTTCGCCACCTGCGCGCTGACCTGCATGCCGTAGATGAGGGGGTCGATCTCGGCGAGCACGTCGCCCTTCTTCACGACGGAGTTGAAGTCGACGTACACCGCGGTGACGCGCCCGTTGACCTGCGCGCCGACGTTGACCTGCAAGAGCGGCTGGATGGTCCCGGTGGCCTGGACCTTCTCCACCACGTCGCCCAGGGCGACGGTCGTCGTCACGTACTTGGCCGGCGGCGACGGCGCGTGCGCGGCCCGCCAGGCCAGCGCCCCGCCAATGGCCAGCGCGAAGGCACCGCCGATCGCGAGCCGCCGCAACCATCGCCGCCCGCCCTCTTCCGCGGCGAGGGCTTTCTTCAGGTCTTCGGTCACGGCGGTCGATTGGGTCATGTCGGCCTCGGCCAGGTGGGCGCCGTCCTTACGTAGCGTTGCGGGGGCGCGGCGGCCATGCGGTGCCTGCGGTTCGCTCGAGGTCCCCCCGGAATTTCGATGCGCGCCACGCCAACGGGTCGCGGGGCCCCGATGTTCCAGCCCTGACACGGCGACCCAAGGGGTCCAGTGCCTTTTTGTCGAAGTTCGCGTGGGTACGCTACTCTCGGCAGTCGCAATGCCCCTCGCGGGGGTGAGCCGCGCGCCGCTGCGCGTGGTCCGGAGGTGGCGTGAGTCCGCGCAAGACATGGCGAAGCTGACCGATCGCGAGCTGGTCGACCGGGCCCGCGAAGGCGACGCGGCCGCGTTCGGGGAGCTGGTCCGGCGCCACCAGCAGCGTATCCACCGCCTCGCCATCCACATGCTCCGCGACCGGGCGGCCGCCGAGGACGTGATGCAGGAGACGTTCGTCCGGGCGTACCGGGCGCTGGACCGCTTCGACGGGCGAAGCGAGCCGTACACCTGGCTCTACCGCATCGCGATGAACCTCGCGCTCAACGCGCTGCGCAGCCGCAGGTCCCGCCGGACCACGAGCTCCGACGACGACCCGCGCCTCGAGGCGCTCGTGGCCGAGAAGCGGTCCACCGACGACTCGCACGAAGACGCCTCGCGCCGGCAGCTCTACGCGACGCTGGCCGAGGGGATCGACGGCCTCTCGGACACGCTGCGCACGACGCTCGTCCTGGTCTGCATCGACGGCCGCTCGCACGAGGAGGCGTCCGAGATCCTGGGTGCCCCGGAGGGGACGATCGCCTGGCGCGTCCACGAGGCGCGCCGCAAGCTACGAGAATTCCTGGAAGAACGGGGCTTCGACCCCGGGGAGATGTAGACCATGAGCGAGGGCAAGACCCCGCGACGGGGCCTCGTGGACGAGGCCCTGGCGAGCTGGCCGGCGGCCGGGCGCAGCCCGGGCGAGTGGGAAGAGAGCGCCCGGGCGATCGAGGCCCGCCTCGACAGCGCAGCCGTGAGCGAGGACGTCTCCGATGAGGCTCTCCTGGCCCCGCCGCTCGCCGCGTCCCCCGACGAGGTGGCAGGCTCCGCGCCCACCAGGGAAGGGCAGGGGCGCATGAGCACGACGGCGACGTCACGGCAGCGGGATCGGGCAAGCCTCAAGGAGCTCGCGCGCATGGCAGAGACGGGGGACCTGGCGCCGACGTCCTCGAAGCGCCCCTCGTCGCCCATGTTCCCGGAGGAAGAGGCGGCGAAGCCGGCCAAGGCGCCGCGCGAGGACTCCGGGATGATCCACCTGGCCTCGATGGATGCGCGGGCGGAGCAGGCGGCGCCGTCGCCGCGGAGCCCGGCCGTGGCGGCGCCCTCGAGCGCGCGCGTCGC
>JAJYCT010000193.1 GCA_021778125.1 Myxococcales bacterium
CAACTATCACCCCGCGTTCGCGTACCTGGGCTGGCTGCTGCTCGCCGTCGGCGGGCGCGGGGGCTGGGGGATTGGCGTGGCGACGGTGGTCGCGGCCGCGACGGGCGCGGTGGGCCTGTACTGGCTCGCCCGGCGGCTCTTGCCCGCGCGCCAGGCGCTGCCGGCGTTTCTGCTGGTGCTCGTCGCGATGATGGCCACCGGCACGCGCGAGATGGCCACGTCCTACGCGTTCGACCCGATCTTTCAGCCGTCGATGGTGTCGAGCACCGCGCTCCTCCTGTCGATCGCGCCGTTCGTCGCGGGCGAGTGGCTGCTCTCGGGGATCCTGCTGGGCGTGGCGGGGCTCTTCCACGCCAACTTCCTCGTCCTGGGCCTGGGCACGTACGGCCTGGCGCACGTCGCGCTCGGGCGCGAGGGCTTCCGCGATCGCGTGGCGCGGCAGATGGGGCCCGCGCTGGGGGTGGCGCTCCTGCTCAGCCCCGTCATCCTGCGCGCCGTGGGTGGCCCCGACGCCCCGCGCGCGCAGGAGATCCTCTTCGAGATCCGCTCGCCCCACCACTACCGGCCGCGCGGCTACCTCGGCGACTTCTTCCCCTTCCTCGCGTGGCAGGCGCTCGGCCTCGGCCTGGGCGCGTGGGTCTTCCGCGTCGGCGACGGGCGCGGACGGCGGCTGGGGGCGCTGGTGCTCGCGCTGCTCGCCGTCGTGTGGACCGGCACGCTCATGGCCATCGTCTTCGAGTCGCGCCGCTTCACGCAGCTCTTCGTGTGGCGCCTGGCGCCCTACATCGATCTGCTCATGCAGACGGCGATCGCGGCGACCGTCGCGCGCCTGGTCCTCGCGCCGCGCGAGCCGCTGCGCTTCTCGCGGACGAACGTGGGCGTGGCGATCGCGGGAGGCGCCGGGCTCGCCGTCTCGCTCGCGACGCGCAGCCTGCCCACGGTCGAGTGGCTGGAGGCGATCGCCGCGTGCGTGGCGCTCGGCCTCGGCGTGCGCGCCGCGGTGCGGTGGGCGCCCCGCGTCGTCGAGCGTGTCCCGCGCGCGGCGACGCGCGCGCTGCCCTGGGTCGCCGCGGCGGCGCTCGCGCTGGGCTTCGCGCGCGTCGTCCGGGCACCGCTCGACTCGCTGCGAGCGCACTCCAACCTGCTGACCGGCATGCCCGGGGCCGAGACCGATCTGTACGCGTGGCTGCGCGCGAACACGAGCAAGGACGTGACCATCCTGTCGCCCCCGGGCCTCGAGCGCTTTCGTCTCACGAGCGAGCGGGCCATCGTCGTCGACTGGAAGGCTTCGACGTACGCCCCTTCGGAGCTCCTCGAGTGGTACCGGCGCCTCGAGGACGTCTCGGGCCGCCACGGCTTCCGAAACCGCGACGAGGTCGTCTCCGGCTACGACGCGCTCGACCGCGTGCGCCTCGACATGCTGCGCGCCAGGTACCACCTGAGCTACGCGGTCGTCGGCCGCGGCCGCAACGCGGCGCTCGGGTACCCGGTCGTCTACTCGAACGCGCAGTGGGTCGTGCTCGATCTGCGGTAGGCACGCGACGATGCACGGCTGGACGCTTTTCTTCTCGGTCTTCGGGGTGGTCTTCGTCGCCGAGCTGCCGGACAAGACGGCGCTCGCGGCGCTCGTTCTGGCGACGCGCCACCGGCCCCTCCCCGTGCTCCTCGGCGCCGCGACGGCGCTCACGATCCAGAGCCTGGTCGCCGTCGCCGCGGGGCAGCTCGTCTCGCTCCTGCCCGCGCGCCCGGTGCACGCCTTCGCGGGGGGCCTCTTCTTGCTCTCGGCGGTGCTGATGTGGCGGCGCAAGGAGGAGTCCGAAGAGGACGTCGAGGACCGCGACGGGCAGAGCGGCTTCTGGCGGTCAGCGTGGCTCGTCTTCGTCGTCGTGTTTCTCGCCGAGTGGGGCGACCTCACGCAGCTCGCGACCGCGGCGCTCGCGGCCCACTACGCGTCGCCGTATGTCGTCTTCGCCGGGTCGGCGCTCGCGCTCTGGGCCGTGGCAGGCCTCGCCGTCGTCGTCGGGCACCGCGCGGGCAAGATGCTCGATCCGCACCTGACCAAGCGCATCGCGGCCGTGCTGTTCGCCGTGGTCGGCGCGGCGCTGCTCGCGGGCGCGCGATGAATGCCACGTGGCGTCGGCAGCCTGACCTGTGGCGGATCGAGAGCCTCCGGCTGACGCAAGGACGATCGACGACGACCGAGGACGTGCGCGCGCGGCGCAGATCTCGAGCGGGGCGCACATGGCGCCGCGTCGACGAAGACACCCGCTTTTGAGCACGCGCGCCGCCCACGCTACGCTCGGCGTTGCGTGCGCGTCCTCGTCGGCACCAGCGGCTACTCGTACAGGGAGTGGAAAGGGCCCTTCTATCCCAAGGGCCTCGCCGCGGCGCGCTACCTTGGCTTCTACGCGGAGCGCCTGCGCACGGTCGAGATCAACAACACGTTCTACCGGATGCCCACGACCCAGCTCGTTGAAGGCTGGGCGTCCGAGGTGCCCGACGGCTTCACGTTCGCCGTGAAGGCGCCGCAGCGCATCACGCACGTTGCCAGGCTCCAGGACGCCGCCGAGCCGACCGAGATCTTCGTGCGCACGGTGACCCACCTGGGCCCGAAGCTCGGGCCCCTGCTGTTCCAGCTCCCGCCGTTCCTGCGCAAGGACGCGCCGCGCCTCGAGGCCTTCCTCGCGAGCGCGCCCCGGGGGCCGCGCTACGCGTTCGAGTTCCGCCACGCGTCGTGGTTCGACGACGAGGTGTGGGAGACGCTCCGTCGTCACGGGGCGTCCTTGTGCGTCGCCGAGGGCGAGAAGCTCGAGTCGCCGCTCGTGCCCACCGCCGACTGGGGGTACGTGCGCCTGCGCCGCGACGAGTACCCCGACGAGCTGCTGCAGGGCTGGGCCACGCGCATCCGAGCGCAACCCTGGAAGGAGGCGTTCGTCTTCGTCAAACACGACGAGGGCGACGCGCCGGCGGTCGCCGCGAGGCTGATCGCCGCGCTCGGCGACGCCGGCGGATAGGGGCCGCGAATGTCGGCGTGCTGCCTGCATGCCGACGCTATGCTGTCGCCCGTGCCGGCCCCCGAGACCCCCGCCCCCCCCGCCGTTCGCCTCCCGAAATCGGTCACCCACTTCGGCCTGAACTCGATCGCGCTCGTCATCGTGCTCGCCACGATGTACGCGATGCGCACCGGCATCCTGAAGGTCCGCGACCCGATCATGACGCTGGTCGCGGCCGTGGCCGTCCCGGTCGTGCTCTTCGACGTCTTCATCCTGCGCGTGCACCGACGCGAGACGACGGGGCTCGACTGGGACAAGGACTTCAGCCCCAGCTTCGAGCGCGTCGTCACCAAGCTCGCCGGCTTCGTCCTCACGCTGGTGCCGTTCGGCGCCGCGTACTGGGTGTTCCCCGAGTACGGCGGCACGTTCTACACCCCGTTCTACACCCTCCTCGGGCGCTTCTGGATCGGGTTGGTCCCATCGACCATCCTCTACGTGACCATCGTCGACGGCCACATGTGCGCGCCGCGCGACGCGTACTGGCAGCTGGGGCGCGTCGCGATCGGCAAGTGGAGGGACGCGAACGGCGCCGAGATCGCGAACCACTACCGCGGCTGGCTGGTCAAGGCGTTCTTCTTCCCGCTGATGTTCGTGTGGCTGAACAACAGCACGAACAACGTCGTGCACTTCGACCTCACGAACGCGTCGTGGGCCAACCTGCGCGCGTACGACTTCCTCTACGACTTCATCTTCTTCATCGACCTGCTCTTCACGACGGTCGGCTACGCGCTCTGCTTCCGCCCGATCGACACGCACATCCGGAGCGCGGAGCCGACGTTCCTCGGCTGGGGCGTGGCCCTGTTCTGCTACGAGCCGTTCTTCTCGGGCCTGTTCGAAAAGCAGTACGTCCGCTACGGGGGGATCGGCTTCGGCGGCTGGCTCGGGGAGCACCCGCAGCTGCGCTGGGCGTGGGCCATCGCGATCCTCTCGCTCATCACGATCTACGTGCTGGGGACCGTCGCCTTCGGCGTGCGCTTCTCCAACCTCACGCACCGCGGGATCCTCACCAACGGCCCGTACCGGTTCACCAAGCACCCGGCCTACATCTCGAAGAACCTGTCGTGGTGGCTGGTGAGCGTGCCGTTCATCGTGACGGCCGACGGGCCGCTGAGCGCGATCAAGCGCTGCCTCGCGCTGAGCTGCGTCAACTTCATGTACTACATGCGCGCGCGCACCGAGGAGCGGCACCTGTCACGCGACCCGACGTACGTGGAGTACGCGCTCTGGATGAACGAGCACGGCACCCTGCGCTTGCTCAACCGCATCCCCTTCGTCCGGCGCCTCGCGGCCTATGTTCCGCCGGACCAGGCCCTGCCGCTTGCCGGAGCCTTCTCGCTGTGGCCGTCAGGGCAGGCGCTGGCCGCCGCCCAGGACCCCGGCGAAGAGGTCCCCCCGCTCGGCGAGCCGCGCGAGGACCGTCCGGACGGTGAGGCGGGTGGGGTCTAGATCGAGCGTCACCTCGTCCCAGGTCACGGGCGTCGAGACGACGGCGCCGTCGCGCGCGCGGATCGTGTAGGGCGCCACCACGGTGCGGCCCTCGCCGTTCTGGCCGTAGTCGACGTACAGCTTGCCGCCGCGCTTGTCCTTCATGCGCTCGACGGTCGCGATCTCCGGCAGCACCTTCGCCACGGCGCGCGCGACGCGCTCGGCGAACGCGGTGGCCTCGTCGTGCGTCGGCCCCGGCGCGATCGGCACGAAGACGTGCAGGCCCCGCTTGCCGCTCGTCTTGGGGAAGCTCCGCAGCGAGAGCGCGTCGAGCAGCGTGCGCACCGCGTGGGCGACCTCGACCAGGTGCGCCCACGGGCCGTCGCCGGGATCGAGATCGAGCACGACGTAGTCGGGTCGCGCGAGGGCGTGATCGACGGCGGCCGGCGTCGTCGCCGACGGCGGGACGTGGCTGCACCACTGGTGCAGCGTGAGCGCGGCGAGGTTGGCGAGCCACTGCAGCGTGTCGAGCGAGTCGCACACGACCCGCTTCTTGTGGTCGTGGCGGGGGCCGGCGTCGACGAGGCGCACGAACGAGGGCGTCTTGTCGGGCGCGTTCTGCTGGTACCACTCCTCGCCGTCGATGCCGTCAGGGTAGCGCTGCATCGTCAGCGGCCGGCCCGAGAGGTGCGGCAGCATCAGCGGCGCGATCGCCGTGTAGTAGTCCCAGATGTCGCGCTTGGTGATGCCGTCGCGCGGGAAGAGTACCTTGCCCGGGTTGGCGAGCCTGGGCGTCTCGCGACGCGCGCCGGCCTCCACGCGCGGCGCAGGCGCGCCCGGCTCGCGCTCGGCGTCGCCGTCCTTGACGCAGTCGGCGGGCGTCCTGTCCTCGCGCAGGCCGACGAAGCGCGGCTGGCGCATCGAGCCGTCGCTCGTCCACTCGTGGAACGCGACGTCGCACACCAGGCGGGGCGTCACCCAGCGCGCGTCGGGCGTCCTGGGCACGCCGGCGGCCGCGGGCGCGTCGATGCGGTCGGGCGCGAGGCGCAGCCCGAGGTCGCGCCGCGTCCGTTCGTCGAAGCCGGTGCCGACGCGCCCCGCGTAGACGAGCTCCCCGCCCTCGACGACGCCCAGCACGAGCGCGCCCATCGTGTCCTGCGTGCCGGCGAGCGGGAGCCAGCCGATGACCGCGGCCTCCTGCCGGCGCTCGAAACGCAGCTTGAGCCACTGCGCCCCGCGGCCCGGCGCGTACGTCGACCCCTTGCGCTTGGCCATCAGGCCCTCGAGCCCCGCGGACTTGGCCGTCTCGAGCAGCGTGACGACGTCGCCGGCCACCGCGCGCGAGTACGACAGCGGCGGCGGCTGCCCCTCGAGGAGCTTCTCGAGCAGCTCGCGCCGGCGCTCGAGCGGCTCGCCGCGCAGATCGCGCCCGTCGAGCCAGAGCAGGTCGAACGCCGCGAACCCCAGGCGCGCCTCGCCGCCGTCGCCCGCGAGCCAGCGCTGCAGCGCGCCGAACGACGGGTGCCCGTGCTCGTCGACGACGCACGCCTCGCCGTCGACGACGCACTCGCGCGCGGGCAGCCGCGCGAGCCCCTCGGCGATGGGCTCGAAGCGCGAGGTCCAGTCGTTGGCGTTGCGGCTGTAGAGGCGCACGTCGTCGCCCGCCTTGCACGCGAGCAGCCGGTAGCCGTCGTACTTGACCTCGAAGAGCCACGCGCCCGGCTCCGGGATGCGCGTCGCCGCCGTGGCGAGCATCGGCTCGCCCACCGTGTCGTGGAGCGCGCGCGCGCTCGACCCCTCGGGCGACGCGCCGACGCGCCGCGGACCGCGGGTGGCCTGCCGGCCGCTGACGATCGACTCGGGGCGCTCGGCGACGACGTCGTAGGCGCCGTTGGCGTCGCGGTCCTTGGCCTTGAAGAAGAGCCACTGCGTCCTGGGGCCCGGCGGCGCCTTGCGGTCGCCCGTGCGCACCAGGTGCCACTCGCCCACGAGCTTGTCGCCGAAGAGCCGGACGTGCAGGTGGCCCTTGTCGAGCATGGCGCGCTCGCTGTTGGGCGGGACGGTCTCGTAGCTGCCCCGGTCCCACACGAGCACGTCGCCCGCGCCGTACTGCCCCTCGGGGATGCGCCCCTCGAACGCGTTGTAGTCCATGGGGTGGTCCTCGGTCTGGACCGCGAGGCGCTTGACGGCCGGATCGTACGAGGGGCCCTTGGGCACCGCCCAGCTCGCCATCGCGCCCTCGATCTCGAGCCGGAAGTCGTAGTGCAGGCGCCGGGCGTCGTGCTTCTGCATAACGAACGCGAGCGCCGTTTTCTTTTCCCCCTCCGCTGCTCCTTGCGACGATCCTCGCGGTTCGGGCGTAACCTCGAAGCGCCGCTTGGCCTCGTACTCGGCCAGGCGCTCGCCCGCGGTCCCCTTCTTGCTGGGCGCTTTCGACCTGGCCACGGGAGTCCCTCATGCGCGCGTTCTGGTCCGGCGAGATTGCCTTCGGCCTCGTGACGATCCCGGCCAAACTCTACATGGCCACCAAGGATCTCACGCCTCAGTTCCACCAGCTCCACAGGGAGTGTGGCACGCGCATCTCGATGGTGCGCCGCTGCCCCAGGTGCGCGCGTGACCTGGCGTGGGAAGAGATCGGCAAGGGCTACGAGGTCTCCAAGGGCGAGTACGCGCTCTTCACCAAGGAGGAGCTCGCGAAGCTCGAGGGCGACGACGTGGGCAGCACGATCGAGATCGTCGAGTTCGTCGACCCGCTGCAGGTCGACCTCGCGTACATCGAGAAGAGCTACTGGATCGGGCCCGGCGGCAAGAACGTGCGCGGCTACGATCTGCTCCGCTCGGTGCTCGAGGAGACCAAGAAGGTCGCGCTCGCCAAGGTGAAGCTGCGCACCCGCACGCGCCTCTCGCTCGTTCGCCCGCGCGGCCGGCTGTTCTCGCTCGACCTGATGCGCTTCGCCGAGGAGCTCGTGCCCGGCGACGAGCTGGCGCCGGCCGAGCAGAAGGCGCCGAGCCCGCGCGAGAAGCAGCTCGCGCTGCACCTCGTCGGCGAGCTGTCGGGGCCGTTCGATCCGGCCAGGCACCCCGACGAGTACCGCAGCAAGGTCCTCGCGGCGGTCGAGGAGAAGATCGAGGCCGGCGAGGTGGCGCGCGAGGAGCCGGGCGAGGAGGCCGCGCCCGCCGCGAAGGGCGCGCAGGTCATCGACCTGGCCGAGCTGCTGAGCCGGTCGATCAAGGCCGCCGGCAAGCCGGGCCCCGCCAAGGCAGCGGCGCCCGCGGAGGCGGGGGCCGACGCGACCGAGAAGGCGAAGCCGGCGAGGAAGAGCAAGAGCGGCGCTGCGGGCTAGCGGTTCCCCGCGGCCACCCGATGCCACCACGCGAACATCCGCTGGGCTTCCTCCAAGAGCTGGCGCCCGATGCGGCGCGAAGCGCCGGAGCGCTCGGCGATCGCGGTGACGTCACGGATCCGGTGGCTCCAGCAAAACTGGCGCAGCCGCAGGGGCCAGAAGTTGGATCATGAAGACGATGACCTTGGAGGTCACCAGCGTCCAGAGCCACGCCCTGGCGCTGCTCTTGCCGTTGACTTCTCGCCAGGTGCAACAGGTACTCGGTGACGATCGGCTCGATCGCGGGCGGATCTCGCGATCTACCGGATGCTGCTCGCGGAGAGCAGGGGGCCTCGTGCGCGGGCGAGGCCAGCCATTGCATGTCTCCGCCCCCATCCAGGCTGGCTTGGAGCGTCTGCTCATGCAGCAGATCGCGCGCCGCCTGGGTGCCGTGGTCGGCATCGAACCCGCGCAAGAAATACTCGTTGCCCTTGCCCCCTGCCCTCGGGCTGTACGACGGCTGTACGACCCAGAGCCCAGGCACGCTTTCGAGCAGGTCGCCCGCTCGCAGTCGTGGCCGAAGTTCCAGCTCGCGGTGTCCGGCGTTCGGCGACGAAGCGACCCGGCGCCGGGCCGGGAGCCTCCGGGCGGTGCTGCTCGACAAGCCCTTCGAGCTCGACGATCCGTGCGGTACCGTCGCGAGCCTACGGGCGCGCGACCGCCTCCGTCGGTGAGGTGCGACGGGCCTCCGTGATGGGGCTCGTCGCGGCCGGAACCATGGAGGCCGTCCGCGTGGTCGCCCACGCGAGCAGGAGCGCGCCCACGGCAGGGGCCATCGTCGCGAGGGCGCGGAGCGCCGCGTGGACCGCCGTCGGACCGAGACCGACCCAGGCCAGGTGCCCGAGCGACAGGAACGAGTCGACGACGGCGAGCGAGGTGGCCAGCAGGAGCCGGGAGCGCTGCGGGCGCATCGCGGCCCGTACGAGCACGAGCAGCAGCATCGCGTCGAACGCGGCCCAGACGGCCAGCTCGGCGGGTGAAAAGCCGAGCAGCGCGGCCCGGTGCGAGGCCAGCAGCCAGACCAGCCCGGCCGTCCACGGGGGCAAGGGGAGCGCCAGCGCCCACGGCAGTCCGCTCGGATGCCGCACGAGCGAGCGCGCCGCGAACCCGACGAGGGAGCCGCGCGCAAAGGCGCGGAGCGCGTCCAGGACCGGCCGCGCGGGCGAGCCCCCTTCGGCGTACGCCAGCCACACGGACTGCCACGCGTGGGGGTGAAGCCGCTCGCGGAAGGCGCGAAGGCCCGCGAAGTCGAAGAGCGGACGCGAGATCCACCGGACGCCGCGCAGGGGCCAAGCCACGGGGCCAGCGAGCGGTGTGAGGCCGAGCGTCACGTACTCGCTGTCCGCCACCTCCCGCATCAGCGCGACGAGCAGCGACTCCGTTGTCCCGTTGGGTGCGCCAGCGCTTCGCACGACGTCCTCGACGAGCCACGCGTGGCGGCGCCCGATCGGCACCGCGGACAGGAAGCCCACGGCGCGACCTCCGACTTCTGCGACGAAGTACCGGTGGAGCGGCGCACACCGGAACGGCTCGAGGGCGACCAGAAACCCCATGGGCTCCATGTGCCGGGAGTCGAGCCATCCCCGCGCGAGCTGCTCGATCTCCTCCCGCAGCGGGCACCCCTCGGCCAGCTCGTCCGCCGGGACCGCGCGGACCCGCAGCCCCTTGGCGCGTGCGCGCCGCAGCTGCTCGCGCAGACGGCGGTGTCCGGCGAGGTCGCGCAGCCACTGGCCCGGGTGGAAGACGGGCTGCGCCCCGACGAGCAGGCGAGAGAGGCCGCGATGCTCGCCCGCCTCGGATCCGAAGAAGCACGCGCGGCGGCCGCTGGCGCGGGCAGCGTCGACGAAACGAAGGGCGGCGCGGGAGAGCTCCCCCGGGTACGCCGCGTCGTCCGCCTCGACCAGCGGGCCACAGGCGGCCACCCACGCGCCCGGAGTGTCGACGTAGGCCACGCACGCCCCGGTGCCGGCAGGCGGGGGGGCGTCGAACCAGTGACGCATGCCCGACTCGACCGCGAGGAACGACATCGCGTCTCGACCCCGCCCGACGGCTAGATCGACGACGCGCTCGGGTGGCTCACGCGGGCTCATGACTGCGTGGTAGCCAGCTAGCGGCTGGCGCCCGAACGGGCAAGGCTTCGCGCGGCGGCGCGCAGCTCGACGAGGCTCAGGGGCTTGTCGAGGAGCATCGCCCCGACGGCCTCGGCGCGTCGCCGGACCTCGTCGTCGCCGAACGCAGTCATCCGGCCTAGTCCCTCAGGATGACGTCGACGCGTCGGTCGCGCTGCCAGCCACTCTCGTCGGTGCCCGCGGCCTCCATCGCTCCACGCAAGGTCGACTGCGTCTTGTCCTTCGCCATGCCTCGCGCGCCGAGGTACGAGGGTCCCCGTTCACGGGATCGCGGGGTGATCGCGGCATCGCACTTTGTGGGTTGCCGCCTTCAAGAAGACCTTGCGCGGACAGCTGCCGGGCGACCGGGCGGGCCACCGCCCTCCACCGCGCGCACCTCCGCCGCGCCAACGTCTGCGGCATCCCGAGATCGATTTCATCCCGGCGTCGTTGATGGGTCACGATGCACCGGCCGAGGGGCGCGCCGCGCGGATCGATCGGAGTGCGCGCGGCGTCCTCGATCGCGCAGCTCGCGGAGCTCACCGGTCTGACGCGATTCGTCCTGCGCGGGCTGCTCGAGACGTACGGCGTGCCGTTCGTTCGGTCGGGGCGCAAGGGGCTCGTCCCGCTGACGGAGATCGAGGACAAGATCCCGCTGCTCTGGAAGAACCCGTGGCGGATGGAGAGCCTCCGGCTCACGGGCGGAGAGGCGGCGGAGACCGAGCGGGCGTGCACGCGGC
>JAJYCT010000194.1 GCA_021778125.1 Myxococcales bacterium
GCGTCTCTCGATCTCCGTCGAAGGGCTTTCGAGACGCGTCGCTCTCCTCGAAATCTTCGCGACGGTGCACGAAGTACCAGGACCGAGGATCGAGGTTTCCGTCGCTCGCCTCGAAGTACGCGAGACGGAGCTCGAGACCGCATTCGAAATCGCCAACCGCAAAGGAGGAATCATCGCCGAACGAGCACCGCTCATCGAACCGCAAGCCCGTCTGCTCCACCCGCCCGCAAGGATCCGATGCCCACTCCGAACACCAATCACCGTTCGCTCGTCTCGATGCACCTGCCGCGCGCCGCGCCTGCCCTGGTCACGTTCGGACAGGGCGTCGTCAAGGCGCTGACCGGGAACCCTCACCTCCCTTCGACCGCTCCTCCGCTCGCCACCCTCCAGCAGGCCACCGACGAGCTCCAGGTGGAACACGCCTTCCAGCTCCGCGCGGGCTCGCGCGAACGGATCGACGAACGCGACTCTCTGTGCTGCCATCGTCATGGGGCGGGCTCCTTCGGTCGGTTTGTCTCGACAACTCGCCGGTACCGGGTTTCTCGCCCCTCTTCATCCTCTCCGCGCTGCGTTCCCTCTCCGCGGCGGGTCGAAAGCCCGGGACATCGCTCGACCGCGATTCCCGGACAGCGGGCGAGACGCGACGCGCGAGCGTCGACGCGCTCACCCTCCCCTCACCCCCTCCTCACCTCTCCCCGGCCATCGCGCGCCTGCTTCGCGAGGTCCCGGGCCTCTCGCCGGAGGACCGCCGCCACCTGCTCGACGAGCTGGCGAAGGCCCTGGCCGCGGAGGGCGGGCGGGGGGAGGCTACGGGGACGTGAGCACGGAGCCCGACAACACCCGCTGCCGCTTCCGGCGCGAGCTGATGGTCCCCGCAGACGCGCGGATGCAGCTGCCGACGGAGGAGCTCCGCGAGCTCGAGGTCGAGCAGCCGGACGGGTCCTTCAAGGAGTCGAACCCCGTCATCACGACGGACAAGTACGGAAAGCACGGGATTCTGAAGGCCGCGCGCCTTCGCGCGCTACTTGTCCATTGCGGGTCTCGACGCCAGCTCGGGGATGTCGCGAAGCGACCGACGGATTAGCTCCAGCGCCGAGTCGGGACGCGTCCCGTGAAAGAAGACTCGAAGCAAGATGCCGTCGGAGAATGCCATCGGGTACGGGTAGACGACGTGCTCGGGATGCGGCTCGCTGGTCCTGGGCTTCGGCGCCATGGCCTCCAGCCCCATCAGGCGCATCAGCCGCTGGACGCGCTTGCGATTGACCTCTCTGCCCTCGCTGCGAAGGGCGTCGGCCAGCTTGCGGCTGCCGTAGAACGGGGACTTGAGGTGCAGCTCGTCGAGCCGGCGCATCAGCGCGAGCTGCTCGGGATGGGTGGGCTCGGGCTCGTAGTACAGACCGGAGCGCGATACCCGCAGCAGCTCGCACTGGCGGCGAACCGACAGCTCGGGCAGTTGCCGGTCGATCATCGCGCGGCGCTCCGTCAGCGAAGACGCCCGAGCCCTCTGGCTAAAAAATCGCGCTCCACCGTCAGCTCGCCGATCTTCTTGAGCAGCTGCTCCTCGCGCTCGCTGTCACCGTCGCTCGCAGCCTCTGTCCCGTTGCGGAACGCGCGGGCCGCGTTCTCGATGAACTCCCGCTTCCAGGTGTAGATCTGGTTGGGGTGCACGCCGAACTGCTTGGCCAGCTCCGGCACGGTCGCCTGCTCGCGCAGCGCCGCGATGGCGACCTTCGCCTTGAACTCCGGGGTGTATCTCGTGCGGCTCTTCTTCATGGTCCCTGCTCCTCTCCAGCTTGAAGCAGGCTCCCCGTACCACCCTAATTCCTGGTCCGAATTTCGGGGTCCACTTCAGAGGCCGTGCGGCTGGGGCTGGCGGACGTGGCGCGCACGCTCTCGCGGCGGCTGGAGGGGCGGCGCGCTGCCGGCAACGTCGTGCCCCTCCCGGTACGCCTTAAGCGCTAGCGAGGTCGGCTGCCCCCATTTCTGCTCGTCACTCGACGGCCGCTTGCGCACCTGGTTGAATAGGTAGGTGATGACCGCCCCGCCCATGGAGTTCGACGAGAAAGCTCGCGAGAACCTGGAGGCGGTGGAGCGCCTTCGACCAAGCGACGACGGCTCGCTTTTGTGCCTCGCAAACGCCGTGGCCAACCGGGCGTACTACGCCGCGTACCATGCGGTCGCTCACGTGGCTCAGCAGCAACGACAGGCGTTCACCGCCGAGAAGAACTACTACCGGCACGATGAGCTTCCGGACGATGCCGCGCGCTGGGGCATCCTCGACGACACCGCGCGACGAGATCTTCGCGACCTCTATGGCATGCGGATCAAGGCCGACTACCAGGACGACCCCGTTGAGTTCGAGGAGGCCGAGAGGATGGCCGTGCTGGCGATCAAGCTCGTGAGGGGGCTCCTCGGATGAACCGAGCTCTCGTCCCGCTTGTCGTCTCGGACCTCATCGAAGGACGCCCGGTGCGCTGGGTTCCGACGAACCGCCTCGTTGGCGATTACGACGGCCGCGATCGCACGCTGCAGATCTTCAACGCAGACCCGAAAGATCAGCGTCGGCTGCTGGACGAGATCGACAAGCAACGCGGCCCTCTCGAACAGGCCGCCGGCGGACCGCTCGTCATCATCTTCCATTCGGTCAAGCAGTCCACGGAACGCTACGCCGACTTCGTGCGGTATTTCGTTCGCCCGCGAGGGATCGAGATGCCCGAAGCGGTGGCTCCCTCCGCAGAGATCTACGTAGACGCCGAGGACGCCAGCGGCCCCCATCGACGGCCGAGCGCCGTCGCCGCGTGACATGTACCTGACCGCCCAGCACGTCCGAAGCCGTGCGGGAGAGGACGACTACCAGTCGTACCTTCATCTCCACGACTTCCCCGGGAGCGAACCATTCCCGAAGGACCCCCTCACGGTCCCGCAGAGTCACCCGGGTCTAATGGTTTCGAAGAGCCTTCGGCTCAAGCCGGGGGGCAACGGAGTTCTCTCCTACCTCGACATCGTCGCCCACGACGCCTGGTGGACGCAGGCCTGTCCTCCGGGCTCATCATCGTCGACAGAATGGTGGCGACAGACCCTTGAGCCCATCGGCGATCTCATGGAAGGCAAGAGCGTTCCGTGGACCGTCGAAGCCGGCGAGGTCTTCGTCATCTTCAACGCCGGCGCGCTCATGCCCCACGTGAGCGAATACAAGGACCTGCTGGGCGTCGCCCTCGGGCTGTGGGACGAGTGGAGGGCGAGATCCGGCGGGCGATAGCCGTTTCGTGCGTCGCATCCAGCCGAGGCCTAGCCCGCGACCTTCCGGTTCAAGGTGACCACGGGAGCCCCACTCGGCCCGCGCAACGAACAGAACAGGCAGTACTCACCGCCCGCCAGGAGGACCTGATGGTGGACGAGTAGCTCATGGGTCTTCTCCAGCCACTGGTCTAGCTCTTTCGCGATCGGATCCAGAGCCTCGCGTGCAGTCCCGAGCCAAAGAGCCTTCGGGTCCATCGGGTTGGATACGTGCAAGACGTCGCTCGCGAACCCGTACGCCCTGCCCCACTCGCCCTCCGTAAGGAACCCCTTGTGAACCTGCATCGTCGGCTTGCACGCGTACTTCACGACCTCGGCCGCCGCGTCGGCGCCGTTGCCGTACACGAGTCGTCCGTCGCGGTCTCGCTTGCGAGCCTGGCGGACGTCCACGTACCAGCTCCCGTTGCACCGCGGGCGCAGGCGACCGTCCGGCAAGACCTCGGGGTGGTGGCAGCCCCCGAGCTTGTCGCGCTTGCAGTCGTCGCAACGATCGTCGGCGGGGTGGTGACACTTGCGGATCGTGCAGTCGCGCGCCTGCAACCAGTGCTGGAGCTCGCGGCGCGGCGCGAACCTGCAGAGCGCGAGGAAGTGAAGGTGGACGTTCTCCCCTTCGTGCTCTCCCTCCTCGATCGCGCCGACCCCGGCGATCATGCCGTACGTCTCCCGCAGCTCGCGCGCTGAGAGCGGCTCGCATCTTGACCGTCGCACCCACGCGTTCGAACAGGTCGCCGCTCTGACGGAGCGAGAGAGTCAGCATCTTCCACGAGTACCCGTGCGGCGGCTTCACGTGCGCGGCGAGGTACCGGATGCGATGCACCCACTGCTGCACGTAGCGCCGCTCGCGGCGAGGGCACATGGCGAGCCCACAGCACGAGCACACCGTCTTGACCATGCCATCCGCGGGGCAGCGGTAGATCCACACGTTCCCCGCGCACGCCTCGATCTTGTAGGCCCACTGCGAGGCGTGCTTGCGGATCTCGGGATCGCTCGCCGTGGCCGTCGCAAGCCGCCTTCAAGAGAACCTGTAGGGCCGCGATGCCGTCGTTCCGCCGCTTCGCTGCGGGGACGGAGCGCTTCCGCGCCTGCGCCGCGTACTGGCGATCCGAGCGCCCATGCTCGACGGCGATCACGACGCGCCCCGCGACCGGGGCAAGAGCGCCCGATGCAGCGTCGACCTCGGCACGCCGAGGGTGCGGGCGATGTCTCGGATCCGCGCGCCCCCGTTCCAGAGCGCCTGCGCATGCCGCAGCACCTCCGGCGTAAGGTCACGGTTGGGCGGATGGCCGATCCGCACCCCCGCGGCACGTGCGCGCTTCTGGCCGCGGCGGACCTTCTCGCCGTGCGCGGCGTCGCGAGGACGCGAGCCGGCGCCGCTCACGACGAACCCCGCGAGCTAGAGGATCGTCTTGGCGGTTCTGGCGGCTCCGGCGTGTCAGCGACGCGGACGCGGACGGAGCGGACACGCCTCGCGCGGGGGCGCGCGCACGCACGCGCGTACGCGGGCCGGCGCGCACGCGAGCGCTCGGCCTGGGCAAGCCGCTGGATGGCTGCGACCTTCGCCGCGAACGCCTGCGGGGTCAGCTCGCGTCGTCCGCCGCGCTGGGACTCGCACCACAGACGATGCTCCTCGCGCTCGGCCGCAGCACGCGCCATGCGCTCGCGCATCGAGATCACGGGCGGCCCCCTCGCGCGAGGCGCCGCGCCTCAAGCTCGCGCGCGATCTGCCCGACGATCGTCCATTGGCCCGCGGACGTAGCGCCGCGCAGGGCGAACGCGAGCGCATCCTCTACCGCTTCGGGTGACCCGTCCGCTGGGAGGCAGACGGGATCGGTGGACGGGTTACTAGCGGGGTGGACGGGACTCGAACCCGCGGCCTCCGGCGTGACAGGCCGGCGTTATAACCAACTTAACTACCACCCCATTCGTGGCACCGAGCCTCGCGGCTCGGAGCGCGCACTTTACGCAGGCGCCGCGACGGGTCAAGTAGGAAACCGCACCCTCACTGCGCCAGCGGCGCCGCCGGCTCTGCCGGAGGCACCGACGGAGACGCCGGCTCGCGCGCCCCCGCCGGGAGCACCACCAGCTCCCCGTCGCGGTACTCCCACCGCTCCCGCGGCGGCCCGAACACCTCCTCGGGCCGGGGCAGCGCCAGCGCCTCGCGCAGCACGTCGTCCATGTGCTCCACCAGCACCACCCGCGTCGCCTTCAGCACCCGCCGCGGCACCTCCCGCAGATCCTTCCGGTTCTCCCGCGGAATGATCACCGTCGTGATCCCGCTCCGGTGCGCCGCCAGCAGCTTCTCCTTCACGCCCCCGATCGGCATCACGCGCCCCCGCAGCGTGATCTCCCCCGTCATCGCCAGATCCCGCTTCACCGGCACCCGCATCAGCGCGCTCGCCAGGCTCGTCGCCATCGTCACGCCCGCGCTCGGCCCGTCCTTGCGGACGAACTCCGGGAAGTGAACGTGCACGTCCACCTTCTGGTAGAAATCGCCCTCGAGCCCCAGCATGACCGCGCGCGCGCGCACGTAGCTCATCGCCGCCTGCGCGCTCTCCTCCATCCCCTTCTCGAGCAGGCCCGTGATGACCAGCTTGCCCTTGCCGGGGACGACCGACACCTCGCACGCCAGCAGCTCCCCGCCCCCGTTCGACGTGACCGACAGCCCGTTGGTCAGGCCGATCTCGTCGTGCTCCTCCTTCTTGCCGACGCGGTACTTGGGCACCCCCAGGTACCTGGGCACGTCCCTGGACACAATCTCGACGACCTTGTCCTTGCCGTCGGTCACCACCTGACGGGCCACCTTGCGCGCGATGCTCGCCAGCTCGCGCTCGAGCGACCGCACGCCGGCCTCCCTCGTGTAGTGGTGGATGACCGTCCGGATCGCGCTCTCGGAGATCGACATCGGCACGTCGTCGAGGCCGCACTCCTTGCGCTGCCGCGGGACCAGGTACTTCACCGCGATGTTGAGCTTCTCGAACTCCGTGTACCCGCTCAGCTGGATGATCTCCATGCGGTCCTGCAGCGGGATGGGGATGCCGCCGAGCGTGTTCGCCGTCGTGATGAACATCACGTCCGACAGGTCGTAGTCGAGATCCAGGTAGTGATCGTTGAACGTGTGGTTCTGCTCGGGGTCGAGCACCTCGAGCAGCGCCGCCGCGGGATCGCCGCGGAAGTCGGTCGACATCTTGTCGACCTCGTCGAGCAAGAACACCGGGTTGTTCGTCCCCGCCTTGCGCAGCGACTGAATGAGCTTGCCGGGCATCGCGCCGATGTACGTGCGCCGGTGCCCGCGGATCTCGGCCTCGTCGCGCACGCCGCCCAGCGACAGCCGCACGAACTTGCGCCCGGTCGCCCGCGCGATGCTCTTGGCGAGGCTCGTCTTGCCCACCCCGGGCGGCCCCACGAAGCAGAGGACCGGCCCCTTGAGCTTCTTGGTGAGCGCCTGCACCGCGAGGTACTCGAGGATGCGCTCCTTGATCTTCTTCAGGCCGTAGTGGTCCTCCTCGAGGATCTCGTCGGCCTTCTTGAGATCGTAGGTCTCCTCGGTCTTGTCGTACCAGGGCAGCGTGATGATCCAGTCGATGTAGTTGCGCACGACGGTCGCCTCGGCGCTCGTCGGGTGCATCATCTTGAGCTTCTTGAGCTCCTTCTTGACCTTCGCGAGAGCCTCCTTGCTCATCCGCTTGGTCTTGAGGGCCTCGTCGATCTCCTGGATCTCGTTCTTGAACTCGTCGCGCTCGCCGCCACCCAGCTCCTTCTGGATGGCCTGCATCTGCTCGTTCAGGTAGTACTCCTTCTGCGTCTTCTCCATCTGCTTCTTGACGCGCGACCGGATCTTCTTCTCCACTTGGAGAATCTCGATCTCGGCCTGCATCAGCTCGTGCAGACGCTCGAGGCGCTTGGAGGGATCTTCCATCTCGAGCAGCGCCTGCCGGTCGGCGAGCTTCACCGTCGGCAGGTTCGCGACGATCGTGTCCGAGAGGCGCGCAGGATCGTCGATCGTCTGCACGCTCATCAGCACTTCGGGCTGAACCTTCTTGTTCAGCTTCACGTACATCTCGAAGGCGCCCTGCACGCTGCGCATCAGGGCCTCGACCTCGACGCCGCGCTGCGCCGGCTCGGCGACCTCGTCGACCTCCACGAGGAAGAACTCGTCGGTCTGTGCGTAGCGCTTCACGCACGCGCGACGCTTGCCCTCGACCAGCACCTTCACCGTGCCGTCGGGCAGCCGCAAGAGCTGCATCACCGTACCGAGCGTCCCGGTCTGGAAGATGTCGTCGGGCGTGGGCTCGTTGGTCTTCGCGTTCTTCTGCGCCGCGAGGAAGATATCCTTGTCGCGCGCCATCGCGGCGTCGAGCGCGTTGATCGAGCGCTCGCGCCCCACGAAGAGCTGCGACACCATGTGCGGGAAGACGATGATGTCCCGCAGCGGCAGGAGCGGCACGGTGCGCCGCTTCGCGGCCGGCGGCGCCTTGCCGTCGTTTTCCTTGTTGAAGAACATCGGGCCGAGAGGATAGCGCGAGACGCAGCGACCGCCGCCCCCTATCCCCTGATGGGGGCAGGGCCCTTACGCCAGCTCCGCTTCCTTCTGGTACACGATGAGCGGCGGCTCGCGCTTGGTGATGACGTCCTCGTTCACCACCACTTCCTTGATCCCGTTGCGCGACGGGATGTCGTACATGATGTCGAGCATCGCGTGCTCGAGGATGGCGCGCAGGCCGCGCGCGCCGCCCTGGCGGGCCAGGGCCTCGCGGGCCACCGCCTGCAGCGCGCCCTTGGTGAACTTGGCCTTCACCCCGTCCATGTCGAAGAGCTTCTGGTACTGCTTCACGAGCGCGTTCTTCGGCTTCGTGAGGATGTCGACCAGCGCGTCCTCGTTGAGCTCGTGCAGCGTCGCCAGCACGGGCAGGCGGCCGATGAACTCGGGGATGAGCCCGAACTTGAGCAGATCCTCGGGCTGAACCTGCTCGAGCAGCTCGCCGAGCTTGAAGTCCTTCTTGCCCTTGATGTCCGCCCCGAAGCCGAGCGTGCTCTGGCCGACGCGCCGCTGCACGAGCTGCTCGAGGCCGACGAACGCGCCGCCGCAGATGAACAGGATGTTGGTCGTGTCGACCTGCAGGAAATCCTGCTGCGGGTGCTTGCGCCCGCCCTTGGGCGGCACGTTGGCGACGGTGCCCTCGATGATCTTGAGCAGCGCCTGCTGCACGCCCTCGCCCGACACGTCGCGCGTGATGCTGGGGTTGTCGCCCTTGCGGCTGATCTTGTCGATCTCGTCGATGTAGACGATGCCGCGCTGCGCGCGCTCGACGTCGTGGTCGGCGTTCTGCAGCAGCTGGACGATGATGTTCTCGACGTCCTCGCCGACGTAGCCCGCCTCGGTGAGCGTCGTCGCGTCGGCGATCGCGAAGGGCACGTTGAGGATCTTGGCGAGCGTCTGCGCGAGCAGCGTCTTGCCGGTGCCCGTGGGCCCGAGCAGGAGGATGTTCGACTTCGCGAGCTCGACGTCGTCGGCGGCCACGCGCGAGTCGATGCGCTTGTAGTGGTTGTGCACGGCCACCGCGAGCACCTTCTTCGCCCGCTCCTGGCCGATGACGTAGTCGTCGAGGATCGCCTTGATCTCGGAGGGCTTGGGGACCGGGGTCGAGCCCGCATACGGCTCGTCCTTCTCCACCTCCTCGGCGATGATGTCGTTGCACAGGCCGATGCACTCGTCGCAGATGTAGACCGTGGGCCCGGCAATGAGCTTCTTCACCTCCTTCTGCGACTTGCCGCAGAAGGAGCAATTCAGGTTGCCGTTCTGGTGGTCGTCCCGCCTGCGCTCCAATGCCCGATCCTCTCGCGAATGTGGTCGTCGCCCGCAGGGGAGCTTAGACCCGCCCCCTGGGGGTCGCAAGCTTGCGACCCCTCACTTGTCACGCGCTGACTTGTCGCCCTCGCCCTTCTTGCGGGGCGGCAGCACGTCGTCGATGAGCCCGTACTCCTTGGCCTGCATCGCGCTCATGTAGAAGTCGCGATCGATGTCCTTGTGCACGATCTCCTTGGCCTTGCCCGAGGCCGTCGCCAGGATGTCGGTGATGACCTCCTTGAGGTGACGGATCTCGCGCGCCTGGATCTCGATGTCCGTCGCCTGCCCGCGGGCGCCGCCCATGGGCTGGTGGATCATGATCCGCGAGTTGGGCAGGGCCACGCGCCGGCCCTTGAAGCCGGCCGCGAGCAGCACGGCGGCCATCGACGCCGCCATGCCGAGGCACGTCGTGCTCACCGTCGAGCGGACGTACTGCATCGTGTCGTAGATCGCGAGGCCGCTCGTCACCACGCCGCCGGGGCTGTTGACGTAGAGCATGATCTCCTTGTCGGGATCCTCGCTCTCCAGGAACAGAAACTGAGCAATGACGATGTTCGCGACGTCGTCGTTGATCTCGGTCCCGAGGAAGACGATCCGGTCCTTCAGCAGGCGGCTGAAGATGTCCCAGTTTCGCTCGCCGCGGTGCGTCGTCTCGACGACCGTCGGATACGGGATGAAATCCTTGGCCCGCTCGATCGTCTGGATCGCCTGGGCGCGGTTCTCGGGACGCTTCGTCATCGGTCTTCTCCGAATCAGCCTTCCGACTTCGCCTTGGTCTTCTTCTTAGCCTTGGGCGCGGCTTCCTGCGACTCCCCCGCAGCCTCGGCCTTGGCCTCGCCCGCCCCGGCCTCCGCCGCGGGCTCGGGCGGCAGGCCGTCCTTGATCTGGGCCTTGGCCTCGATGACGTCGAGCACCTTGTCCTCGAGGATCATTCCGACGAGCATCTGACGGCGCTGCGGGTCGGCGTACTCGGCGCGGACCTTGGCGACGTTCTTCCCCGTCTCCTGCGCGAGCTCCTCGATGCCCTTGGCGATGTCCGCGTCGCCGATGACGATGCCCATCTTCTGGGCGATCGCCGCCATGAGCAGCCCGGCGCGCACCTTCTTCTCGGAGTCGGCGTGCACCTGCTCGTGGACCTTCTGCAGGTCGTCGGGCGTCGGGCGCTGGCCCATGCGGCGCGCGTTCTGGAGGATCTCCGCCTCGGTCAAGCGGCACTGCTGCTCGACGAGCGTCGGCGGCACGGGGATGGGGTTCTTCTCGCTGATCTTGGCGACGATCTGCTCGGCCACCGAGGTGTCCGAGCGATCCTTCATGACCCTCTGCAGGCGCGTGTGCACGTCGGCCCGCAGCTCGACGAGCGTCTGGAAGTTGCCGACGTCCTTGGCGAGCTCGTCGTCGAGCGCCGGCAGGACCTTCTGCTTGAGGTCCCTGACGTGGCCCACGAACTTCGCCTTCTTGCCCTTGAGCTCCGCGCGCGGGTGCGCCTCGGGGAACGTGGTCTCGGCGGTGAACGTTTCGTCGACCTTC
>JAJYCT010000003.1 GCA_021778125.1 Myxococcales bacterium
CCGTCACGACGCCCGGCACTGGGGCCTTCCCCGGTTCACCGCCGCCATCGAGCGGGCGGCCGCGCGCGTGGCCCGCGAGCGCCCGGGGGCCGATCTCGTGGTCGGCGACCTCTCGACGCCCACGGGCGGCGGGCCGCTCGCGCCTCACCGGTCGCACCGCTCCGGCGTCGACGCGGACCTGCTCTTCTACGTGACGACGCTCGAGGGCGCCGCCGTCGACAGCCCCGGCTTCGTCCACTTCGGCGCCGACGGGCTGGCGCGCGACGAGGCGCACGGTCGCTGGCTGCGGCTCGACGTGGAGCGCGAGTGGTTGCTGGTGCGCGCGCTGCTCGAGGACCCCGAGGCGCGCGTGCAGTGGATGTTCGTCAGCGACGTCGTGCAGGCTCTGGTCGTGGAGTGGGCGCTCGCCCGCGGCGAGCCGCTCGAGCTCGTGCGCCGGGCCGAGGAGGTCATGCTCGAGCCGCACCCCGGGGGCGTGCACGACGATCACATCCACGTGCGCACGGCGTGCTCCGCCGAGGAGATGGTCGCCGGGTGCGTGCTGATCGGTCCTCGCCGGTCGTGGCTCGCCTACGACCTCGCGCCGCCGCGCGACGCGGGCGCCGAGCTCGCGCTCTCGCTGATGAGGCAGGCGCGGTGAAGCCCCTGCTCGTGCACGGTGACGCGCTGCACGTCGGCCGCCACGTGGCCGCGGGCAGCGTCCAGCTCGCGTACCTCGATCCCCCGTTCAACGTCGGCGCCGCCTTCGGGGCGCGCCGCCGCGAGGGCGGACACCGCGCGCGCGGCCCCGTGGCCTACCAGGACCGCTGGCCGTCGATCGACGCGTACCTCGCGTGGCTCGAGCCGCGCGTAGCCGCCGTGGGCGAGGTGCTCGGCCCCGACGGCACGATGTGGCTGCACCTCGACCACCACGCCGTGCACGACGCCAAGATCGCGTGCGATCGGGTCTTCGGGCGCCGCGCGTTCCTCGGCGAGATCGTCTGGGCCACGGGCAACGGAGCGCGGGGCGCGCGCCGCGGGCCAGCCGCGACGCACCAGACGCTGCTGCTCTACGCGCGCGGAAGCCGCCCCGTGTGGAACGGCCGCGATCCCCTGCTCCGGGAGCCGTTCGCGACGACCAGCCTCGCCATGCACTTCGGCCAGGAAGACGAGCAGGGTCGCCGTTATCGCGAGCGGACCGTCGGCGGCAAGACGTACCGCTACTACGCGGACCAGGGGCGCGCGCTCGGCAGCGTCTGGACCGACTGTCCGTCGATGGTCGCGAACACGCCGTTGCGGCGCGAGAGCACGGGGTATCCGACGCAGAAGCCGCTGCGGCTGCTCGCGCGCATCGTGTCGGCGTCGAGCGCGCCCGGCGGGCTCGTCGTCGACCCGTTCTGCGGCTCGGGCACGGCGCTCGTCGCGGCCTCGCAGCTCGGGCGGCGGGCGGTCGGGATGGACGTCGGGCCGCTCGCGATCGACGTCGCGTCGCGACGTCTGGAGGCCGAGGGCTTCCCCTCGGAGCGGTTCGCCGACCGCCTTCGATCACGGACGGCGAAGCGCCCCGGGGCGTAGCCTCGGCGCGGTGGATCCGAGCGGGCCGCCGCCGGCCTTGCTCGGCCTCCGCTCTACCGCTCGTAGACGATGACGTCGTGGTAGCGCGCCTCGCTCGACGCGGGGTTCTCGTAGGCGTGCGGGCGATCCGCGGCGAACGCGATCGAGTCGCCGGCCCCCAGCTCGTAGCGCTCGTCGTCGACCGAGAGGCGCAGCTGCCCGGTGAGCACGACGACGATCTCGTGCGTCCCCGGCGCGTGGGCCTCGGCTCTGTGCGTCGAGCGCGCGGCGATCCGGAGCTCGTACAGCTCGACGAGCGGCGAGGCGCCCGCCGGAGCCAGAGGGCGGCTCTCGAAGCGGCCGTCGGACGAGCGCAGGAGCTGCGAGTCGCTCCGCCGCAGCACCGCGGCCCCCGAGCGGGGAGCGCCGATGAGCTCCGCGAACGGCACGGCGAGGCCGACGGCGATCTTCCAGAGCACGCCCACCGTCGGGTTGCTCTTGCAGGTCTCGATCTGCGACAGCGCGGCGCGGCTCACGCCGGAGGCCCGCGCCAGATCGTCGAGTGACAGCCCCTTCGCCTTGCGCCGCTGCCGCAGGTTCTCGGCCACCCGGCGTCCGAGCTCGGCGGCGCCGACCTCGTCGCCGGGGCTCGCGTTGGGACGTTTCGAGTTGCGCGCGACCACGACCGCCTCCTGCTTCCCGAGCTCCCGCTCGCGGGGAGCGCCACCCTACCACCCTCAGCGACGCTTGGACGCGATCCGCTCGAGGAGCTCCTCGCGCGTGACGCCGAGACGCGCGGCGGTGCGCTGCGCGAGCGACGTCTTCGCCACGCCCGGGACGAAGCGGTACGTCGGCCGCTCCCTGTCGTCGAGATCGACCTGGAGGAAATCGAGCTCGGAGACGGTCCGCTCCCGCGCCAGGCTGGCCGCGAACTGCAGCAGGTGCGTGGTGACGAACGCCTGGACCCGCAGCTCGGGGAGCAGGGAGAGCACGAGGCGCGCGATCTCCTCGCCCTCCGAGGGGTTGGTCCCCGAGCAGAGCTCGTCGAGGACGACGAGCGCGCCCACCTCGACTCGCTCGAAGAGCCGCCGGATGCGCAGGAGCTCCATCCCCAGGTGGCCCTCGGGCGCGTCGGCGCGGGGCTCCTCGTGAAGCGACGCGAACAGCCCCGGAGCCGCGGGCACCCGCCCTGCGCGCACCGGGGCGAAGACGCCCGCACAGGAGAGCATCGAGGCGATGGCGACGCCCTGCAGCAGGCGCGTCTTCCCGCCCGAGTTGGGGCCCGTCACGACGACGATCGCGCCCGGCCCGGCGCGCACGTCCGTCGCCACGGGCAGCACCCCGGCCGCGAGCAGCAGCGGGTTGAAGAGCCCCTCGAGCGCGATCCCCTCCCCTGCGGGAACGCGGTCGGGCAGACACATCGCGAGGCCGCGCTCCGCGGCCCGGTCGCGGAGCGAGAGGCTCGAGAGGAAGACCTCGGCGTCGGCGTGGATCTGGAAGCACAGCGCGATCGGCTCCTCGATCCCCCCGAGCACGTCGATGAGCAGGCGCTCGGCGACCTCCCCCGGCGTGGTGCGGTAGCCGCGGAAGAACAGCACGAACCTCGTGAGGAAGCGCCACAGCGCGCTGACGTGGAACGGGTTGTCGCGCGGCTCGTGGACGGCGAGCACCTCCATGGCCCGCACCTCGCCGTCGGCCCCGACGCGCACGCGCAGATCCAGGGAGCCCATGTGCTCCTCGTGGTCGAGCAGCGCCGCGAGGCGCGCGTGCCCGGGGCTCGCGACGACCTGCTGGCCGAACGCGCGCAGGCGCGCGAGCGCCGAGGTCGCCCCCTCGAACGAGGCCGCGAGCAGCTCGAACGCCTCGCGCGCGCAGCGCAGGATCTCCACGCGCCGTCCGCGCGCCGACAGGGGACGCCCCGCGCAGAGCAGGCCGCGCAGGCGGCCAATGGCCTCGTAGACGAGCCCGAGCTGGTGGCGCGCCTCCGGAGCCGCCGCGAGCTCCCGGAGCACCGACCGCCGCGTCTCGATGTCCTCGGCGTCGCGAGGGGGCTCCCCCAGCACGCGCGACAGCCACCGCGTGTTCGCGGCGTGCGCCCGGCCCGCCACGCGCACCTCGAAGCAGCGCGCGACGAGCTCGTCCAGGTAGACGTCGCGCGCGAAGTCGGAGCGGTCCCAGAGCGAGGGCGGCAGCCGCGCGGACGCGACCGCGTCGTCGAACGGCTCGGAGGATCCGCCCGCAGCGAAGGCGAACACCACGGCCTGCCGGAGCACGTCCACGGGGACGCGCGCCGAGGGGGCCGCAGCGAGCAGATCGGGGGCCTCGAGCTCCACGGACACGGAGATTCACAGCAACCGGGAGGCCTTGGCAAACGTGGCGATATTCGTCGCGACGCCGGGGGAGGCCAAGGGGGGCCCCTTGCCGGTCGGAGGCTACTTCTTGGTGTGGCACTCGAGGCAGCCGAAGCCGATCTTCGTCTTCGGATCGTACGGCTGCTCGCCGAGCAGCGCGGCCGTCTGCGGGACGACCTGCTTGGACATGAAGTCGAGCATCTTCGGGCTCTTCTTCGCGAGCTTCTTGAAGCCCTCGGGCGAGAGGTCGAGCTTGGGCAGCTCCGGGTTCGGCATCTTGAACTTGCCCTCGGCCGCGCCGGCCCCGTGGCAGGTCTTGCACTTCATGTCGCCGTACTTGCCCGAGTCGTAGCCGGAGAAGAGCGCCTTCTCCTTCCCCATGACCGTGGACTTCATGTACGCAAGCTTCTGGTCGTGCGACCACTTGTCCCATTCGCCCGGGCCGGGCGGGCCGGCCTGCGGGGCCGGGGCGGAGCTCGCCGCCGGAGCGACACTCTCGGCGGGGGCGGCGGGGGCAGCGCTCGCGGCGGTCGTCTCGGCGGGTGCGGCGCTGACGGCGGCCGGAGCGCTCGCCGCGGGGGTCGTGGGCTGCGCGGACTCCGGACCACCGCCGCCGCAGGCGACGACGGGGACGGCGACCAGAGCGAGGAGGCTGGCGAGGGCGGTGAGCTTCATGGCGGGCCGTGTGATGCCACGATCGCCGCCTTCGTTGCAAGCAATCGTCACCCGGCGCGAGCCAGAGGAGCGGCGGCGAGCCAGGCGTCCAGTTCCGCCAGGGCCCGCTTCGCCATGGCCTCGTACCTCTCGCGCTTGCGGAGGCGACGGTTCTCGTGCGGAGGCAGCCAGGCCCAGGTGACGTTCGAGGGCTGATAGTCGCGGCCCTCGTGCGACAAGTGCGTGAGCACGCCCCCGAGGGCGGTCGACGGCGGCGGCGGGCTCACGTCGTGCCCGAGCAGCGACTGCGCGAGCATCACGGCGCAGACGAACCCCGCCGCGCAGCTCTCGACGTAGCCCTCGACGCCGGTGAGCTGCCCCGCGAGGAAGACGCCCTCGCGGGCGCGCAGCTGCATTCGCCCGTCGAGCACCCGGGGAGCGTCCACGAAGGTGTTCCGGTGTACGCTCCCGTACCGGTAGATCTCGACCTGCTCGAGCCCCGGGATCGTGCGGAAGACGCGCGCCTGCTCGGGCCACGTCATGCGCGTCTGGAACCCCACCAGATTGTACGCGGAGGCCGCGCCGTCCTCCGGACGGAGCTGCACGACGGCAAACGGACGCTCCCCCGTGCGCGGGTCGATCAGACCGACGGGCTTCATCGGACCGAACGCCAGCGTCATCTCGCCGCGCGACGCCATGACCTCGATGGGCAGGCAGCCCTCGAAGTAGCGCACGTCCTCGAACGCGCGGGGCTCGACCTTGTCGGCGCCGACCACCGCCGCCACGAACGCGCGGTACTGCGCCTCGTCGAAGGGGCAGTTCACGTAGGCGGCGTCGTCGCCGTCCTCGGTCCCCTTGCCGTAGCGCGACTGCTTGAACACCCGCCCCCGGTCGATCGACTCGGCGGCCACGATGGGCGCGATGGCGTCGTAGTACGCAAGCGCCTCGCGCCCGACGATGCGGGCCAGATCGGCGGCCAGGGCGTCGCCCGTCAGAGGGCCGGTCGCGAGCACGACCGGCCCCTCGGGGACGGCCTCGACGACGCGCGCCTCGATGGTCACGCGCGGGTGGGCGCGCAGCCGCTCGGTGATCCGCGCCGAGAACGCCTCGCGATCGACGGCGAGCGCCCCGCCGGCGGGCACGCGCGTGGCGTCCGCGCTCTGCAGGACGAGCGAGCCCGCGCGGCGGAGCTCCTCCTTGAGCAGGCCGACGGCGTTGAAGTACACGTCGGCGCCGCGCAGGGAGTTGGAGCACACGAGCTCGCAGAACGCGTCGCTCGTCTGCGCCGGCGTCCGCGCGAGGGGCTTCTGCTCCACGAGCCGCACGTCCACGCCGCGCTCCGCGAGCTGCCATGCGGCCTCGCACCCGGCGAGGCCCGCGCCCACGACAGTGACGGAAGGCATCGGGTCGTGCTCTAGCATGGGACGTCCATGCCGCTCGACGTCGCGCTGGCCACCTGCCTGGAGCTCCCCGAGCCGGACGCGGATCTCGCGCCGCTTCTGGCCGCGCTGCGCGCCGTGGGTCTGCGCGCCGAGGCGCTGGCCTGGGACGACCGGCGCGCCGAGTTCACCTCGGCGCGCATGACGCTGCTCCGCTCGACCTGGAACTACCCCGAGCACCCGGCCGAGTTCCTGGCGTGGGTGGAGAGGACCGGCGCGCGCGGCACGCTCTGGACCCCGGCGGCGACGGTCCGCTGGAACGCGCACAAGAGCTACCTCCTCGACCTCTCGGCGCGCGGCGTCCCCGTGGTCCCGACGCATGTCGTCCGTCGCGGCGAGGCGGTGTCGCTCGCGGACGTGCTGCGGGGGCGCGGCTGGCAGGACGTCGTCGTCAAGCCGGCGGTGTCCGCCGGATCGCGCGGTACGCTCCGCGTGAGGCCGGGCGAGGAGGCGCACGGCGAGGCCCACGTGCGGGCGCTCGCCGCGACCGAGGACGTCCTCGTGCAGCCTTACGTACGGTCGGTCGAGGGGCACGGAGAGCGGGCGATCGTGACCATCGACGGCGAGCCGACGCACGCCGTGCGCAAGTCCCCGCGCTTCATGGGCGACGCCGAGGTGGTGTCCGAGGCCGTCCCCATCGAGCCCGACGAGGCCGCCCTGGCGCGCCGCGCGCTCGCCGCCGCGCCCGGCCCGCTGCTCTACGGCCGCGTCGACCTGGCCCGGGGTGACGACGGGACGCCGCGCCTCATGGAGCTCGAGCTCATCGAGCCCTCGCTCTTCTTCCGCCAGTCTCCCGCGGCGCTCGACCGCCTTGTGTCATCCGTCCTTCGTCGCCTGGACGGCTGACGTGCTAGGTGCGGGTCGGACGCCGTGCTGACCACCGCGCTCGGGCTATTCTGGGGTCTCGCTCAGGGGATGCGCCACGCGCTCGAGCCCGATCACCTCGCCGCGGTCTCGACGCTCGTGGCCGACCGCAAGTCGGCGCGCTCGGCGGCGTCGTACGCCGTCGCGTGGGGCGCCGGCCACGCGCTCGTCCTGCTCGCGTTCGGCGGCGCGCTCCTGCTGGTCCGCGCGCACGTCCCGGAGCGAGTCGGCGCGGGCTTCGAACTCGGGGTCTCCGCGATGCTCATCGCGCTGGGAGTGCGCGGGATCCGCCTTGCCCTCGCGCACCCACGCGGGGCGCCCGTCGAGCACGCGCACGCCGCCGGTCCGCACGCCCACGCCGGCCCCGCGGATCACGTGCACCTCGGCCGCTTCACGCTGGCTCCTGGCCCGCTGGTCGTCGGTTGCGTGCACGGGCTCGCGGGCAGCGGGGCGCTGGCTGCCCTCGTGATGCCCGGGATGCGCTCGGCGCTCGCCGGCCTCGCCTACCTGGCGGTCTACGGAGGTGGCGCGACGCTCGGGATGGCGGCGCTCGCGGGTATCGTGGGCGCCCCCCTCGCGCGTCTCGCGCGCACGCCACGCGGTGTCTCGGTGCTGCTGGGAACGACGGGGGCGCTGTCGCTCGTCTTCGGCGTCGCGTGGGGCTGGGCGGCAGCCATGACCGCCCTCGTCCCCTGACTGACCGCTCGCCGGCGCACAAAAAGGCGCGGGCGACCGCAGCCGGAGCCGCGATCGCCCGACGCTCACCTACGGATCGTTACCGGCAGACGCCCTGGCTGCAGGCGTAGGGCTCCGCGCAGTAGCGGCCCTGACCGCTGTCGCAGCAGACCTCTCCGACGCCGCCACACGCAACGCAGAGGCCGTTGCCGTTGTCGCGGCTGAAGGGCGCCGTGCAGCCTGCCGGATCGTGGCAGACGGGCTGGCCGACCAGGCCGCACCCTCCGCCGCCCGAGCAGCCGCCGGCCGAGCAGCTGCCGTTGTTCTGGCCGCTGCACTGGGACCCGGAGCTCACGCAGACGTTATCCCCGGACATGCAGCACCCACCGTTGTCGCAGGAGTTACCCGCGCAGCACGCCTGGCCGCCCCCGCCACACGGCACGCAGTTGCCACCCTGGCAGTTCGTGTTGCCCTGCGTGCAGAAGCCACCGTTGCCGCCGGGGCCGATCCCGCAGCACTGCTGCGGAGTGCCGCCGACGCTGCCGCCGCAGCTGTTGCCCCCGCTCACACAGAAGCCCCCGGTGCACAGGCCGAGATTGCCCCCGCACGTTGTCCCGGTTCCCACGCAGACGCCGCCGACGCAACATCCACCCGCGCCGCAGCTGTTGTTCGCGCAGCACGCCTGCCCGGCGCCGCCGCACGTGACGCCGGCGTCGCCGTTGTCACACACGGTGCCGCCGTCCGTGGTGCTCTGGCCCGAACCCACGCACGTGCCGCCGACGCAGCATCCGCCGCCTCCGCACGTGGTGCCGTTGCAGCACGTCTGGCCCGGCGCGCCGCACGAGGTGCACGTTCCGCCCGTACAGGTTCCGGCCGTCGAGCACGTGGCGCCCGACCCGACGCACGCGTTCGTGCCCGGATCGCAGCAGTCGCCGCTCGCGGAGCAAGACGAGCCCGGGCAGCAGGTCTGGCCCGTGCCGCCGCAGGGGGTGCAGAAGCCCTGACCGTTGCAGGCGAGACCGGCCGTCGTGCAGGCCTGCCCCGCGCAGCACACCTGGCTCGCGCCGCCGCAGGCCACGCACACCTGGTTGTGGCACGCGAGCCCACCTCCGCACGTGTCGCCGGGGCAGCACGCCTGGCTGTCTCCGCCGCACGCCTGGCAGGTGCCGCCAAGGCACGCCGTGTTGGCCGCGGTGCACTGGTTGTTCGCACAGCACGCGTCACCCACCCCACCGCAGACGACGCCCGCGTCGGTCGTGCACGCACCGCCGTTGCACGTGGCGCCGGGGGCCGCGTTCCCGCAGGAGCTTCCCGAGGCGGAGCAGAAGCCGCCAACGCAGCAGCCTCCGCCGGTGCAGGAGGTGCCGGGGCAGCAGACCTGGCTCGAGCCACCGCACGGAGTGCAGGTGCCCGCACCGTTGCCGGTGCACGCGTCGGTCGCGTCGCACGCGCGGCCGGGGCAGCACGTCTGGCCGCTGCCGCCGCACGACTGGCACACGCCGCCCACGCACGCGAGGCCGGTCGTGCACTCGGTGCCGGTGGCACAGCACACCTGGTTCGCCGCCCCGCACACGACGCCGCTGTCGCCGCCGCTGTCGCCGCCGCTGCTGCTGCCGCTGTCGCCGCCGCTGCCCGTTCCGGTGTCCCCGGTCTTGGCATCCGAGACCTTGCCGTCGCTCGGCGCGTCCGACGTCGTCGCGTCGCCGCCGCTGCTGCTGCCGCTGCCGTCTGCCAGCGAGCCGTCGTCCCCCGCGTCGCCGTTGCCCGCGCCCGTACCCGTATTGCTGCTGCCGCCGCATCCCGCGGCGTACAGCACAGCCGGCACGATGGCGCACCCGAACAAAGTGCTCCAACGAAGCTTCATGAGTGACCTCCCTAACCCGTCCAGCTCCACATCGTAGCAGCGGGCAGGCAGAAAGTTTCAGAAACACGCGAACGGGCGCCTTGAACGGCGGGCCCGCCGCGAAGAAGATACATGAAGCTTCGCTAGCGGGAGGTAGGACACCATGCGTCTTGGTCATCTCTTGGTCTCGACATCGACGTCGGCGCTCCTCTTCGTGATCGCCTGCGGCGGCGGCGGCGGAGGGACCGCGGGCGGCACGATCGCGGGCGGGGGCCCCGGCGGCGGCAGCGCGCTCTGCGGGCCGAACGGCACCAACGCGTGCCCCGCCAACCAGCTCTGCAGCACGTCGCTGGGGTGCGTTCAGTGCGCCGACAGCTCGCAGTGCTCGTCCGCCGCGCCCATCTGCCTGCAGGGCGAGTGTGTGCAGTGTGCGCAGAACTCCGACTGCGGCACGGGGTCGACGCCGATCTGCTGGCTCGGAGCGCACACCTGCCACGCCGCCTGCGGCCCCACCGGCTCCGCCTGCCCGCAGGACGAGCCCGTCTGCGCGCCGGGAGGCGCGTGCGTCCAGTGCACGGCATCGTCGATGTGCCCCACGGACGCGAAGATCTGCGACCCGACGACCGACACCTGCGTGCAGTGCGCCTCGGCCTCCGACTGCCCGTCGGGCGCGCCGATCTGCTTCAAGAGCGAGTGCGTGCAGTGTCTGGCCAACTCCGACTGCTCTGGCACGACGCCCATCTGCCAGACGGGCGACTTCCGGTGCGTCGCCGGCTGCACGAGCAACGCGCAGTGCCCGGCCGATGCCCCCATCTGCAGCACGGCCACGTCGCAGTGCGTGCAGTGCACGAGCAACGGGAACTGCTCGGGCACCACGCCCTACTGCTCGCCGCGCGACACCTGCGTGCAGTGCACGAGTGACTCGGGCTGCTCGGGCGCGACGCCCTACTGCGGGACACACGGCGGAGACTTCGGGCGCTGCGTGCAGTGCAACCAGAACAACCAGTGCCCGTCCACGGCGCCCGTCTGCAACAACGGCAACTGCATGCGCTGAGGAGGCCGGGGGGGGCGGCGTGCGCGCCGGGGCGGGGAACGCGCGCCGGGGCTCTCAGCCGCAAGGTCGCCCGCTCACGCACGTCCGCTTCACCTCGCGTCCTGCGAGCGTCACGTAGGCCGTCTGGTGCGGGACCTCCGTCTGCGACACGAAGGTCTCGGTCATGACGAAGGTCGAGCCGTCCTTCGCGAACTCGAACGTGTGGAAGGGAACGGGGCCGGGTCCCGTGTGGAACGGGCTCTGGCCCGGCGGAGGAGCGCCGAACTTGCCGCAGAGCGAGCCGTCGCACGCGAGCGTCCCGTCGGTGCGGTAGCCGCGCACGGGCGTGCTCCACGCGAGCGTGGTCCCCTCGAGCCGCCCCTCCGCCACGATCCCGCACGCTTCGGGGGTGCCCCGCGTCCGGGTGTCGGTCACCACCGTGGTCGTCCAGAACAGCGTCTTGGACTTGATCGTGAACCGCTCGCGCATCACGTACGACGTCATCCATGCGTGCCCTCCGGGGCGACCCCCGCGGTCCTCGAAGCGCAGCACGACCGAGCCCGGGCCGATGGTGTAGACGCCGTCGCCCTGGCCCATCGGAGTGTCCGCGAGACGAAGGCGGGCGGCGAGCGAGTACTCGACGGACCACCCTTCGCACGGCGGAGGTCCTCCGGACGCGGCGCCGGTCGAGAGCGACGCCGCGAGCGGGATCGCCACGCCCGCCGTCCAGACGCGCCTTCGACGGGACGCGAGGCTCATGACCGGCGAGTGTGCAGAACGGATGCCACGGGGGGGCGCCTCCTTCGGCTCGTCCGGGGCTCACCCGCGCAGCACGGTGAGCTCGGTCTCGATGTCGCCGACGAGCTCGGCCGGCTCGGCCACGAGCTTCACGTCGGACGCGACGCCGATGCGCACGTCGCCTGCGTACGAGAGCATGCTGACGCCGAGGCCAAGGCGGCCGGCCTGCGGAGCCCAGAACGCGACGCCCTGCAGGCGGCGACCTCCGATCGAGATGGGCGCCCTGGGGCCGGGCACGGTCGTCATCACGAGCGTCGCCTTGGCCTCGAAGACCCGGATGACGAGCTCGTCGACCGCGGGAGACACGAGCGCCATCGACTCGAGCACGCCGTACGTGACGAGCGCCTCCCCGCTCGTCTTGATGGCGCGCGTGCGACGCGCCACCTCGTCGAGCCGTGCGTCGGGGGAGACCAGCCCGAGCGGCAGCGAAAGGAACGCCAGCCCGAAGCGATTGCCGAGCGAGCCCGGCTCACCGTCGCGCCGCAGGTTGACCGGGACGACCGCGCGCACCTCCAGGCCGGAGGCGAGCTCGCGACGCGCGTCAAGGTAGCGCCGCAGGCCACCGGCCACGATCGTCGCGAAGACGTCGCCGACCTTCACGCCGTGGCGCGCGGCGATCTCCTTGAAGTCCCGGAGGGGAAGCGGGCGTGACCAGGCGCCCCGCTTCGCCGCGCCGAGCGGCCCCTTGAGCGACGTGGCGGGCTCGCCCGGCAGCGCGAGCAGGTGCGCCAGCGTCACGGCCGCCCGTCCGCCCCGGACCAGCGCGCCCTCGGGTACGCCGTCGCGCGCAGGGACCGCGGCGGACGGCGCCTTCGCGTCGGCCCCCCCTTGCATCAGGCGCACGAGGGCGACGCCGTCGGCGATGGAGTGGTGCAGGCGCACCACGACCGCGCTGCCCCCCAGGAACCCGTCGATGAGGTGCATCTCCCAGGGCGGCTTGCGCGTGTCCAGCGGAGAGCTCATCAGATCCGAGACGAGGTCCTCGAGCTGCCGCTCGTCGCCGGGGTGAGGCAGGGCGACGTGGTGCAGGTGCCGCCGCACGGCGAAGTCCGCGTCGGGCTCCCACCTCGCGCGGCGCCCGTTGCCCGGGACCAGCCGCCGACCGAAGCGCTCGGCCCCGAGCACACGCGCCGTCGCGAACGCCTCGAGCACAGCCATTGGCAGCGGCTCGGCGAACAGCAGCAGGGCCGTGATGACCATCGGGTTGGTCGGCGCTTCCATGCGCAGCCACGCAGCGTCTGCGCGCGACAGCCGGACACCCCGCCGGCTCGGGCCCGGTGACACGTCGTTCTTCCGCATGGCGATCCTGCAGGGTGCAGGACCGGTGCCCGGTCACGCTCGCTCGACGGCGACCACGCCCTTGACCTTCTGCAGCGCCTTCATGACGTTCTTGAGCTGCACGAGGTCTCCGCACACGAACGAGAAGAGGTTGACGGCGCGCCCGTCGTCTCCCGCGCGACAGTTCGCCTCGCTGATGTTGATGCCCTGCGCCATGAACGTCTGCCCGACGTTGGCAAGGATGCCCGGCTGGTTGGCCGTCACGACGCGCAGCTGGACGCTGCGGTTGATGCGGGCACCGCTGTCCCACTGGATCTCGACGCGGCGCTCCGGATCGGTGTCGAACGCCTTGGGGCAGCCCCGCCGGTGGATCGTGACGCCGCGGCCGCGCGTGATGAAGCCCAGGATGTCGTCGCCGGGCAAGGGGTTGCAGCACTTGGCGTAGCGCACAAGGACGTCGTCGATGCCGTTGATGCGGATCGCCCCCTCGTCGCGTTTGACGACCTTGCGCACCAGACCCGCGATCCGGCCCTCGCGCAGCTGCTCGGGGGGCCTGCTCTCGCGGCCCTCCTCGTCGGGCGGCGCGACGATCTTGACGACCTCCTCGGGGTCGATCTTGCCGTAGCCGATGCCGACGAAGAGCTCCTCGAGGTTCTGCACCTTGAGCGCCTCGTAGACGCGGCGCATCTCGCCCTCGTTCTTGAGGAGCTTGCTCGTGCTGATGCTGGCCTTGCGAAGCTCCTTCTCGAAGAGCTCCTCGCCGAGGCGCTTGCCCTTGTCGCGCTGCTCCTGCCGCAGGTAGTTGCGGATCTTGGAGCGCGCGCGCGTGGTGCCCGCGAAGTCGAGCCAGTCCTTGTTCGGCTGCTGGTGCGGGCTGGCGAGCACCTCGACGACATCGCCGTTGCGCAGCTTGTAGCGCAAGGGCTCCATCTTGCCGTTGATGCGCGCGCCCGTGACATGGTCGCCGAGCTGCGAGTGGATCTGGTACGCGAAGTCGATCGGCGTCGCGCCGCGCGGGAAGACGCGCACGTCGCCCTTGGGCGTGAACACGTAGACCTCGTCCTGGAAGAGGTCGACCTTCACGCCCTCGAGGAACTCGGCGGGGTCCTTGAGCTCCTTTTGCCACTCGAGCAGCTGCCGCAGCCACGAGAAGCGCTGCGCGTCCTGATCGGCAACGCCGCCGCCGCCCCGCTCCTTGTACTTCCAGTGCGCCGCGATGCCGCGCTCGGCGACGCGGTGCATCTCGTGCGTACGGATCTGGATCTCGATGCGCTCGCGCCCCGGGCCGATGACCGTCGTGTGCAGCGACTGGTACATGTTCGGCTTGGGCAGCGCGATGTAGTCCTTGAAGCGCCCGGGCACCGGTGTCCACTGCGAGTGAATGACGCCCAGGGTCGCGTAGCAGTCGCTCACGCTCTCGACGACGACGCGGAACGCGATGAGGTCGTGGACGGCCTCGAGCCCCGTCTGCTGCGCGCGCATCTTGCGGTGCACGCTGTACAGGTGCTTGGCGCGCCCGTAGACCTCGGCGGCGAAGTTCTGGCTAGCCAGGCGGCTCGACAGCGTCTTGCAGACGTCGGTGATGTACCTGTCGCGCTCCTTCTTGGTGGAGTGCATCTGCGAGACGAGGTCCTGGTAGGCCTCGGGCTCCAGGTACTTGAAGCCCAGGTCCTCGAGCTCGCTCTTGAACGACTGGATGCCGAGGCGGTTGGCCAGCGGCGCGTAGATCTCGAGGGTCTCGCGCGCAATGCGCTCCTGCGCCTCGGGCTTCATGTGCTCGAGCGTGCGCATGTTGTCGAGGCGGTCGCAGAGCTTGACGATGAGCACGCGGATGTCGCGCGCCATCGCCACCACCATCTTGCGGAAGTTCTCCGCCTGACGGTCCTCCTTCGACGTGAAGTTGATCTTGGAGAGCTTGGTGACGCCGTCGACCAGCTCGGCCACCTCGCCGCCGAACTCCTTGGTGATGTCGTCGGTCGTCGCGAGGGTGTCCTCGACCACGTCGTGCAGGAGCCCGGCGCACACGCTCGCCGCGTCGAGCCTGAGGTCGGCGATGATGCCGGCGACGCTGACGGGGTGGACGACGTACGGCTGACCTGATTTGCGGGTCTGCCCGGCGTGCATCTTGAAGCTGTAGTCGTACGCGCGCTGGATCAGGCTACCGTCGACCGTGGGCTGGTAGGCCCGGACCCGTTCGATGAGCTGTTCGGCTTGAAGCATTGAGGTGATCCGCCGAAGTCGCGCGGATCGACGTGAAAAAGTAACACTCTGGGCGCGGTGCGGCAATTGGCCCCCCGGCGAGCCACGCTACGCTCGCGGGCTGACCTTGAGCCTCACGACCCCCTCGCCGCTGCCGCCGGGAGTGCGCGTCGTCGTCTCCGAGCTGGCCGAGAGCCCGCCGGAGGCGATCGGCACGACGATGTCGATCGTCCCGATGCCCGCGCCCGATCCCGCGGCGCTCTCCCCGCGCGACGTCATCGTCGCCGTCCGCAGCGCCGCGGTCGGCTGGGTCGATCTGCTCATGACGAGCGGGCAGTACCAGCACATGGCCCGGCCGCCGTACACGCCGGGGCTCGAGTCGGCCGGCGTCGTCGTGTGGAAGGGGCCCGCCGCCGGCGGCGAGATCGCCGAGGGCGACGCGGTGCTCGTGGACGGCCTGCTCGTCGGCCCGCGCTCGCTCGGCGCGTACCAGGCGTACGGGGGCTTCGCGTCGTACGTCGTCGCGCCGGTCGAGGCGGTGCACGCGCTCCCGGGCGCGCTCACCTTCGATCAGGCCGCGGCGCTGCTCGGCAGCTACGAGACCGCGTACCACGCCCTCGTCGCGCGCGGGCGCGTGTCGCCCGGCGACACGGTGCTCATCCACGGCGCGTCGGGCGCCACCGGGCTCGCCGCGGTGCAGGTCGCCAAGATCCTGGGGGCCCAGGTGATCGCGACCGGCCGATCGGACGCCAAGCTCGCCGTGGTGCGCGAGCACGGCGCCGATCACGTGATCAACGTGCGCGACGAGGCGGGCGGCGTGCGCCGCTTCCGCGACGACGTGAAGGCGATCACGGGCGGGCGCGGCGCCGACGTGGTCTACGACGCGGTCGGCGGCGAGATCTCGCTCGAGAGCCTGCGCTGCGTGAGCTTCGGCGCGCGGTTCCTCGTCGTCGGCTGGGCGTCGACGCCCCATGTCGCGCGCGGCAAGGGGCAGCGCGGCGCCCCGAACGCGAACGCGCTCCCCACCAACCTCATCATGATGAAGGGCCTCGACGTGCTCGGCTGCCCGGCCGTCATCTCCACGGTGCACGATCCGTCGCTTCGCCCGCCGCGCCTCGCCCAGGTGCTGAGGTGGGCCGCGGAGGGCCGCATCCGCCCGCACGTGTCGCACGCGTTCCCGCTGGCCCAGTTCGCCGAAGCGATGCGCGCCCGCTGGTCCGGCGAGGTCATCGGGGGCTGCGTGCTTCATCCGTGACGCGGCGCCGCGCGCCGATGGCGGCGGCGCCCGAGCCGGCCCGTGCTTACCTTCCCTGCCGATGCGTCTCGCCGCCGTGCTCCTCGTCGCGCTCGCCCCGTCCTGCGCCCCGCAGAGCGCCGCCTCGACGCCGAGCGCGGAGGCCGGCGGCGCGGTCGGCTCTCCGTGCTCCGCGCCGGACGACTGCACGGGGCCGACCCTCTGCGCCTACCCGGCCGACGGGGGCTGCGACGCCGCCGGCCGGTGCGTCGCGGTCGATCCCGGCTGCACGACGAGCGGCTCGCTGGTGTGCGCGTGCGACGGCACGCCCGTGCAGCTCGCGTGCATCTACGGCAAGGACAACTCGCCGGCTCCCCTGCCCTCCCCCGCACCGACGACCACGTCGACCCCGGACTGCGTCCCGCTCGACGCGAGCCTCGAGTGACGGCCGGCGGCGCGGTGACCGCCGCGCGCTACGGCAACCCGCACGCGCCGTTGCCAAGGCACACGAGCGGCGGGCAGCACTGCGAGCTCGACGTGCACTGTCCGCACGTCCCGTTGACGCACGCCTGGTTGCCGCAGTCCTTGCACGACCCACACGCGACGCCCGCGTCCGCCCCCGCGTCCGGCGCCGGGCTGACCACAGGGCACGCCGCCCCGGCCGCCAGGTTCGCCGTGTCGTAGTGAATGTACGTCTCGGAGCTGTTGTAGAACGACCCGACGAACAGGCTGCCGTAGAAGGTGAGCGTCGACGACGCCTGCAGGGCGCTGGCCCCCGAGTAGAGATCGCCCGCGAGGTTGCCGCCCGTGAGCAGCGTGGGCGCCGTGCCCCCGGCGTAGAGGCGGCACAGCGCGGGGTAGTTGGGCGAGCCCAGGTTGACGTCAGCGCCCGACCAGGGCGTCAGCACGCCGGTCAGGAAGATGTCGAAGGTCGCGGTCGGATCGAGCGTGAAGTTGATGGGGCCCGCGGTGACGTTGCCGTCGACGAAGAGGGCCGTGTGGCCGTGCGCCGCGATCGTGACCGGATCGCCGCCGTTGTCGATGGAGCTCAGGTAGTAGCTGCCGCAGGGCAGGTCCAGGCGCGCCGGGGCGTGCAGCGGCGCCGCGAGCGCGTTCGGATCGAGCCCGATCGTCGTGTTGTCGTTGTTGGGCGGGCGCTGCGCGGCCACCCAGGCCGCCACCGGGAGGAGCTGCGACCCGCACGCGCACGGCGGCGGCACCGTGACCGGCTGGTGCACGAGCGCGCCGTAGGTGACGCTCCCGGTGAGGGTCTTGCCGGTGTCCAGGTACATCGTCCCGGTGACGGCAATCGTCCCGTTGGTCCCGTCGACGTTGCCGCCGAAGAACCCGTCGAGCCCCACCGAGATCGACGCGGTCGTCGACGTCGGCCCGCCCACGTGGAGCTCCTGCGCGACGTCGGTCGTCGACCCGGTCGACAGGCCGCCGGCCGCCGAGGACCACAGCGAGCCACCGATGACGTCGCGGGAAGTGGCGTTGAATGCGCCGTTGAGGCCCACGCCTCCGCCGACCCCGCCCGGCGCGTAGGGGCCCTGCGCGCTGTTGTACGCGTCGGTCACCATGCGTCCGTTCATCGACACGTCGCCGCACGAGCACATCGCCCACGTGAAGGTGGTCTGCGCGGTGTTGCCCGTGCACGCGCCGCCGGTGCCTCCGACCACGATGGGCGGCCCCCCGCCGACGCAGCCGTTCGGGCCGGTGCCGCTCACCGAGACCGCCGGGACGCACTGCCCGCCGGAGCACCCCTGCCCCGTGGGGCACGGGCTGTTGCACGCCCCGCAGTTCTGGTTGCTGGTCTGCGGGTCCACGCAGGTCTGGCCGCACTGCACGAGCGGAGGCAAGCACGCCGCGCCGCACTGGCCCGCCGAGCAGGCCTGCCCCGTCGGGCAGACGATGCCGCAGCCGCCGCAGTTCTGGGGATCGCCGCTGGTGGGGATGCACACGCCGTTGCAGAACGACTGGTAGATGGGGCACTGGCACGCGCCGCCCACGCAGTTCTGGCCGCCCGCGCAGCCGCTGCTGCCGCTGCAGGCGGCGCCGGCCTCGGTGGCGATCGAGCCCTCGGGGGCGCTGTCGGCGGGCGCGTCGGCCGTCGCGTCATGCGCGGCGTCGACCCGTGCGTCGACCGGTGCGTCGGCCTTCGCGTCGGACGCGGCGTCCGCGCTCGCGTCCGTCGGCGCGGTGGCGTCGACCGGAGCGCTGCCTTCGCTGCCGGCGTCGGCCACCGGTCCGGCGTCTCCGACCGTGAACCCCGTACCGCCTCCGCACGCCGCGCTGGCCCACGCAGTTGCCACCACGATGCTCGCGCGGGTCGCCCCGCGTGCCGCTCGAATCGCTCGCCGCATTTGCAGCCTCCTCGCGTTCAAGTACCGCCGGGGCCGCGCAGGCAGGCAGCGCGTCTACGATCGAGGCGACAGGCTCACCATCGATACTCCGTGGCGCCGCCCGTGATGGGACCCCCCGGATCGTGCGTGTGCCCGTACGCCGACTGGACGGCGACGCGGCCGGGCCCGCCCAGCGCGAGCCACAGGTAGCGCTCGCCCCAGGTCCAGAGGCTCTGCGCGGACGAGCGAGGACGCTCGACGTGCATGTGGCCCGAGACGCTCGAGTCCTTGTAGAGCAGGGCCGAAGGCTTCACGAGGATGCGCTCTCCGGGGGCGAGCTGCCTGAGGAACGAGTTGCCATGGGCGTGAATGAGCAGCAGCCCGGGCTGCGAAGGCGCAACGAACCGATCCATGAACATGCCGATCGGGTAGTGCGTCTCGGCGTCGTCGCCCGTGCCGGTCCGGAACCAGACGCCGGTCTCGAACCAGTCGTAGGCAACCGCGTGCGTGGCGACCATGAAGATGTGCTCGCGGACGTCGACGGACGCGCCGGGATGCAGAGGGATCGCGAGCGTCTCGCCCGCCGCGTCGCGGCTGAAGGCGATGCGCCCGGGCCCCACGGCGTCGAGCATGTGCACGGGGAGCCCCGCCATCATGCGCTTCCAGGCGCCCTTGAGCCCGCGCTGCGTGACGACGACGCCGGGCTCCTTCCACAGGAGCTCGTGGTGCGGGAAGTAGACGCCCTCGCCGGGCGCGAGGGCGAAGTCGGCGACCGGCACCATGGTGCCCTCGATCTGCACCGACGAGCGGCCGCACTGGATGCGCGCCATGTCGCGAGCGGCCGGCAGCTCGAGCCAGCCGGACACGCTCGCCTTGGCCGCGACGTCGACCGGGGCGCCGCAGCCCGGGCAGCTGCGCCCCACGCCGACGGCGCTCGTGCGGCAGTAGGGGCAGACGTACGCCCCCGGTCCTCCGGCCGCGGGGATCACTCGCCGCTCTCGTGGTGGTGGTACATCGACTGGATGCCAACGCGGCCCGGCCCGGTGAGGCGCGCGAGGTACATCGACGTGCCGCCGAAGATGCCGCTCGAGAGCTTGATCGTCTCGGCCTGAAGCGTGACGCTCGCGTCCTTGTAGAGCATCGAGCCCGGCTCGACCTGGATGCTCTCGCCGGGCGCGAGCGTTCGCTCGAACACGTTGCCGTAGCCGTGGAGCACCAGCAGCCCCGGCGCCTGGCTCGTGACGAACCGATCGAGCCACATGCCGTTCCCCCCGTGCAGGACGTTGGCGAGGCCCTTGATGCGCACGTAGCTGTACGAGACGCGGCCGCTCGCCAGCAGGAACGCGTGCTCGCGCACGTCGACCTCCATGCCGGGGTGCAGAGGCAGGACGACGATCTCGCCCGCGGCGTCGCGGCTGAACGCGATCCTCCCGGGGCCGCTGGCGATCGTCACGATGTGGGGCATCCGGAGGAAGGAACGCTTCGGGCCCTGCAGGTTCATCACCGTGAGCGGGACGCCGTCGCCCTTCCAGAGCATGCAGTGGTGCTCGAAGTAGACCCACTCGCTCGGGGCGAGGTTGATCTCGACCACGGGGACGATCTCGCCCTCGACCTGGCACGTGCTCCGGTCGAACTGGATCTGCGTCATGTCGCGCAGGCGCGGCGCCTCGCGCCAGCCGGACTCGCTGACCATGTTCTGCACGTCCAGCGGCGCCCCGCAGAAGGCGCACTGGGTGGGGTTGGTGTTCTGGCCGTTGCACCACTTGCAGAGGATGCGCTGATAGGCGTCCATCGGGATCCCGGTCGTATCACCGGCGCCTCGCGAGGTGAACCGTGCGCGCGCGCCCCGCCGCCGCTAACACTCCCGGCAGATGCAACGCTCCGCGGGCGTGTACGTCCACTTCCCCTACTGCCTGGCCAAGTGCCCCTACTGCGACTTCGCGAGCTACGTGCCGCCGGGACCGCCGGGCACGGGCGCGAAGGGCATTGATCACGCCGGCTACGCCGACGCGGTGCTGCGCGAGCTCGCGGCGCGCGCGCCCTCCTTCGAGGGGCGGCGCATCGAGAGCGTCTTCTTCGGCGGGGGCACGCCGAGCCTCTGGGAGCCGCGCGAGCTCGGGCGCGTGCTCGCCGGCATCTGCGCGTCGCTCGACGTCTCGCCCGACGTCGAGGTCACCGTCGAGTGCAACCCGACGTCGCTCGACGAGGAGCGCGCGCGGGCGCTTCTGGCCGCGGGCGTGGGGCGCCTGTCGATCGGCGTGCAGTCGCTCGACGACGCGAGGCTGCGCACCCTCGGACGGCTGCACGACGCGAGCGGGGCCCGGCGGGCCCTCGAGGACGCGCGGCGCGCGGGCGTGCCGCGCGTGTCCGGGGATCTCATCTTCGGTCTGCCCGAGCAGTCCCCCGAGCAGGCGCGCGACGAGGCGCTGGCGCTCGTGGACCTCGGCCTGTCGCACGTGTCGGCCTACCAGCTCACGATCGAGCCGGGGACGCGCTTCGGGGAGCTGGCGAGGCGGGGACGCCTGCCGCTCGCCGACGAGGGCGCCGTGGCCGAGTCGTTCCTCGCGATCGACGAGGCGCTCGGCGCGCGCGGCCTCGCGCACTACGAGATCTCCAACTACGCCCGCCCCGGCGAGCAGGCCCGCCACAACCTCGGCTACTGGCGCGGCGACGAGTACCTGGGCCTCGGCACCGCCGCGTACGGGTTCGTGCTCGAGGGGGAGGACGACGGCGTGCGTTACCGCAACGATCCCCTGCCCGACCGCTACCTCGCCGGAGCGCCCGACACGCGTGAGCCCATCGACGGCGCGGCGCGGGCGCGCGAGCGCATCATGCTGGGCCTGCGCATGGCCGAGGGCGTCGATCTGGGCCGCGCCCTCACCCCCGAGCGGGAGCGCGCCCTGGGCTGGCTCGAGGGCCGGGGCCGCGTGGTGCGCGAGGGCATGCGCCTTCGCATCCCACCCTCCGCCTGGCTCTGGACGGATGACACCGCCGCGCGCCTTTTCTGATACGCTCCTCGGGTCATGTCGACGTGGGCGGCCCGCTACGTGCGGCTAGGCGATCGGGCGGCGGACCTCGAGCGGCTCCGGAGCCGCGTCGACGCGGGGGCGACGCTGGTCGACGGGGGCAGCTCGCCGTTCGCGGTGTGGCTGGTGCCGTCGCACAAGTTCGAGCCCGACGACCTCGGCGCGCTATCGCGCGACTTCGGCGAGGCCCTGTCGATCGCCGTGCAGACCGTCGCCGACCTGGTCATCTACGACCACTTCGTCGCGGGCGCGCGCCGGCGCGGCCTCACGTACGCCGGCGAGGCGGGCTGTGTACGGGTCTTCGGCGAGCCCGAGCCGTGGGAGGCGCCCGCGCTCTTCTCGGCGGCCAAGCTCGAGGAGCTGAGCATCGAGCTCGAGGACGAGGTCACCGCCGACGCGCTCGCGCGCGAGAAGGGCGAGCTCGAGCGCCTCTGGCAGCTCGGGCGCCTCGTGGAGGGCAACACGCGCCCCCCCACCGAGCCTGCGGCCCTCGTCCGGGCGCTCGAGAAGCACTTCAAGCTTCCGGCACGCCCCGGGGCGTGAGCGCCATCAGCTCTTCGCTGGCGCCTTGATCGTCAGCCGGATGAGGACATTGTCCTTGATGAGGTCATCGGGCATTCCCGGGTAGACGATCCCGAAGTCCTTGCGGTTGATCGAGAACTCCGCGCTCGCCGTGACGACGTCGCCAGCGAGGACGACGGTGGCCGGGAACGTGATCGACTTCTCGGCGCCGTGCAGCTTGAGGTTGCCGGTGACGTCGTAGGCGCCCGGCCCCTTGGGCGCGATGGCCGTCGAGACGAAGGTCGCCTTCGGGTACGTCGCGACGTCGAACAGGTCCTTCGACTTGAGGTGCCCCAGGAGCTTCGCGGGCGCGATCGAGAGCGAGTCCATGTCGATGTCGACGGTCACGCTGCCGCGCTCGACGTGGCCGTCGGGGACGACGACGGTGCCCGAGAACCGCTGGAAGGCGCCGTCGTGGGTGGCGGTCACCTTGGCGCCGGTGAACTCGACCTTCGAGTCGCCCGGGGCGATCGCGTAGGCCTGTCCGGAGACCGCGGCGGCCGCGGCGACGGGCGCTGAGGCCTGCGCCCGCGGTTGATCCCTGCCAGGATCCTTGGCGCAGGCGACGAGCGGGGCGAGGGCGAGGACGGCGACGGGGACGATCTTCATGGGTTCTCCTTGGACACCAGGAGATAGGTCGCCGCGGCCCTCTCGGCTTCCCCCGCGCCTGAAACGGTCCTTTGCGCGAACGGCAACGATTGGGTGACCACCGCCGCCTCATGCGCGGCAGGCGCCCGCCGGCCACCCTGGGGGAAACCGCTGAACAACTCCCCGTCCGGCGGGGGCTCCCTGTTGGTGGCTGGTGGAGCAGCTGTTCACCCCACGCGTCGCTGCCTGCCGCGAGTTCAGTGATCCCGAGCGCTTCCATAAGTGTAGGTCGTCCGTCTCCGATGGACGCCGATGTGCCCCCTACATTTCGTGGCTTTTTCCTGGACACCCGCAAGATGTAGGGGTTAGAAGTCCAGACTCAGGCGCCTGCCCGCTACGTGTTCGTGGCCCGCTCGCGTCAGAAAGGGGACCCAGACGCATGCGAGCAGCAGCCGGGCTCGCTGGGCTGGTCGTTTTTCCCCGTTACAATATCTGAACGTACTGGCAGGCGATACCTAGCAACCTGGATGCCCGTTTCACTGAACGGCACCTGGGTACAACCGAGGGCAAGCACCGAGCGGACCCGTGCAGCAGCACGGGCCGAACGGGCGGGGTGCGCCCGGCGACAGGCCGGGCGTGTGGAGGCGAACGATGGCAAACTCGACGGACTTCAACGGGACGGCGCAGGGCAAGATGCGCAACGGCCACCTCAAGGGCACGGGCACGCGACCGGCGGCCACGGCAGGCAGCACCAAGGGGCGCACCGCGGCGGCGACGTCCATCGCCAGGGACGCGAAGAAGGCACGCCCCGCCAAGCACGCACGCGGCATGCACATGGCGCGTCGCTTCACGTCGCCCGGCACCGATCCGCTCGACGCCGTCGTCTACGAGCGCCGCTCGAGCACCATCACGAACCCCGACGGCAGCATCGTCTTCAAGATGGAGGGCGCCGAGGTCCCGTCGACCTGGAGCCAACTCGCCACCGACATTCTCATCTCGAAGTACTTCCGGAAGGCTGGCCTTCACGGCAACAAGGACGAAGGCGAGATGAGCATCCGCCAGGTGGTCCACCGCCTGGCGCGCACGATCCGCCGCGCGGCCGACGACTTCGGCGGCTACTTCGCCACCAAGGCCGACGCCGACACGTTCGAGGCGGAGCTCTCGCACCTGCTCGTCAACCAGTACGGCGCCTTCAACTCTCCCGTGTGGTTCAACCTGGGGCTGTGGCACGAGTACGAGATCGAGGGCTCCGGCGGCAACTGGGCGTGGAACGCCGAGGCCGACGCCGTCACCGAGACGCAGAACGCCTACGAGCACCCGCAGTGCTCGGCGTGCTTCATCCAGGCGGTCAAGGACGACCTCATGTCGATCTACGACCTGGTGAAGGCCGAGGCTCGCCTCTTCAAGTACGGCTCGGGGACCGGCTCGAACTTCTCGTCCATCCGCGGCAAGCAGGAGAAGCTCTCGGGCGGCGGCACGTCGTCGGGCCTCATGTCGTTCCTCGAGGTGTTCGACCGCGCGGCGGGCGCCACCAAGAGCGGCGGCACGACGCGCCGGGCGGCCAAGATGGTCTGCCTCGACATGGACCACCCCGAGATCCTGGACTTCATCAACTGGAAGATCCGCGAGGAGAAGAAGGCGCACGCGCTCATCGCTGGCGGCTACAGCTCCGACTTCAACGGCGACGCGTACCACACGATCAGCGGCCAGAACTCGAACAACAGCGTGCGCGTGACCGACGAGTACATGCGCGCCGTCGAGGCGGGAGGCAAGTGGCAGACGCGCTTCCGCACCACGGGAGAGATCTGCGAGACGTTCGAGGCCAAGGACATCTGGCGTCAGGTCGCCGAGGCCGCCTGGGGCTGCGCGGACCCGGGCGTGCAGTACGACTCGACCATCAACAAGTGGCACACCTGCCCGAACTCGGGGCGCATCAACGCGTCCAACCCGTGCTCCGAGTACATGTTCCTCGACGACACGGCCTGCAACCTGTCGAGCGTCAACCTCACCAAGTTCCTGCGTGAGGACGGCTCGTTCGACGTCGAGGGCTATCGCCACGCCTGCCGCGTCTTCTTCGTCGCGCAGGAGATCCTCGTCGACCTGTCGAGCTACCCGACGGCGCCCATCGCCAAGAACAGCCACGACTACCGCCCGCTCGGTCTCGGCTACGCGAACCTAGGCAGCCTGCTGATGTCGCTCGGCGTGCCGTACGACAGCCGCGAAGGCCGCGCGATCGCCGCGTCGCTCACCGCGATCATGTGCGGCCACGCGTACCGCGCGAGCGCCGAGATGGCGGGCACCAAGGGCCCCTTCCCCGGCTTCGCCAAGAACCGCGAGCCGATGCTGCGCGTGATGCGCATGCACCGCGACCACGCCTACGCCGTCGACCGCGACGCGTGCCCCGTCGACCTCTACCGCGCGGCGTGCGAGGACTGGGATGACGCCGTGCGCCTCGGCGAGCAGCACGGCTACCGCAACGCGCAGGCCACGGTGCTCGCGCCCACGGGCACGATCGGGCTGCTCATGGACTGCGACACGACCGGCATCGAGCCGGACTTCGCGCTCGTGAAGTTCAAGAAGCTCGCGGGCGGCGGCTACTTCAAGATCGTCAACCAGACGGTTCCGGGCGCGCTGCGACGCCTCGGCTACAGCGACCGCGAGGCGCAGGAGGTCGTCGCGTACATCTCGGGCACCAACACGCTGCTCACGGCGCCGCACGTCAACCGCCGCACGCTCAAAGAGCAGGGCTTCACCGACGCCGACCTGGCGAAGGTGGAAGCCGCCATCCCGGGGGTGTTCGACCTCGACAGCGCGTTCGCCGCCTGGGTTGTCGGCGAGGAGGCCTACGAGCGCCTCGGTGCCACCAAGGAACACCGGAGCACAAAGGGCTTCAGCCTCCTCGAGCACCTTGGCTTCACCCGTACGCAGATCGACGAGGCCAGCGACGTCATCGTCGGCCGCATGACGATCGAGGGCGCGCCGCACCTGCGCCAGGAGCACTATGCGGTCTTCGACTGCGCCAACCGCTGCGGCAAGACGGGCGTGCGCTTCCTCGCGCCGATGTCCCACGTGCGCATGATGGGCGCTGTGCAGGCGTTCCTGAGCGGCGCGATCTCCAAGACGGTCAACCTGCCCCACGACGCCACCGTCGAGGACGTCGAGGCCGTCTACGAGGAGGGCTGGCGCCTCGGCCTCAAGGCCGTCGCGCTCTACCGCGACGGGTGCAAGGCGAGCCAGCCGCTGTCGACCGGCGGCGAGAAGAAGAAGGAAGAGAAGCGAGACACGCTCGCCGCCGAGCCGCTGCTGACGCCGGTGGCCGAGTCCTCGGCGGCGACGCCGCAGCTCATGCTCCCGATCACGCCGGGCACGCGCCTCTACGGTCAGCGCGAACGCCTGCCGAAGAAGCGTCACGGCTTCACGCAGGAGGCGCGCGTCGGCGGGCACAAGATCTTCCTCCGCACCGGCGAGTACGAGGACGGCCGGCTGGGCGAGATCTTCATCGACATGCACAAGGAGGGCGCCGCCTTCCGCTCGCTCATGAACTGCTTCGCCATGAGCGTCAGCATCGGCCTGCAGTACGGCGTGCCGCTGCAGACGTACGTCGATCAGTTCACCTTCACGCGGTTCGAGCCGCAGGGGCCGGTCGAGGGCCACCCGAACGTGAAGTTCGCGACGTCGATCGTCGACTTCATCTTCCGGACGCTCGGCGTCGAGTACCTGCACCGCTACGATCTGGCGCACATCAAGCCGGAGATCGACAGCCAGGTACCGCCGGAGCCGCCGAGCCTGCGGCGCCTGCCGGAGGCGACCCCAGAGGCGCGCGTCGACACGCGCTCGCTGCCGCACACGCGCGAGGCCACCGCTCGCAGCGCGGCGATGGACGAGGGGCTGGGCGACGGCCTTGCCGGCTCGCCGCTCGACGCACAGCTCGACACGATGATGGGCGACGCCCCGGTCTGCGACGTGTGCGGGCACATCACCGTCCGCAACGGCGCTTGCTACAAGTGCCTCAACTGCGGCAACTCGATGGGTTGCAGCTGACGCAGCGTCCGCTGAGGTAGCATCGTGCGCCATGAGCGCACCGTCCCAGAGGGCCATCCTCTACCCCGTAGGCCGCCACGCGCGGCTCCTCGTCCTTGGCCTGCAGCCAGGGGCCGAGCCGCGCGCGGCCCTCGCGCGCGTGGGAACGCTCCGCGCCGACGATCGCACGGTCGTCGGCGTCGGTCGTTCCCTGCTCGCCGTCTCGTTCTTGCGCGACCTTCGCCCGTTCCCCTCGCTGACCGGGCCGGGTACGACGTTTCCGTCCACTCAGGGCGCCGTCTTCGCGTCGATTGGCGGCGACGATCCCGGCGAGCTCCTGCACGCGGGGCGCAGCCTCGTGGCCGCGCTGGGCGACGCGTTCCGCGTCGACGAGGACGTGCACGGCTTTCAGTACGCCGGCGGGCGGGATCTCAGCGGATTCGAGGACGGCACCGAGAACCCTAGAGGCGACGCGGCGGAACGGACGGCGATCGTCGCGGGCCACGGCGCGGGTCTCGACGGCGGCAGCTTCGTCGCTGCGCAGCGCTGGGTGCACGATCTCGACCGGCTCGCCGCCCTGCCCAAGCACGAGCGCGACCGGAGCATCGGCCGGAGCCTCGACACAAACGAGGAGCTGCCGGACGCGCCGCCCTCGGCGCACGTCAAGCGCGCCGCGCAGGAGACCTTCGACCCTCCGGCGTTCATGCTCCGCCGCTCGATGCCCTGGGGCACCGTGGGCGAGCACGGGCTCTTCTTTGTGGCGTACGGCGCCTCGCTCGACCCCTACGAGCGCGTCCTGCGCCGGATGGCCGGCCTGGACGACGGCGTGGTCGACGGGCTCCTTCGCTTCACGCGCCCGGTCTCGGGCGGATACTACTTCTGCCCGCCCGTGCGGGACGGGGCGCTCGACCTGCGCGCGCTCACCTGACGCTCCACCCGCCGCGGAAAAGAACCGTCGCGACGGATCGCGAGCTGTCGCGAACCGCGACGGGGCGCGAGCGACGGGGCGCGAGCATGATCGCGGATCGCCACGGGGCCCGCATGATTCGTGTGGCACGATCCCGGCTAGAGAACGGTCACCCACCATGGTCACGCGCTCCGCTGTCCTCGGGACGCTCGCCTCCGGCGTCGTCGGCCTCTCTGCGTGCTCCGGCGCGCCCGCGACGCAGGCGGGCACCGGCCCGCACGAGTCGGACGAGACGTCGTTCGAGAAGACCGCCACCAGCTCCGCGGCCCTCTCCAGTCCGGTGGCGCGCTCGACGGCGATCGCGAACGCCGAGCAGTGGGTCAACGCCCAGCTCCTGTACTGCCAGAGCCCCAACGGACAGCCGGATCCCGACACCGCGTGCTCCTCGGTGTGCCAGCGCGAGAGCAACGCGGCCTGGGATCCGTACCGCTCCGACTGCTCCGGCTTCGTGTCGTGGGCGTGGGAGCTGCCGGCGCCGGGCCTGACGACCGCGGACTTCGCGCCGTACGACACGACGGTGACCAGCGCGATCCAGTGCGCCGACATGAAGCCGGGCGACGCGGCCAACCGCTCGCCCAATCGCGGGCACATCGTCCTGTTCAAGGAGTGGATCACGCCCGGCTCGAAGGCCGTCTTCCTCGAGGAGCCAGGATGCAGCGCGTCGCAGCCCTACGCGCGCGAGTTCACGAGCACCGTCACGTGCTCGGGCTCCACGGTGAACATCGCCTACGAGGGCGACACGTTCGAGGCGATCCGGTACGCGAAGATCGAGGACGATCCCGACGCGGGCACGGGAGGCACCGGGGGCACGGGAAGCGCCGACGCGGGCACGAGCCGCGGCGACGCCGGCTCGAGCCACACCGACGGGGGCACGAGCCAGAGCAGCGCCGACGGCGGCTCCACCGGCACGGCAGGAAGTGGCACGGCCGGCTCGGCGAGCGGGACGTCCGGCACGGGCGACACGCCCGGCGCCGACGGAGGGTCGTCGGGCGTCGGCTTCGCCAACCTCGGGACGCCCGGCGCCGGCTGCGACGTCGCCCCCGGCCGGACGGACAACGGCTGGTCCGCGGCGGGCTGCCTCGCGCTCGGAGCGCTCGTCCTCGGCCGTCGACGCCGCGGGCAGCGCAGGTAGAGCGAGGACGACGCGGACTCAAGAGCTGGCCAGGACCGGACGGCGAGACGTCCGATCCGTGGGCGCCCCTGACCGGGGCCCTATGCGTCCGGGTCCCCCGGTGCCAAGCTTGAGAGTCTCGAGATGAACGCGCGTCGAACCTGTGTCATCACGCCCTGCCGCGACGAGGCGAAGTGCGCTCGCCGAACGCTCGACTCGGTGACGTCGCAGAGCGAGCGGCCCACGCTGTGGGTCATCGTCGACGACGGCTCCAGGGACGACACGCCGCGGATCCTCGACGAGTATGCGGCGCGCTTCCCGTTCATCCGTGTCGTGCGTCGCGCCGACCGGGGCGAACGCAAGCTTGGCGCCGGGGTCATCGAGGCCTTCTATGCGGGCTACGAAACGATCGATCCGTCGGAGTTCGACTACGTCTGCAAGCTCGACCTCGATCTCGTGCTGCCCCCTCGCTACTTCGCGGACCTGATGGACCGGATGGAGGCCGAGCCGCGCATCGGCACGTGCTCGGGCAAGCCGTACTTCATCCCGCCCGGCGCGTCGGATGCGCACGTCACGTTTCCGCTCTCGACGTCGCAGGGGCTCGTCTCCGAGAAGATCGGCGACGAGAACTCGGTGGGCGCCACGAAGTTCTACAGGACGCGCTGCTTCGAGGACATCGGCGGCTTCGTCCGCCAGATCATGTGGGACGGGATCGACGGGCACCGCTGTCGCCAGCTCGGGTGGATCGCGGTATCGTGGGACGCTCCTGAACTGCGCTTCGTGCACCTTCGCCCGATGGGGACGAGCCACAAGAACTGGTGGACGGGCCGGGCGCGCTGGGGGTTCGGGCAGTACTTCATGGGGACGCCGCCCGCGTACATGATGGCGAGCGCCCTCTACCGGATGACGCGCCCGCCGATCGTCGCCGGGGGCCTGGCGATGATGCACGGGTACTTCAAGGCGATGCTGGAGCAACGGGAGCGCTACGGGGACGCAGACTTCCGCACGTTCCTTCGCCGCTACCAGTGGGCCTGCCTCTTCAAGGGCAAGAAGAGGGCGACCGAGGAGATCAACGCGCGGCAGGCGATGGCATGGGAGACCCGCTGGGGGCGCAATCCGGGCTGATCACGGGAGGGGAGAATCGAGCGTGGAGTTGACCAGGCACATCGACAGGGTCCGGCGGGGCCTGGCCCGGGTAGTGCGTCCACGCATACTAGGCGAGCGCAGCTCCGTCGGCATGCTGAGCATCGCCTTCGACGACTTCGCGCAGACGTCCTGGACCGAGGGGGGACGGGTCCTGCGGGATCACGACGTGCGCGCGACCTACTACGTGTGCGGCGCGCTCTACGGGACGGTCTTCGCCGGACAACGGATGTACGGGCCCGGGGACCTCGAGGCCATCCACGCCGCGGGGCACGAGATCGGCTGCCACACGTTCGATCACGAGAGCTGCCTGCGCAGAGATGGACACGATTTCGAGCGTTCGATCGAGAGAAACGAGAGCTTCGTCCGCGAGCGGGTGGGCGACGTACCCCTCGTGTCGTTTGCGTACCCGTACGGCGACGCCACGATCGGCGCGAAGCGTCTCGCGGTCCGGCGCTTCGGCTGCGCGCGCGGCGTCATCGCAGGTCTCAACAGGCGCCGGCTGGATCTCGGCCAGCTGAAGGCGGTCGGTCTCGAGGAATCGAAGACGCGCATCGAGGCCGTCGAGCCGTACCTGGACCGGGCCGCGTCGAGCGGCGCCTGGCTCATCGTCTTCACCCATGACGTGCAGGACCGGCCGAGCGCGTACGGCTGTCGTCCGAGGGATCTCGACCGACTCATCCGGTCGGCCAGGTCGGCCAGGCTCGAGGTGCTCTCGGTCAGAGAAGCCCTCGCCGCCCGAGCGGGCGCGCCGGGCGGCATCAGCGCCTAGGCTCTCACCAGCTGCCTCTCGGCGATCCGCAGAGGGGAGTGCAGTCACCCTCGCGACTCCCCCGCGACACACAGCGACGCCGCGACAAGTGCGGCACCAAGGCCCTCTGCCGCAAAGTAGGCCCCAGTAGGCCCCCCCGGACGTCGGCCCTTCAGTAGTTGCGGACGACGACCTCACGCACCTTGCCGCGCCGGCTCGCCCGCGAGTTGATGCTGCGGGCCGCGGTCACGGTGTCGATGCGGTAGCGCGCGTAGAGCTCGCGCACCATCGGCGTGTCGGAGTTCGAGAGCATGACGACCACGCCGGCGCCGGTCAGCGCGTCGACGACCGTCGCGAGGCGGGCCTGCTCCTCGGGCCCGAAGCCCCCCGGCACGTACAAGGTGAAGTCCGACGTGTCCGACAGCGGCACGTACGGCGGATCAAAATAGACGAAGTCGCCCTTCTTCGCGTGGCGAACGACCTCCCCGAAGTCGCGCACGCACACCCGTGCCCCCCGCAGCGCCCGCGCGCACGCGCGCAGGTTCTCGAGGCTCTCGGGGCTGCGGAAGCCCGGGTTGGTGTAGCGCCCGAACGGCACGTTGAACCGGCCGGCGCGGTTGACGCGATAGAGGCCATTGTAGCCGGTCTTGTTGAGGTAAATGGTGCGCGCCGCGCGCGCCGCGAGCGCCAGGGCCGCGGGCTGCTGCTCGCGCACCTCGTAGTACCGGACCTCGTCGTATCGATGCTGTTCGAGCGCCGCGATCACGTCATCGACGTGTCCCTTCACGGCGCGGTAGCAGTCGATGAGCTCCCGATTGACGTCGCTCAACGTCGCGCTCTTCGGGCGCAGCGCGAAGAAGAGCGCAGCACTGCCCACGAAGGGCTCGAAGTACTGCGCGAAGGGACCGGCCGGAAGCAGCGGCCAGAGCTGCTCGAGGAGCTGACCCTTGCCGCCCGCCCACTTGAGAAACGGACGCGGCGCCTGCGGGGACGCGTCTCGCTGCGCTTCCGACGGTCTCTTCAATGTAGGCCCAACTGCTCCACGGCGGACGCTAACAGCCTCGCCCCCGGGCCTTCAACAGGTTGCCCCCCGCACTTTTCTTCCCGCAGCGAAGGAGACGCGATTGGGCCGGCCCGGCGCGTTGTGACGGCGCCACCCCGCGTGTCAGAGATGCGTGCCGCGAACGAGGAGACCGCCCATGAACCTGTCGCGTTCGAGCCCCCCTGCCGCCGAGAGCACCGCCCCGTGGCCTGCGCTCGTCGGCGAGGAGCCGGTGTCGTGCCGGTGGCTGCGCCCAGGCGAACTCCTCGCGATCCCGATGCCCACGACGGCCCTGCAGCTCGACGCGCTGCTGCGGCACCTCGAGATCGACGCCGAGTTCGGAGACTGGCCCGGGGCCACGATCCACCTCGCGCAGGCGCGCAGCACCTGGCAGCGCCTCGAGCCGGCCGTGACGGCGCGCGCGAGCCTGCAGGCGCACCTGCGCGGCGCGCGCAAGGCCGTGCGCGAGATGACGCGCGCCCTCGATCGCGCCGCGGACGGCGTGCGCCGGGCGGCGCAAGGCGAGGTCATGCAACAGGCGCGCGCCGCGATCGCCCAGATCGAGACGATCGAGCGCGTGCTCGAGTAGGGCGTGTCCTCGACGTAGGACACGCCACGGATCCGCAAGGCCGCCTGGTAGGGCTACGCAAGACGCCTAGATCCCTGTAGACTGCTCGACCGTAGCACAGCCCCGAGGAGCCAAGACCGATGCGTTCGACTGCTCGCCGTGCCCTCCTGCTCATCTTCACGTTCTCGATGCCGCTGCTGGTCCTGGGCTGCCCCAAGAAGCCCGTTCCCGTCGTGGACGCCGGGGAGCCTGCGGCGCCGGCGCCGACGCCCAGCGTGACCGACCTCGCCCCGCTGACCGAGGACGCAGGCGAGGACGCGGGCGAGGACGCGGCCAAGAAGAAGAAGTGGGTCGGCCCTGCCGTCAACCCGAACCAGCTCAAGATCAAGCAGTGCTGCAACGAGCTGCGCGCCACGCACGACCCCCTCCTCGGGTCGTTTGCGGCCCAGTGCGACATGCTGGCGGCGCAGGTCGGGCCGGGCGGCAGCGATCCGGCGTTCGCCCAGCTGCGCGCGATCCTCAAGACCCAGAAGCTGCCGGCGGCTTGCTCGGGCCTGTGAAGTGATCGAAGCCGAGCGGCGCGACCGGCCGCTCGCCTTCGTCCGTGCGGACGGCCACCCCCGCGCCATCGCGCACCTCGCCGATACGACGGAAGCCGGGAAGGACCTCACGCGCGGTCGCCACGATCGCGTAGTCCTCTCCCCCGTAGAGCGCCAGTTCCAGCGCGGCGACGCCGAGGACGGATGCCGCGGCCACGAGGTCCTCGTCGTCGAGCAGCGTGTGCGCGTCGAGCACGACGCGCACGGCGCTGGACTCGGCGAGGTGCCCGATGTCCCCCGCCAGGCCGTCGGAGATGTCCACCGCGGCCGTCGCGCTTGCGGCCATCGCCCTTCCCTCCTCGAACCGGGCGCGCGGCCTCGCCCAGGCGTCGACCGCTGCCTCGATCCCGGGCCCCTTCCTGCCCGACGACAGGGCGCGCAGCCCCGCCGCCGCGAGCCCCACGCGCCCCGCCAGCCACACGCCATCCCCGGGACGCGCTCCGCGTCGCTCAATGGCGCGCGTGCACCGGCCGAGGAACGTCGTGGCCACGGAAAGCACGGGACCCCGCGAGAGGTTTCCGCCGACGATCGGCGCACGCGCCTCGACCGCCGCCTCCCGCTGCCCTCGGGCCAGGGCCCCGAGGGACGCGTCGTCGAGATCCTCCGGGAGCACGAGCGCAGCAAGCGCGCACCACGGCTCCGCCCCCATCGCCGCGACGTCGCTCGCGGCGGCCATGAAGCTCCTCCACCCCACGTCGCGCCAGCACACCAGGTCGCGCCGGAAGTGCACGCCCTCGACCTGCTCGTCGATGGTCCACACGAGCCGCCCCGACGCGTCGAGCACGGCGGCGTCGTCGCCGATCCCCCTCACCACGCCGGGCGCGTCCGCGCCGAGAACACGCGCCAGCATCGCGATGCGCTGCCGCTCGTTCATCGGTGCCCGCGGTCAGCCCGGCGACCGGACCTCCGGCGGCGCGGTGGGCGCCGGAGGCGGAAGCGTAACGACGAAGACGGTCCCCTGCGGCGCGTTGTCCTCGATGCGCACGGTCCCGGCGTGCGCGTCCACGAGGCGTTTGACGATCGAGAGCCCGAGCCCGGTGCCGCCGTACTCGCGCGTGCTCGAGGAGTCCACCTGGTAGAACGCATCGAACACGCGGGGCCTCTCGCGCGCCGGGATGCCTATGCCGGTGTCCTCCACGCGCACCTCGAGGTTCGTCCGCGTCGGCGACAGCAGCACGAGGCCCTCGCCGTCTCCGTCGCCGGCGTCCTCGACCATTCGCGCCCGCAGCGTCACGGCGCCCGCCTGCGGCGTGAACTTGAGCGCGTTCTCGACCAGGTTGATGAACACCTGCCGCAGGCGCTCCGGATCCCCCTTCACCTCCGCTAGCGTGCCCTCGACGACCATGCGCAGTTCGACGCCCTTCTTGCGGGCCGTGGGCGTCAGGGTCGAGACGACCTGTGCGAGCACGGGCTCGATCCCGATGCGGCTCATCCGCACGCGCATCGTCCCGCTCTCCAGCTTGCTCAGGTCGAGCAGCCCCAGGATGAGCGACAACAGCTGCTGCCCCTTGTCGTGGATCGTCCCGACGAACTCCTGCTGCTCCGGGGACAGCGCGCCGGCCAGCCCCTGGGAGAGCATCTCGCTGTAGCCGATGATCGACGTGAGCGGAGTGCGCAGCTCGTGGCTCACCGTCGCCAGGAAGCTCGACTTGAGGCGATCGAGCTCGCGGAGCCGGTCGAACGCCTCCTGGAGCTTCGCGGTCTTCTCCTCGAGCTGCCGATAGCTCTCGCGCACGCTGGCCAGGTGCATCTGGCTCGTCACGTGCGCCTTGTGCCCCGAGAACAGGATGAGATCGAGCGCCGCCTTGAGGTGGGCGGCAATGCGCGTGATCGTGTCGGCCTTGGCGCGCGGAACCTTCTGCAGGAGGGCGCGCGCGCGCTCCGCGTCCAGCGCCGGATCGACGGCGAGCAGTGACGCGGGGGGCCCGCTCACGTCCGACGGCAAGAAGGGCCCGACGATGAGCCGCCCCACGCGCCGGCCCTCGTACTGGATCGCCATGACCCGGTACGCTGCGCCGGTGAAGCACGGCCGGGCCACGTCCCCGCCCGCCCCCGGATCCTGCGAACGCACGCCCGACACCGTGGCCGCGCACGCCCGACGCCCCTGCGGCAGCGTGTTCACGTAGGCGCAGAGCTCGTGCTCGCTCGCGGCGTCGGCGAGAAGCGCGCCCTCCACCGAGTAGATTCGCACGGGGATGCCGAAGAGCGTGACGAAGCTCCGGCACAGCTCCTCGAGGCCCTCGCGATCGACCAGGTCCTCGATGCGGACGCGATCGGCGAGGACCAGATCCTCGACCGCGATCTCCGGCGAGGGCGCGCTCACGACCTGCCTCCGTGGCCCACGTCGAGCCTACCTCCCAGGCTGGCGCCCAGGAGCTCGCGCACGTCGGTCGTGATCCCGAGCTGCCGCGCGGCCATGGGCAGGAGCTCCGCCGCCGGGATACCGATCATCGACGCCAGGCCGTGCTCGGCGTCGAGCTTGGTCCACGTCATGTGCAGGAGGCCGAAGAAGGTCTCGAGCACGCCTTGCCCGGTCACGGCGCTCGCCTTGAATACCGGTTCGCGCCCCCGCCCCGCGAGCATGGCGAGCTCCTGGTCGGGGCGGACTTGGGGCAGGTCGCGCTTGTTGAACTGGATGACCACGGGGAAGGACCTGAGGCTGAGCGAGAGCTCGCTCAGGTTGCGGCGCAGGTCGAGGAAGGACGCGGCGTTGTGCTCTGTCTCGCTGAGCTGCGAGTCGGCCACGAACGCGATCCCGTCGGCCCCCTGCAGCACCAGCCTGCGGGTGGACGCGTGAAGAACCTGTCCCGGCACCGTGAAGATCTTGATGCGAAGGGCCATCCCGCCCGCCGGGACCTCGGCGCGAAGTGTGACCGGGAGCATGTCGAAGAAGAGCGTCCGGTCGTCGCGCGTCTCGAGCGTCATGAGGCGGCCGCGCGCCTGATCGCTCGTGAGCTGATGCAGCGCACGCAGGTTCGTCGTCTTCCCGCTCAGCGCGGGGCCGTAGTAGACGAGCTTGAGGGCGATCTCGCGGCCGCCGAAGTTGATCTGCACGGGCGCCGATCAGGCATACTATCGTGGGCCGATGGCCAGCGCACGCACCACCTCCGCATCCAAGACCCCGTCCAAGACGACGACCACGAAGACCGCCCGCAAGCCCCAGGCCCCCCTCGAGGTCGGCTCCAGGGCGCCGGCGCTCGACCTCGCGAGCGACGAGGGCGGCCGCGTCAGCCTGCGCGACTTCGCCGGCAAGTGGCTGGTCGTCTACTTCTACCCGAAGGACAGCACGCCGGGCTGCACGCGCGAGGCGCAGGACTTCACGCGCGCCGTGGCCAAGCTCACCAGGACCGGCGCGGCCGTCGTCGGCGTCTCGCGAGATTCGATCGAGAGCCACTGCCGCTTCAAGGACAAGATCGGCATCAAGTTCCCGCTGCTCAGCGATCCGGACCTCGTCGTGCACCGGGCCTACGGCGCCTGGGGCACGAAGGTCATGTACGGGAAGAAGGTCGAGGGCGTCATCCGCTCGACCTTCCTCGTGGGGCCCGACGGCGCGCTCGCGCGCGCGTGGCGCGGCGTGAAGGTCGACGGGCACGTCGACAAGGTGCTCGAGGCCCTGCAGGACCGAGCGGGCTGACTCCGCGCGATGGCCGCGATGGACGCGCCCGCGACGCTCGTGTGGATCGCGCCGGCGCCACCGGACGCCGCGCAGTCGCGCGCGGTGACGACCTGGGCGCGCTCGCGCGGAGTATCGCTCGCCCCCCCCGCCCCGGCGCCACTGCCGGCGCTCGCGGTGGACCTCTCCGTCGCAGACCGCGTCGAGGAGCTCATCGAGCGGGCGCGCGACGCCCTCGTGGCGCACGAGGCGGATGGGGTCGATCGGGCGATCTCCGCGGCCGCGGCACTCCTGCAGGCCCACCCCGAGCTCCCGCAGGCGGCGTGGCTCCTCGCCGAGGTCGAGCGCGCGCGCGCCACACGGTTCCGGCGCCTCTCGCCGGTCGACGAGGCGGCGGCGGATCGGGCCTGGGCGCGCGCCGACGCGCTCGACGGCGGCCGCGTGGCGGGCCTGGGCGAGCAGGTGCCCACGTCGTCACCACCCCGGGCCACGGTGACGCTGGACGGGGTCCCGGCGGGCGCGGAGCTCTCGGTCGACGGCATCGCAAGAGAGGGCGCCACGCTCGATCTGCGCGCAGGGCCGCATGCGGTGGTCGTCGCGTGGGACGGTTCCCCCGCCCGGGCGACGTGGTTCGAGGCGCCCCCGGGAACCTCGACGGTCCACGTCGACGCGCCCGCACCGCCGCCGTGCTCGACGCGCGATCTCGGGCGGGTGCACCGGACGGCTTCCGACACGGTCGATGCCTCCGGCGTCCGCTGCGAGACGTGGGTGGCCGCCCTCCCCAACGCGGAGGGCGTGAGCCTGGCGCTGTGCGAGCCGGGTCGTTGCGGCCCCTTCGCCGCCTGGCGCGCCCCCGCCCCGTGGACCTGGAACCCGCCGGACGGGCCCCACGACCGGACGTGGCCCGCGTGGGCGACATGGGGCCTGGTGGGCGCGGGCGCGGCGATCGCCACCGGCGTCGTGATCGTGGCGGCGGGGGTGCTCCGCACCGCCTCCTCCGAGACGCGGTTCGTGAGCGGAGGCGTCCGCACCCAGTGAAATCGGCCGGGGGCATGGAACGAAGAGACCCCGTCGCACGTCTCCATGGCTGGCGGCCCACGTCCAGGCTGCCTAGGCTCTTCGCCCGGAGGACCGGCAGCACATGGCGCAGGCACCGCGACTGGACTTCGAGACCTTCGTCGCCCGCAAGAAGGCCGAGCGCGCCGGGGGCGGCGCCGAGACCACCGGCCACGAATACACGTACACGTTCGACCGACAGTCGCGCGTGGCGTTCGAGAACACGCGAGCGGTCGCCATGGCCGTGGAGGCGAGCGTCCGTCTGTTCAAGCAGATGGGGGCCCACCAGCTTCTCGGCCAGGCCGTGAAGGTCGGCGAGCGTCAGTTCCCGCGCATCCACGCCCTCGCCAAGCAGTCGTGCGACACGCTGCAGATCGCGATGCCGCAGGTCTTCGTCGTGAGCAGCCCGCACCTCAACGCGCAGACGCTCGGGACCAACGACGACTCGTTCATCGTCGTCCACTCGGGCCTCGTCGACGAGTACTCCGACGAGGAGTTGCTCACGGTCATCGGGCACGAGTGCGGCCACATCCACAACTCGCACGTCGCCTACCTCACTGCGCTTCACTACCTCACGTACATGGCGGGGATGTTCCTGCCGTGGATCCTGCAGCCGGCGCTTGTCGCGCTGCGCGGGTGGTCGCGGCGGGCCGAGATCACGTGCGACCGGGCGGGGATGCTGGTGGCGAGGAACCAGGCCGCGTCGGAGCGCGCCATCACGAAACTCGCCGTGGGCTCGCGCAAGCTCTACGAGGAGTTCGACCTCGACGCGTTCCTCGATCAGCACCGCGAGGGTAACCAGGGAATCGGCAAGTACATGGAAGTGTTCGCGACACACCCGTGGCTGCCCAAGCGCGTGCTGGCCATGCGGACGTTCGGCGAGAGCGCGCTGTTCCAGAAGGCGCTCGGCAAGCCCGCCGCGGGCCTGACGATGAGCGAGGTCGATGGCCGCGTCGCGGCCCTCCTCAAGGGAGACTCCTGATGAGCACCACCCCGGCCGTCCCCCCCCCTGCCCTCGACGCGTTCTTCGAGCGGCGCGACGACGTGGTGCGCGCGCTGCACGGCCTGGGCGACGTCGCCAGCGCGCTCGGCACGCGCAGCCTGCGCGAGCGCGTCGATCGCGAGCTCGTGCACAAGCTCGAGGAAGACCGCTTCCACCTCGTCGTGGTGGGCGAGTTCAACCACGGCAAGACGACGTTCGTGAACGCGCTGCTCGGCGAGGCCGTGCTTCCGACCGGCGTGACCCCCACGACGGCGGCGATCCACCACATCCGCTACGCCGAGCACCCCCAGGCGACGGTCGTGACCACGGCCGGCGAGCGGCGCGCGATCCCCTGGGAGCAGGCGGCGCGGTTCGCCGTGGGCGGCGGCGCCTCGTCCGAGGACGTCGACTACCTCGAGATCGGCCACCCTGCGCCGCTGCTGCGCGAGCGCATCCTGCTCGTCGACACGCCAGGCGTGAACGACCTGTCCTTGCAGCGCGCCGACATCACGTACAGCTACATCCCGCGCGCCGACGCGGTGCTGTTCCTGCTCGACGCGGGCCAGATCCTCAAGGAGAGCGAGCGCGTCTTCCTTCACGACAAGCTGCTCGGCGCGTCGCGCGACAAGATCGTCTTCGTCATCACCAAGTGGGACCTGCTCTCGGCCGACGAGCGGCGTGAGGCGCTCGCCTACGCGAAGAACCACCTGGCGGAGCTCGTCAAGGACCCGGTCGTCTACCCCGTGAGCGCGCCGAGCGCCCTCGCCGGCGACCGCGAGGGCAGCGGACTGAACGCTCTCGTCGCGCACCTCACGCGCTTCCTCGCCGAGGAGCGCGGCCGAATCCTGCTCGACAACGCCCTCGGTGAGGGCCTCGGGGTCGCCGACCTGCTGGACAGGGGCGTCGACGCCAGCCGGCGCAGCATCCAGATGAAGACCGACGAGATCGAGCGGCGCATCGCGGCGCTCGAGAAGGACCTCGCGGGCCAGGCAGGCACCATCGAGCAGCGGAGGGGACGGATCCGCGAGGACGTCGCGGCCATCAAGACCGGCACGCGCAAGGATCTCGATCGCTTCGTCGACGACGTCATCCGCCAGCTCCCGAACGTGATCGATTCCGCCAAGCCGGGGGAGCTCAAGCAGTATCTCCCTGCCTTCCTCGAGGACGCCTACCGGCAGTGGGCCGAGGACGAGACCCGGGAGATCGCCATGCAGCTCGAGCAGCTCGCCGAGAAGACCGTCGCGCTCGTCCGCGAGGACGCCCACGAGAACGCGCGACGGGTCGCGGGGATGATGGGCGCCGACGCGCGCCGCCTCGACGTCCAGGTCGACACCATCCGCTACGACGTCGGCGTCGTGGCTCTGATGTTCGGCGGCGTCGCACTCATGGCCGTCAACCTCATGGCCGGCGGTGTGCTCGCCGTCGCGGGCCCGGCAATCTTCGCGATGTTCGCGCGAGGGCGCATCCACGAGGAGTTCAAGAGGCGCGCGAACGAGCTCGCGCCCGAGGTCATGCGCGAGGCGGCCAAGAAGGTCGCGCCCAAGCTCGACGCTCTCATCGACGAGTTCGTACAGAAGCTCGACGCATGGGTCGTCAGCGCCGGCGAGGAGCTGCACCGCGAGATCGTCGAGGTGCTCCACGCCACCAAGGACGCGCGCGACGCCGGGCGCGGTGACGAGCAGACGGCCACGGCGCAAGTCGAGGGGCAGGCGGCGGCGCTCGCGAGGGTGAGGGACGTGCTCGTGAAGCTGCGCGCCGACCTGTGGGCGCCGCGGATGCGGGTCGAGGCGAGCGCGCCCGTCGGGACCTAGCGCCCCCACGCAGGCCAGAGCATCGCGCGCAGCCCCGCAGGCCCGAGCGCCTCGAGCTTCTCGAAGCGCTTCAGGAAGCGCGCCCAGTCCTTCACCACGCGAGGCCCCGCGGACACGCGCATCGCGTAGTCTGTGATGCGCGTGATCGTGAAGCGCAGCGCCGCCAGCTCCGCCTCGGCGTGCAGGCCCGCGCGCTCGCGCTCCCCGAGAGGGCGCACGCGCTCATAGCCGGCGCACATCGCCGCAGCGAGCCGGCCGTCCAGGTCGTCGCCGAAGCACCACGAGAGCACCGTGACGGCCAGGTCGTAGGCAAACGTCCCCGCGCAGGCGCTCTCGAAGTCGAGCAGCGCGGACACCTCGCCGGTCTCGCGCCAGAGGACGTTGTCGCGAAAGAGGGCGCCGTGGACGATGCCCGCGGGGAGCCCCGCGTCGCGCGCGACCGCCACGCGCCCGAGGGCCTCGCGCAAGCGCGGCACGACCGGGACGACGCGCCCGTCGCCGCTCGCCTCGATGCGGTCGAGGCGAGAGAGAAGCTGCGCCGGCCCGAAGCGCCCCGGAGGCGCCGCCTCGCCTGCCCCGGCGGCATGCACCCGGGCCAGCGCCTCTCCGACGCGCGCCGTGTCGTCGGGCGCCACCGCCGCCTGGCAGCGCATCCCCCCGCCGCGCCACGGGAACAGGGCGGCGGGCTTGCCTCGGACCGTCGACACCCGCTGCGCGTCGAGCCGCGGCAGCGGCGCCGCCACCGGCACCCCAGCCCGGGCCAGCCGGTCGAGTAGCCTGGCCTCCTGTGCCGCCCCCACCCGGTCCTGCTCCTCGTACAGGCGCAGGAAGTAGCGCGTCCCTCCCGCCTCGAGGGCATAGTTCGAGTTCACGCTCCCGGCGGCAATCCCCTCCACCACCAGCGGCCCCGGCAGCCCGTACGCCGCGCCGAGCGCGGCCACGTCGTCGGCGTCGATCGCTGTCAGGACGGCCACGGCTACGCGGCCGAACATAGCCCGGTCTCGTTTCGCCCGCGTAGAGCGTGTCCTCGAGCTAGGACACGCCACAATCTCCCCGAAGGTCGGCTAGCCCGCATTTCCCGTGTAGACGCCAGGCTCTCGCTTCTGGTAAACGGCCCGAAGCGTTTCGTCCGAACCGAGAACGACATGGCCAAGACCAAGAAGGCACCCGCGACCAAGGCCTCCGTGAAGGCGCCGGGCGGCGGCAAGCAGCCCCCCGCCAAAGGGGGTGCAGCGAAGGACGAAGGGCCGCTCAAGCGCAAGCTCGGGCTCCGCGGCGCCGCCCCCTGGGCCGCCCGCCACGCCGCCAAGCACGCGGCCGAGGCCCGTGCCCGCGCGGCCGAGCCGCCGCTTCCGGGTAGCGCCCGCGCGACGATCCGCACGCCGGAGAACGCCGAGGACATCAAGCAAAAGGTCCGCGACCTGCACGCGGCGCTCGCGCAGATCAAGACGCTGCGCAAGAACCTGCTCAAGACGTTCTTCGACATCGGCGTCGTCCTCAAGGACATCCAGACGCGCCGCCTGTACGAGGCGAAGCGCTTCCCGTCGTTCGAGTCGTTCGTCGAGCGCGAGATCGATCTCGGCAAGACGACGTCGCTGCGCCTGGTGCGCGTGGTTGGCCTCTTCCAGAAGGAAGGCGCGCTCGAGGTCGGAATGGACCGCCTGTTCGCGGGCCTCTCGGCGATCGACTCGGCCGGCGAGCCCGAGGTCGCCCGCATCCCGCCGCCCCCGGTCTCGACCAGCGCCCTTCCGCTGCGCCCCCCCGGCCGCTAGGGGCGGTCGTCACCTCGGCCTGCGCCTCCGTTCGGGCGCGTGCTCCCCCTACGCTCCCGCCCCGCGCGGAAGCGACACGACGACGCGCGTGCCCTTGCCGCGCTTGCTCTCGATCTGCACCTCGCCCGTGTGCTGGTCGATGATCTTCCGTACGATCGACAGGCCAAGGCCCGTGCCGGCCTCCTTGGTCGTGAAGAACGGATCGAAGACCTGCGCGAGCGCGGTCGGCTCGATGCCAATCCCCGTGTCCTCGACGACGAGCAGTACACGCCCGGCGTCTCCGGCCACGCCCACGCGCATCGTGCCGCCCTCGCGCATCGCCTCCAGCGCGTTCATCACGAGGTTAAGCACGACCTGCTTGAGCTTCTCGGCGTCACCGAGCACCGCCGCGTCCAGCGCCACGTCGCGCTCGATCACGATCCCGCGATTGGCCGCCGTGCCCTGCTCGAGATCGAGCACGTCGGACACGAGCTTCCCGAGCGCCACGGGCTCGCGCAGCATGGCGCGCGGGCGCGCCAGCTCGAGGAACTCGGTGAGCAGGCGGCTCAGGCGCCCGATCTCGTCGCCGACGATCTCGCCCTTGCGGCGGAGCGCGGCCCGCGTCTCGTCGTCCACGGCGAGCTTGTCGACGTGGCGCCCCATCAGATGAAGCTGCAGGAGCGCGGCGTTGAGCGGGTTGCGGATCTCGTGCGCCAGGTTGAGCGCCAGAGTCCCCATCGCGGAGAGAGCCTCGGCGTCCGCGGCGCGCTTCTCGAGCGCTCGCCGCTCCGACACGTCGACGCCGATGCCGTAGACGAGCGTCGCCTCGGCGCTCGCTCCGCGCGCCATCGACAGGTGCCAGCGCACGCGGCGCGCGGCCGCCGAGCGCAGCTCGCGCGACGACACCACAGAGCGCGTCCCCGCCTGCGCCAGGTCCACGAACCCTGCCTCGACCTCGGGGGTCCGCCCGGCGCGCGCCGCCGCGAGCGCCTCGCGCACGCGCGCCCGATCGTCCTCCGGGATCCAGCTCTCCAGGAACGGCCGCCCGAGCGCGGCCCCGGGCTCGATCCCCGCGAGGCCCGACGCCTTGCGGTTGAGCAGCGCCACCCGGAGGTCGGCGTCGAGACCCACGACGAGCACGTCGGTCAGCTCGACGACCGCGCGGTAGCGCCGCTCCAGCTCGTCGCGCTCGCGCGCCATGCGCACCCTCTCGAGCGCGTGCTCGATCGTCGAGAGGAGCTCCTCGGGCCGGAACGACTTCGGGATGAACGCGAACGCACCCGACCGGAGCGCCCCGATCGCCGCGTCCATCGACGCGAACCCCGTGATGAGGACGACCTCGCCGAACGGACACGCGGCCCGCAGCTTCGCGATGAGGTCCACGCCGCTTGCGTCGGGCAGCTTCACGTCGACGATCGCGACGTCGAAGCCGTGCTCGCGCGCGATGGCCAGCCCCTCGTCTGCGCGCGACGCGGTGACCACCTCGATCGGGTGTCCGGGGGCTCCGCCGGGCAGATCCGACGTCATCAGCACGGCGTGCAGCGTGCCGACCAGCTCGACGTTGTCGTCGACGACGAGCACGCGCGCCCTGGCCGGGGGCCCGGACGCGTGCAGGCGCGAAGAGGACGTGGCGGACAACGCCGCGAGGATAGGGACGGTCAGCGCGCGCGCCAAGCGCCCCGCGCGACGCCGAGTCGGCGTCGGCGCTCGCGTCGGGGGCCTCGCCCCAGTCGAAGAGGGCGCCGCAGGCGGGCCCGCAAAGCCAGGCGCCACCCGCGCAGGTGCAGGTGTCGCAACCGCACGGGTTCTGGTCCGAGATGTAGCCGCACGCCTGCCCGGGCGCGGCGGCACCCGGCACCCGCGAGCAGAAGCAGACCGAAGGAGACGGCGGGCAGCACCGGCGTGCCACCGTGCGCCGCCCGCGATCGGCGACGTCAGAAGGCGCCGCCGCACGACACGGCGGCGAGACCGGGCGCGCAGCGCAGCGACGCCACGCCGGAAGCCGCCGGCGCAGAGGGCGACAGAACCCACAGGGTCAGGCCCGCGGCGAGCGCCAGCCCGCCGCCCACGAACCCGACGACGGCGATCGTGTTCCACGTGTTCGCGGCGTTGACGTAGTCGCTGCAGTGGGCCGGGCGTATGGGGGCACCGATCGAGGGGCACGACGGGTCGGCGTTGTAGTTGCTGATCGCCGCGCCGCTCTCGACGAGCCCCGCGACGCCGACGCCGGCGAAAGCCACCCCGGCGCCGAGCGTGAGCCAGACGGCGGCGCGATCGGGAGCCGTCGGGGTCGGGGTCGGGGTCGGGGTCGGGGTCGGGGTCGGGGTCGGGGTCGGGGTCGGGGTCGGGGTCGAGG
>JAJYCT010000195.1 GCA_021778125.1 Myxococcales bacterium
GGACGGCGGCGCGGCGGCGGCGCGGCGGTCGAGCGCCTCCTGCAGCCCGCAGCGCAGACGAGCCGCGCGCTTGATGCGGCGGCTCTTCTTGGGCTTCGCGAGCCACTCGTGACGCTTGCGGACGTTCCAGATTGCGCGGTTGGACATGTCGAGGGGGCGCAAACTGACTTGAATCCCGCGTCCCGTCAAGGGGTTCGGCCGGGCGCCCGCTCAGTCGGGCACCGGGACGAGCTTCGCCTCGAGCTGGATCGGGCCGGTCCCCAGCCTGGCCTCGACCTCGCGGTCCCAGGGGAAATACCCGGGGGCTTTCACGGTGATGTAGTGCACGCCGGCGGGCAGGGCGACGCCGCGCGCCATCACCAGCTCGAGCGTGCCGAGCACCTGGTCGTCGATGATGACCGTCGCGTCCGCCGGCGCGCCGCGCATGCGCATCGACACGGTGGGCGCCGCCTCCGGGGTGCGGGGCCCGACCGCGCAGCCGGCCGCGAGGCTCGCGAGGCCGAGCGCGAGCGCGCCGGCGGCGAGGCGGGCGTGCGCCCTCACTCCCACTCGATCGTCCCCGGCGGCTTGCTCGTCACGTCCATGACGACGCGGTTGATGCCGCGCACCTCGTTGCAGATGCGGTTCGAGATGCGCGCGATGACCTCGTGCGGGATGCGCGCCCAGTCGGCCGTCATCCCGTCGACCGAGACCACCGCGCGCACGGCGCAGGCCTCCTCGTACGTGCGCTCGTCGCCCATGACGCCGACGCTGCGCACGGGCAGCAGCACCGCGAACGCCTGCCAGATGGTGTCGTAGAGGCCCGCCGCGCGGATCTCGTCGGTGACGATCGCGTCGGCCGCGCGCAGCGTCGCGAGGCGCTTCTCGGTGAGCTCGCCCAGGCAGCGCACGGCGAGGCCGGGGCCGGGGAAGGGGTGGCGCCAGAGCAGGTCCTTGGGCATCCCGAGCTCCTCGCCCGCCGCGCGCACCTCGTCCTTGAAGAGCTCGCGCAGGGGCTCGATGAGCCTGAGGTGCATCTTCTCGGGCAGGCCGCCGACGTTGTGGTGGCTCTTGATGACGGCGCTCGGCCCCTTGAACGACACGCTCTCGATGACGTCGGGGTAGAGCGTGCCCTGCACCAGCCACCGGGCGTTCCGGACCTTGCGCGCCTCCTCCTCGAAGACCTCGATGAAGACGCGGCCGATGATCTTGCGCTTCTGCTCGGGATCGGTGACGCCCGCCAGCTGCGTGAGGAACTTCTCGCGCGCGTCGACCGCGACGAGGTTCAGGTGGTAGCTCTCGCGGAAGGTCGCGACGACCTGCTCGGCCTCGCCCTGCCGGAGCAGGCCGTTGTCGACGAAGATGCACGTGAGCCGGTCGCCCAGCGCCTTGTGGCAGAGCACCGCCGCGACCGACGAGTCGACCCCGCCCGAGAGGCCGCAGATGACGTGCTCGTCGGCGGCGACGCGCGCGCGCACGCTCGCCACGGCCTCCTCGGTGAACGCGCCCGCCGTCCAGGTGGGGCGCAGCCCCGCCACGTCGAAGAGGAACGCGGCGAGGATGTCGGCCCCGCGCGGCGTGTGCACGACCTCGGGGTGGAACTGCACGCCGTAGATGCGCTTCTCGGCGTGGCCCACGGCGCAGAAGGGCGTGTTGCCGCTGACGCCGATCGTCTGGAAGCCCGGCGGCAGCGCGGCGATGCGGTCGCCGTGCGACATCCACACGTCGAGCGCCTCGCGCTTGGCGAAGCGGTGCAGGATGCCCTCGTTCTTCTCGACGACGACGCGCGCGTGGCCGTACTCGCGCGCGCTCGCCCCCTCGACCTTGCCGCCGAGCAGGTGCGCGATGAGCTGCAGGCCGTAGCAGATGCCGAGCACCGGCACGCCCAGCTCGAAGACGCGCGGGTCGACCGTCGGCGCGCCCTCGCCGTAGACGCTCGACGGGCCCCCCGAGAGCACCACGGCGCGCGGGTTCATCGCGCGCACCTGGTCGAAGGGCACCGTACAGGGGTGGATCTCGCAGTAGACGCGCTGCTCGCGGATGCGCCGGGCGATGAGCTGCGTGTACTGCGAGCCGAAGTCGAGGATGAGGACGAGCTCGCGGGCGGCCATCGACACCGGTACCTACCCGGCGGGCGGGGGGCGTCAAGGCGCGCGTGCGCGGGGGCGCCCGGTCTGGTCTACTCACCCTCGTGAGCCTGCCCGATGTTCGCCTGGCCGTGGCCCGCACGGGGCCCGTCGACGTGCCGCTGCCGCGCTATCACAGCGACGGCGCAGCGGGGATGGACCTGCACGCCGCGCTCGCCGCGCCGCTGGTCGTGCCGCCGCTCGGGCGCGTGAAGGTGCCGACGGGGCTCATCTTCGCGATCCCGCGCAGCTTCGAGGGGCAGGTGCGGCCGCGCTCGGGCCTGGCGGCGCGCTCGGGGCTCACCGTGCTCAACTCGCCGGGGACGATCGACAGCGACTACCGCGGCGAGGTGCAGGTGCTGCTCGTGAACCTGAGCGACGCGCCGGTCACGATCGCGCCGCTCGAGCGCGTGGCGCAGCTGGTGTTCACGCCGGTGGCGCGCGCGGAGCTCGTCCTCGTGGAGAGCGTCGAGCCGACCCGGCGCGGCGCCAGCGGCCTCGGCTCGACCGGCCAGCACTGACCCCTCCGTCCGCGTCTTCTCCTCGCCTCGCTCGGCGTCACCGATCGGCGACGCGCTGCATGAAGCGCACGACCTCGCGCGCGACCTCGTCGCGCTCGCCGTCGCACGCGAGCACGTGGCCGCTGTGGTCGAAGAGGCGCACGGTGACGTCGCACGTGCCGAGGCGCTCGGCGAGCCACGGGGCGTTGCGCCAGTGGCAGACGAGGTCGCGCTTGCCGTGCAGGACGAGCGTGGGGCAGGCGATGCGCGGCACGCGGTCGCGCACGCGGCGCCCCGCGCGGTAGACCTCGAGCGCCGAGCGCAGCGGGTGGTGGTCGTAGGTGACGATGGTCGGCAGGAGCGTGCGGTCGACCAGGTCGGCGGCGCGCGGCTTGCGCAGGTAGAGATCGGGCATCGGCCGCCCGGTGAGCGAGAAGAGGCCGAGCGGCACGCTGGTGTGCGGGCGAAGCGTGAGCGCGTTGCCCAGGACCACGAGGCCGGCGAGCCACGGGGGCTGCTCGCTCGCGAGCTGCATCGCGACCAGGCTCCCGAGCGAGAAGCCGCTCAGCACGACGCGGCCGGTGCGCGCCGCGAGGGACTCGGCCCGCGCGCGCGCCTGGTCGACCCAGGCGTCGAACGTCTGATCCTGCAGCTCCTCGACGCGCGAGCCGTGGCCCGCGAGCAGCGCGCCATCGACCGCGAAGCCCGCTCCGGCCACGGCGTCGAGCATCGGCCGGATCTCGGCCGCCGTCCCGCCGAAGCCGTGGAACGCCGCGAACGCGGGGCCCCTCCCGGGCGCGAAGAGCTCGACGGCTCCGACGCCGTGCATCCTCTGCTCGCGAGCCGCGCGCTCGCGCGTGGAGATCATGGGCGACGAGCGTAGCCGACTCGTCGCGAACCCTCCTCCCGGGCCGAGGATTCACGAGAAGAAGTGAGGAGAGGCCCAGACGAGCGTCTCGAGCTTCGTCTCCTCATTGGTTCCCCCTCGGGTGGGCCCAGTGGGACTCGAACCCACGACCGACGGATTAAAAGGGGAAACCGCGGTGTGCGAGGCCCCCTCATGGTGCGTCAAGGTCGCGAGCTTGTTCGAAACCGGCAACTGCGAGGGAACCTCACGAACCACAAGTCCGGGCGCGGGACAGGGGGGGACAGGGGTTTGTCCCGCCAGGTGGGGACTGAGTCCGTTGGCGGCGCGCTCGCGCAGCTCGGGGATCGCCTCGCCGAGCGGCGCGAGCCAGGTCAGGCCGAGGTCGGCCGCAAGGCGCGCCTGGCGCTTGTAGCGGTAGACCATCGCGCTCGACTTGTGGCCGGTGCGGTCGGTCACCCATGCCTCGGTGCGACCGCTCGCGAGGGCGAGGGTCACGAACGTGGCGCGCAGGTCATGGGCGCGCAGCGCGAGGCGGCTCGACGTCGCATCGAACACCTCGGGGCGGTTCACTCCGGCGCGCTTCAAGTCGGCGCGCAGCGCGTCGGCCAGGCCGTCGGCGCGGAACGGCGCGCCCTTGTCATCGACGAACACGGGATCGGTGTCGGCCGCCTCGGGATGCAGCTCGCGCCAGGCCACGAGGGCCCGGCGAACGTCGGGCCCGAGCGCCCACGTCCGCGGGTCGTCGGTCTTGTTCTCGTCGAGACGCACGGCGCCGCGGGTGAGGTCGAGGTCGCGCCACTGGAGCCCGCGCGCCTCGTCGCTGCGCATGCCCTCGCGGGCCATGAAGCCGAACAGAACGCGTCGCCCCAAGGGCGCGTCACTCGCCAAGAGGGCCCGATCCTCGTCGGGGTACAAGAACGTCTTGGCCTTGCCGGGGCCGATCTTCGGTAGGAAGCCCTTGGGCAGCGGCGAGTGCGTGATGATGCGCCCCGGGTAGACAGCCAGCGCGAGCACGCGGTGGATGAATTGGGCGTACTGCCGGCGCGTCGCCGCCTCCTGCGCCGTCTTGGGGAGCGACGACATCGCGCGCTCGGCGTCCTCCAGGGTGAAGCGGGCGAGGGGAACCGCCCCGATCACCGGCTCCAGGGCGATGCGCTTCTGCTCGTCGCCCCCGGCCGTCGCCTTCTCTTTCACGTGGTCGGGGTAGCGCTTCGCAAGGGCACCGCTCGTCCACTGGCGCGCGAAGTCGTCGAACGTGATCTCGGTGGTCGGCGCGGGCGTGACCACCTCGCGCGCCTGGCGTTGCTCGCGCTCGTACTCCAACGTCATCTCCGCGGCGGCGGCGACGGCGAACCGCGCGCGCAGGTCGCGCGTGGGGTACTTCTGCGACGAGATCCGCGCCTTGCGACGCACGCCCGGCGCGACCCACACCGCGAGCACGTACCGCGGCGTGCCCTCGTCGTTTTCCGCGAACACGCGCCAGTTGTCGCCGGCCGACTCCGCGCCGCTGCGTTGGGTAGCTGCGTTCGAGCCTTTCATGACTGGCCGTCCCCGAGCGCTGTGATCTTCTCCCTCAACGCATCCCGCGAGAGGACCGCCTCTTTGCGGATCCGCCCCTGCACGCCGAGCGCGCGAGCAAGCCGCACTTCGAGCGGCTCCGATGTGACAAGCGACTCGACATCCGCCAAGCCACGCTCGTCGAGGTACCCGTCCAGATACGCACGATAGGTGGCGTCTTCTGCTGCTACCTTGCTCATGTTCGAACACCTCCAACTGTTCGGACCAGCCGCCGGCCGTGCTCACCGGCGCGGGGGCGTCTTCATCTCAGCGACGCGCCGCGCGCGCTCGCAGCCCGTCGAGGATGAGCGCCCGAACGGCATCGGCGCGGCTCAACCTCACGCCCGGCATCTCCTGCCGCATGCGCTGCACCTCCTCGTCGATCTGCGCGAGCAGTCGCGACGGGATGCGCACGACGAGTTGCTCCTCCGAGATCACCTCGTCGAGCGGCTCGAACTCGACCACCTTGGACGCCTTGCGTCGGCTTCTGTCCGCCATTGCAATGCAAAGAGTCGCACACCTGGGGTCGGCGTGCAAGCCAGCCCCCGGGGGCTACGGGTCGGCGTGCACCGGAAGAGGCTCGGCGAGATGGGGACGGACGACGACGGCGCAGGGGTCGATGGCGCCGCACACGAGGCACCGCGCGACCTCGGCGACGGCGCTGGGGGTGCCCCCTCGGCGAGCAGCTCCGCGGGGGCGTTTCTCGTTCGGACGCTTGTCTGAATGCGAGCGAGGCACCCCGCTAGGGGCAGCACCATGCCTCCCCTTGCCCCGTGAGATCTGTGCATCCCGAGGCAGGGGCCCCCCCCGCGGATGAGCAGACCACCGCGTTGGGTGGGTACTTGTAGTTGGCACAGTTCGCGTCCCAGCCGGGATAGCGCCAGCAGGTGCAGGCGCCGGATTGGCAGGTACCGTAGGCGCAGGACGGCGGGCAGGTCGTCGCGCAACCACAGAAGTCCTTGGTCGTCCCGCACAGCGGTTGGACTCCGCCCCAGGACATCCCCGGCTGCGTGCACGATGCCCAGCCGGTGCCCCAGGGAAGGCAGCAGTAGCCCGCGTTTGAGTTGCACGCGCACTCCGACGTCGCACCGCAGTCGCTACCGCAATCCACAGTGCCGCCGCAGCCATCGGTGTGTGCGCCGCAGTAGACACCCCCGTCGGCGCACACCTGCGACTTGCTCAGGGGGACGCACCCACCGCTGCCGCTGCCGCTGCCACTACCGCTGCTACTCCCAGAGGTGCACCCGGTGCACGGGCCGAACCCGCTGCCGTCCGAGGCGCACACCTGAACGCCGCTCGCCCCTCCAGCACACGCGCAAGAGACCTGCTGGCCTGGCGTGCACGTCCGGCTACCAGTGCTCGTCGCATCCCCCCCGGTGCTGGCCTCGGTGGTACCCGCGTCGGTGGTGCCGCCCGCGTCCACTTCGAAGCCGGGACCGGCCGATGAGCCGCAGGCGGTTCCTAGTGCCATTAAGCCGCCCCAGAACCATGCGCTGCTTCTCATTGGGTCCTCCGGCCCCAGAAAGCATAGCGCCTAACGGTACTTTAGTGCCGTGGTCTGATGCATGCTCTCGCCGTCTGCTCGCGCCGTGCGACGGACGGGCGACATCGACGTAAGACGGGAGGTCGGGGAGCGGATCCGCCGTGCCCGCGTCGCCGCGGGGCTCACCCAGGAGGATGCGGCCGATAGCGCGGGCGTCGACTGGAGAAGATGGCAGCGCCTGGAGGCAGGGCGTGTCAACGCGACGATCCGCACGCTCGTGCGCGTCTCCGGTGCGCTGGGTCTGACCTTCTGGGCTCTCCTCGGCGCCCGCGCACCGAAGGGCGCGTCAGCTGGCGGGCGCACACTCCGCGCGCAGCGCGGGCAGTAACAGTCGACCGGCACGCCGAGCTACGTCCGCCTTGGCTCGGAGCTTGTCGGCGTGGGCGACGAGCCCCCGAGGCGCATCGGGCTCCCGTTGCTGACACCCGCCGTACCGCCACGCGCGAGCGCGGCCGCGCCGTCGGTCATGCCCGGCCCGTTGCGCCCGGCGTCACGCATGGCGACGCGATCGGCGGGAGCGCGGACGGGCTCCTGCGGGCGGTCGACGCGCCCGGGGATCGCGCCGCCGCGCCCCACGGGCGGGAGGCCGCCCGTGGGGCGGTTCTCCGGCACGTGCGAGGCGCCGGTCTTGGGCGCCTGCGAGAAGGGGGTCGAGCTGAAGTCGGTTCCCTTCGTGGTGCCCGGGGTCGGACTGACGGGAGTCCCGCCCTTCGTCGCGAAGGGGGGAGCACTCGGGTCTCGGATCGTTCCGCTCTGCTTCGATGCCATGATGGTCTCTTCCTTTCGTCGTGGGCTACCAGCGGGCGCCCGTCTTCTTCTTCAGGTCGTGCGTGCTCAGCGGCGGCGGCGCGGGCCGCGCGTGCTCGGGGTGCTCGGCCGCGTGTCGCGCGAAGAACGCACTCGCGTGCGCGTCTTCTTCGCCCTTCGCGGGCACGTTGCCGGCGCGGACGTGGGACGCGTACGCGGTGAGCGCGTCGTCGAGGTGCTCGGCTTTCACGTGCTCGTGCGCCAGGCCGGCGAGGTGTCGCTCGTGCTTGCGCGCGGAGCGCTCACCGCTGCGGAGCTTGCGCATGGTCTCGGCCTCGTCGGGCGCGAGCGATGCGAGGTCGGAATCGTCCTCGGGCAGCTCGGAAAGGTCGTGCGGCATGGCTCACGCTCCCTTCGGTTCGCGGATGACGGCGCCGAGGCGCGTGCGGCCCACGATGCGCGACCAGCCGGGCGGCGGGCTTCCCGCGGGCGGCAGTCGACGTGCCACCCACTCGGGCTCGACGCCCCACGGCGCCGCCGCGTCCTGCGCGTTGGCGTCGCCGAGGAACCGGCGCGCGAAGTCGGGCGAGGCCATGAGCGGCGCATAGGTGCCGAGCAGCTCGTAGAAGCACCCCGCGAGGGTCGCGGCGCACCACTGGAGCGCAGCGAGGCTCGGCGGCTCGTTCGCGCGGCGGCGCTCGGTCATGAGGTTGCCCAGCTTGAACGCGACGTCACGCGCGGCCGAGGGGGCATCCTTGCGCGCCATGTTGCCGGGGACGCGGAAGCGCGCGACGAGCTGCGCGTCGCTCGCGTCCTTGACCTCGCGGATGAGCGGGGCGAGCGCCTCGTCGAGCAGGTCGAGCTTGTCCGTCTCGCCCCGCGCCATGAGCCGCTCGTATCGGTCGCGCCACGACTGCGGCGGCTCGTTGCGAAGCTCGTGCTCCAGCGTGCCGACGCGATGCACTCGCGCGACGTCGAACACGCCCGCGTTCCGGCTCAGCGCGCGCGGGCCGTAGTAGTCGTCCGCGGACGAGGCGACGTAGTCGGCGAGCGCGCGCATGGCATCGCTCGCGGCGGTCGCCACCTCGGCGCCCTGCTTCTGCACGGCGGGGAGCGCGAGCACCTCGCGCGTCACCTGCGCCGCGTAGCCGGCGCGCACCTTGGCTTGCGCCGCGGACCGCGCAGCGGCGAAGCCAGCCGTCCCGTCACCGGGGAACATGGCGCCCTCTGCGACGGCGGCGCGCTCGTCGCCGATCGATTGGATCACGCCCTCGGCCATCGCGATCCGGTCGACGTGGCGATCGGCCGTGCTCCAGAGCAGGCGGCGCGCGTCTTCGAGCGCGTTGACGGCGCGCACGACGACGTCGCGGCCGTCGCGCGCGTAGGCGTCGTCGCCGAGGTCGCGCGCGCTCACGGCGTCGAGGCGCTCGCGGCTCGTGTCGACGTGACCAGCCGACGCGATCGTGTCGTTCGTCGGCTCTTTCGGTCTCAATGCAACGGGGGGCATTTCAGGTTCTCCTCTCGGGCAATCGGGGGTCGTGCTCGGGGTGCTCGCGCACCCATCGGTGAAGTGACGGCGTCCACGCGCCCTCGGCGATCATGCGGAGCGCCCACGCCTCGTAGGCGGGCGAGCCGTAGGGCGGTTCGCGCGGCACGAGGTGCGCGCCGACGCGCGTGTAGTAGCGAACGTCCACGTCGAGCGAGCGCGTGTCGGCGTGCCACGCGACGTCGCTGCGCACGACGACCTCAGAGTCGTTGACCGGGAGCTTGGCGACCGTGGTCTCGTCGCACGCGAGCAAGAGGCACGAGACGACGTCGTCGTGCATGCCGCGGCGCTCGGGAGCGCGCAGCGTCATGCGCCCGCCCGCGTGTAGCTGAAGCTGCGCCCCGAGCACCTCGCGGCGCATCTCGGGCTCGTCGAGCAGGGCGACGCGGCGCGAGGTCAGGCGCACTTGCAGGCTCGCGATCCGTCCGCTCATGGCGGCAGGCGTGTTCTTCAGCTCCACGAACCGGAGCCCGCGCTTGACCAGCTCGGGGCCGGTGGCGTCGGCGTAGTGCGAGTCGCTGTAGATGGCGCCCGGGAACGCGCGCGCCATCGCGGCGACGTCGGCGATGCCCTCGTCGAGCGTGATCTTGTGCAGGAACGTCGGGCGCAGGATCGACAGCGCGTAGACGACGAGCTCGTCGTCGAGCTGTCCGTCGTCGCGGGCGCGCAGCTCGCGCCCGCACGCCATCGTCACCCAGTAGTCGCCGCGCATCGCGGGGTCCGTCAGGATGACGAAGCGTCCGCCCGCGGGAGCCTCGCGCCTCGTGATGCCGGGCGAGACGCACGCGTCATACTCGTCCGCCGAGCAGATCGACGCGACCGCGTCGGACGGCTGCGCGAGGTACTCACGTGCCCAGATCCGCGCGTCGGGCTCCAGGGCGCGCGTCGCGGCCTCGGTCAAGGTGGGGTTCGCGACCCAGCTCGGGGCGCAGGCGACTTGCTGATGCGCGTCGTTGCCGCGGGCGACGGCCTCGGCGTGGTAGTCGCTCGTGCTCCAGGGCGACGAGACGAGCAGCATGCGCGCGCCCGGTTGCGTCGCCATCGTCGGCGCCAGGGACGCGACGACCTCGCGGGCGGGGTTCGCGCCGGTCTCGGTGTCGCGCCAGCGGGCCACCTCGTCGGCGACCACGAGGATCGAGGTGAAGCCCACGACGCCCCCGAGGCTCGCGGACGCGACGCGGAAGACGGCGGGGCGAGACGTCAGCTCGATCTCTTCCGCGCGCCGCGCGTAGGGCTCCCCGAGCGCGTCGAGCATCGCGGCGATCGTGCGAAGGCGCTGCGCCGCTTCGGTCCGGTCGACCGACAGGAACGGGATCGTGCCGACGTCGCCGGGCGGCACGGTCCAGTCGCCGAACAGGGCCCACGCGACGGCGAGCTTGGCCGCGGTCGTGCTCTTGCCCCCTCGGCGTCCGACGCGCACGACGAGGCGCCGCCGCTTGCCGCGGAAGAACGCGCGCAGGGTGCGGCGCCAGAACGGCGACAGCGCCGGGAAGCCGTGCGCGGCGAGCTGCGCGTCGAGCTGCACGAGACGAGCGAAGAAGTCGGGCGCGCTCACGATCCACACCTCCGCGCCTGCGTCGCCTTCAGGTCGGCGATGGCCTTCGCGTCCTTCCAGCGCTTCACGCGCGCGGCGTCGGCGCGCCGCACGTCGCGCAGGCGGATCACGCGCCGGCTCGTGCATCCCCACAAGCGCACCGTCACCGCGTCGCCGC
>JAJYCT010000196.1 GCA_021778125.1 Myxococcales bacterium
CCGCCGCGCACGCCAGGTCGAGCGCGGCGACGACCGCCGCGATCGCCGCCGCGGCGAGCGGCGCGATCGCGACCGCGACCTGCTGCGCCCGGGCCTCGCCCAGCCGGTCGTGGAGCCCGGCCTCGACGAGCGCGCTCGCGACCGAGCCCGCGACGGCGAGGATGGCCTGGCCGGCGACGGCCGCGAGCGCCAGGAGCGCCATCAGTGGGACGAGGCGTACGCCCTCGGACAGGCACGCCCTCCAGCCCGCGGCGCGCCCGTCGCGGGCGCAGCCCGAGAGCGCGGTGAGCGTCGCGCCGAGCGGGACGAGGCCCAGAACGGCGCCGAGCGCCAGCACGGCCAGCGCGCCCATCGCCGACGCGTGCAGTCCCCGCGGCTCGCGCCAGACGAGGTCGAGCAGCGCGCGCCCGCCCGGCGCAAACAGGGGTGCGTCGCCTGCCGGGTCGGTCCCGTACGCCGCGTTGACGAGCGACGCCACGGGGGCCGCGGCGACCAGCGCGACCGCCGACTCCCACGCCCAGAGCCCCGCGAGGGCCCACGGCCGCCGCCGCGCGCGCACCGCGTGGGTCGGCAGGGAAGCAAGCGCCGGGCCGCCCGCGTCGTCGCCTGCGAGCAGGACCTCGAGCGTCACGGCGACACCGCCTGCAGCGCGAGCGACAGCGCGTACGCCGCGCGCTCGAGCGTCCGGAGCGAGCCTCCGCCGCCCTCCTCGGTCGACGCGTGGTTGTTCGTCACGGTCGCGTCGAGCAGCACGCGCGCGTCGGGGTCGACGACGACCGACCGCAGCGCCACGGCGTCGTGCCACGCGAAGCGCCGCGACTCGCCCTCGCCGTCCCACCGCTCGGCGCGCGTCGTGCCGTCGGCCATCGTCATCGCCACGTCGACCGGGAAGGCGAGCGTCCCGCGCCGGCGGACGAGCACCGAGTCCTCGAACCCCCCCTCGTCGCGCCCCCCCGGCTCGATCTTGGTGCGCTTGTCGCCATCGCCGAAGAGGCCCGCCGCCCTGGGCGCCGGCGCGGCCCGGACCTGCTCGACCTCGTAGTCGACCCAGCCCTTGCCGAAGAGCGCCGTGCGCATCGTGCTGGCCACGCGGCTCCCGAGCACCTCGGCGAAGACCGCGAGCAGCTCCTCGGGGCCGGGATGCTCGAAGCGGTAGCGGCGGGCGTAGCGTCCGAGCGCGCGGCCGACCGGCTCGTCGCCGTAGACGCGGCGGAGCGTCTCGACGAGCGCCGCCGTGCGCGCGTAGACGAGCGCCCCGTAGTTGCCCCCGGTCGAGAACGCGGCCGCCGGCTGCGCCACGGGCTCGTCGTGGGCCCGCCCGTTCGACGAGGACGCCTGCAGGGCGGCGTCGCTCACCCGTAGGCCCAGGAAGTCGACCATCGAGCCCGCGCCGCGCCACGTGCCGAGGGCGTCCACCTCCGCCGCCTGGTTGAGGCCCTCGTCGAGGAACGGCCAGCGGGCCTCGTCGGTGGCGACGAGGCCGTAGAACCACTGGTGCCCGAGCTCGTGGATGGTGACCTCCTCGGGCACAGCCACGCCGGGCGGCGTCCACCACGGTCCGACGCTCGTGATCAGCGTCGGGTACTCCATCCCGCCCGCCTCCGCTGCGTCCATCTGCGGGTGCACGACCGTCAGCACGCGGTAGGGGTAGCGCCCGTAGCGCACGCCGAAGTAGGGCAGGGCGAAGCGGATCGTCGCCAGGTCGCGCGCGGCCACGGCGTCGAAGCCGGGGGGCGACAGGAGCGTGACGTCGACGCCGTCGACGCTCGCGCGCGTCGTCACGAAGCGGTCCCAGGCCGTCCAGGCGAAGTCGTGGACATCGCCCTGCACGTGGCGCTCGATCGTGCGTCCCCGCTCGGTCCGCCGCTCCACGACGGGCCCCGTGGCGCCGATGGTGAAGCCCTCGGGCACGTCGAGCGTCACGTCGTAGGTGCCGTAGTCGGCGTAGAACTCGGCGAGGTGGTGGAAGGGGAAGTGCGCCCAGCGCCCGCCCGGCTCGAGGCGGGCGACCTTGGGGAACCACTGGCCCATCACGTGGAACGAGCCGACGAAGCCGGTGCGTTCGACCACGCTCGGCAGTGCGTCGTCCCACGTAACGTCGAGCTGCACGCGCTCGCCGGGCGCGACGGGGCGGGGCAGCGGCACGCGCGCGTCGGTCTCGTCGTCGTCGCCAGGCCGGCGCAGCTCCGCGGCGGGCCACAGGTCCATAGGCGGCGCGTCGCCCTGGCGGAGCACGAGCCTGCGGACGTCGATGGCGCCGAAGGTCGCGAGTTGCGCGCTGCCGCGCCCGTCGGTGCGCTCGCGCAGGAAGGCGGAGCGCTCGTTCTTGAAGGCGTTGAGGTACAGGTGCAGCCACAGCTCGCTCACCGGCGCGCCGCTGGCGTTGCGCCAGCCGATCGTGCCCTCGCCGTGCACGGAGTGCGCGCCCGGGTCGAGCGTGGCGCGCAGCGTGTAGTCGGCCACGGCGTCGGCGTGCGCGGCCAGGGCGCGGTCGTCGTCGTAGGCGCTGCCTACTCCCGGCGCAGCGTAGCCCTCGGGGGGCATCACGGACGGCGCCGGCGCGGATCCCGGCGGCGCCGGCGTGTCCAGCGCGATCGCGACCGCGAAAGTGAGGGGCAGGACGGCTCGCACCGGGGCATCGTCGCGCGCGTCCACCGCGCCCCGCAAGTCGTCTATCCTCGCCCCGATGAAAGGCATCCGCCTGGCGCTGCTCTCCTCCCTAGCCCTGGTCGCGTGCGGAGGCGGCTCGCCCCCTCCGCCCAAGGACGTGACCGAGACCAAGGCCTCCGACTCGGAGATGGAGGCGGCCCAGAAGCCGTGCGGAGAGGCCGACAAGGTCCACAGCGCCGATCTGGGCTCGGTCCAGGCGACCGAGGCGTTCGCGCCGTGCGCGAAGGGGGGCGCGAAGGACTTCTCGGCGCTCGTGCACATCGAGCCCGTCGACGACGGCGTGCACATCATCATCGAGGCGACCGACGAGGACGTGACGATCCTCGGCCCCGACGTCAAGGAGCGCGACGCGGTCATCGTCTACCCCAAGGGCAAGGGCTCCAAGGGCGTCGAGGTGCCGCTCGCCAGGACGCGCACCGGCTACCACGGCGACAAGATCGTGCTCTGGGACGACCTCGACAAGCTCAACGACGAGGGCACCAAGCTCGACATCGCCGTCTTCGATCATGACAAGGCCACGGGTCAGACCGAGGAGATGCACGTCGCGGTGGGGCTCTCGACGGGCAAGAGCTGCGAGAAGGCACAGGACGAGAACCCGCAGCAGATCGCGATGGGCAAGTCCGGAGGCAAGGACCTGACGCGCGAGCAGCTCGGCGCGCCCATCAACAACAGCAACGCGGCGGCCGCGTGCGGCCTCGCCGACTCGTCGCACGCCAGGATCTGCGTGCTCGTCAAGAACGGCAAGCCGCTCGGGGTGACGGTGAACGTCGACCCGCGCAACAACCGCGTCGCCGCGTGCATCGATCGGCGCATGCGCGCCCTGGCGTTTCCCCTGAGCGGCCAGCCTGACACGGTCACGTACAACTACTGAGTGCGCTTCGGCCGTCGTCCACGCCGCGCTCGCGGGCAGCGGCGTAGAGCTTCCTAGTAGGGCAGGGGGCTCGTGCCGCGCGGGGCCTCGGGCTGCAGGCTGGTAACGCCCGTCTTGAGGTCGCGCTGCACGCGGGCGACCGACCGCACGTCCGCCTCGAGGCGCACCCGGTCTTGGTCGAGCTGCGCCTGCAGCGCCCGGTTCGTGGTCGTCGCGCGCATCCGATCGAACAGCGCGACTGTCTCGCCGAGCACGCGCGCCTGCCGGTCGAGGTAGGCGTCGTCGAACGCGGGGACGAGCGTCCGGCGCAGGGCGCGGATCGCCCTCTGCGCGTCGGCGTCGATCTGCGCGCTGACGGCGCTCACGCGTGGCACCAGGGCGAACTGCCGGAAGATCGACTCCTGCGCGCCGAGCGCGCCGGCGTGCGCGATCTCCAGATCGTGCGCGAGCGCGCGGACTTCGCGGCTCCGTGCGCCCCCCTCGGCCAGCTGGGCCTCCTCGGTGAGGCGCAGCTGCAGCGACTGCATCACCGCGGCCAGCCCAGCGTCGTCGAGGCCCGAGAGGTCGGGTCCTTCCGGCGCGGGAAACGCGCCCGGCGGCGGCACGGGCGTCACGGCGACCGCCTCCGGTGCGGCGGCGGAGCGCAGGGCCTCGGGCGCCCCCGCGACCGATTCGGACTCGGCCTGGCGCTCGGTGGTGCCCGTCGCGCTCCCGGTGCCAGACCGATCGCAGGCGGTCGCGCCCGGCAGCAGAACGAGAGCCCCGATCGTGAAGCAGAGCGAGTTGAGCCGGATCATGGCGAGCCTCCTTGGCGCTCGACTTCACTGCAATGCCGATACCGCGCGCGGACGGCGGAGCTCCCGCCCTCGCTAGAAGAGCGCCATCTGCCCTCTGGATCGCCGGAACGTCGCCGGCGTCTCGGCGTCGGGTTCCAAGGTCGTCCGCAGCCCGAGCTTCGCGCACGTCTGCTCGAACAGCGTGCGGATGGCGGCGGCGTACGGGCCCTCGCCGCACCCGCGGACCTCGAAGCGCGCGTCGTACGCCTTACCGCCGCGCGTCTCGCGGACGCGGCGCAGCACCCGGTCGGCCCGCAGTGGCAGCGCGTCGCGCAGGCGCGCCTCGAAGACCTCCTTCACCGGGCCCGGCAGGCGCAGGAGCACCATGCCCGCATGCGTCGCCCCCGCGCCGGCCGCAGCGCGCAGCACCTCGGGCATCTCGCCGTCGTTGAGGCCCGGAATGACCGGCGCCACCATCACGCCGACGTCGAGCCCGGCCCTGGCGATCCGCTCGATCGTGCGCAGCCGTCGCGCCGGCGTCGTCACGAAGGGCTCGATCGCCCGCGCGTGCGCCTCGTTCCGGAACGGCACGCTCACCGCGATCGAGAGGCGCGCCACCCTCGCGAGCTCCTGCATCACGTCGAGGTCGCGCTCGACCAGCGGCGCCTTGGAGATGACGCTCGCGGGGTTCCTGTACTCGGCGCACACCTCGAGGCAGCCGCGCGTCAGTCGGTAGCTCGCCTCGAGAGGCTGGTAGCAGTCGGTCACGCCGCTGAAGGCCACGAGCTCGCCCTTCCACGTCGGCGCGTCGAACGCCTCGCGCAGCAGCTCGGGCGCGTCGGGCTTGACCACGATCCTGCGCTCGAAGTCCGTCCCCGCGCCGAAGCTCAGGTACTCGTGGGTGGGGCGCGCGTAGCAGTACGCGCAGGCGTGGAAGCACCCGCGGTAGGGGTTCACGCTCCACGAGAAGCCCACGTCGGGGCTGTCGTTGTGCGACAGGATCGCGCGCGTGCGGTCCTCGTAGACCGTGAGCGGCGCGCTGGGCGCCTCGCCGTCCAGGTACTCGACGTCGGTCGTGGCCCAGGGGTTGGGCGGGTTGGCGACGGCCAGGGGCGGCTTCACTCACGAAGGGTGCACCTGAACATCTGTCATGTGCAAGCGCGTCGCGCTGCGCGGGCGGCGCATCATTCACGCGCCCGCCTCGCGCGGGCGAGCCCGCCTACTCGATGACCGACTCCTTGAGGAGCTTGTCGGCCTGCGCCTTGCGCCAGGCGGCGAGCTTGCCCGCGAGCTCGGGGCGGCTGGCCGCGAGGACGGCGACGGCGAAGAGCGCGGCGTTGCCCGCCCCCGCCTTGCCCACCGCGAACGTCGCCACCGGGATGCCCTTGGGCATCTGCACGATCGCGAGCAGTGCGTCGAGGCCGTTGAGGTGCCCGGTCGGGATCGGCACGCCGAGCACCGGGCGCGTCGTCTTGGCGGCAACGACGCCCGGCAGGTGTGCCGCGCCGCCGGCGCCCGCGATGAACACCTCGACGCCGCGCGACTCGGCGTCGGCGAGGTACGCGAAGAGGGCGTCGGGCGTGCGGTGTGCGCTGAGCACACGCACCTCGTGCGCCACGCCCAAGTCGGTGAGCGAGTCGCGCGCGACCTGCATGACGTCGAGGTCGCTCTTGCTGCCCATGAGGATCGAGACGAGAGGCTGGGTCATGGCGCGCGATTCAAGCACGGCCCTCGAACCGGAACACCAGCTTCTTCTCGCCGTCGGCCTCGCCGACATCGACCGTGACGCTGCCGCCGTGCTCGAGCTTCCCGAAGAGCAACTCGTCGCCGAGCGGGCGCTTGACCTCGTCCTGCATCACGCGCGCGAGCGGCCTGGCTCCGTTGTCCTTGTCGTAGCCCCTGTGGGCCAGGTAGTCGGTCGCCTCGGGCGTGACCTCGATGGTGACCTTGCGCTCGGCGAGCTGGCCCGCGAGCTCCCTGACGAACTTGCCGACGATGCTCTTCATGACGGCGGGGTCGAGCGGCTTGAACTGGATCTTGGCGTCGAGGCGGTTTCTGAACTCTGGGCTGAAGAGCTGCTTGTACTCGCGGTCGAGGCCCGGCTGCTCGCGGTCCTCGCCGCCGGCGCCGCCGAAGCCCACCGCGCGTCGCTGCAGATCGCGCACGCCGATGTTGCTCGTCATCAGCAGGATCACGTGGCGCATGTCTGTCTGCTTGCCGTTGTGGTCCGTGAGGCGCCCGTGGTCCATCACCTGCAGGAGGATGTTGAAGATCTGCGGGTGGGCCTTCTCGATCTCGTCGAGCAGGAGCACCGCGTGCGGCGTCTTGGCGATCGCGTCGGTGAGCAGGCCGCCCTGATCGAAGCCGACGTACCCGGGCGGTGCGCCGATGAGACGCGAGACGGTGTGCGCCTCCATGTACTCGCTCATGTCGAAGCGGTGGAACGCGACGCCCATGACCTTCGCGAGCTGCTTGGCGACCTCGGTCTTGCCGACGCCCGTGGGGCCCGTCAGGAGGAACGACCCGATCGGCTTCTCGGGCGAGCGCAGCCCCGCGCGCGAGAGCTTGATGGCCGACACGAGCCGCTCGATGGCTTCGTCCTGCCCGAAGACCACCTCGCGTAGCTCGCCCTCGAGCGTGCGCAGCCGGTCGCGATCGCTCGTGGACACGTCGCGCGGCGGGATCTGCGCCATGCGCGCGAGCACGGCCTCGACGTCCTTGACGCCCACGACGCGCGCCTCGCCCCCGGCAAGCTTCCTGGCGGCGCCGCTCTCGTCGACCAAGTCGATGGCCTTGTCGGGCAGCTTGCGGTCGTGCAGGTACTTGGCCGAGAGCTCGGCGGCGGCGCGCAGCGCCTCGGCGTCGTACTCGACGCCGTGGAAATCCTCGTACTGAGGGCGCAGGCCCTCGAGGATCTTGACCGTGTCCTCGACGCTCGGCTCGCTCACCTCGACGCGCTGGAAGCGCCGCGATAGCGCCCGGTCCTTCTCGAAGATCTGGCGGTACTCGTTGAACGTCGTCGACCCGATGCACCGCAGCCGCCCGCTCGCCAGCGCCGGCTTGAGCAGGTTGGACGCGTCCATGCTGCCGCCCGAGGTGGCGCCGGCGCCGATGATCGTGTGGATCTCGTCGATGAAGAGGATGGCCTTGTCGACCTTCTCCAGGGCCTTGATGACGGCCTTGATACGCTCCTCGAAGTCGCCGCGGAAGCGCGTCCCCGCGAGCAGCGCGCCCATGTCGAGCGCGTACACCGTGCTGCCCTCGAGCGCCCTGGGCACCTCGGCGCGGTGGATCTTGAGCGCGAGCCCCTCGGCGATTGCCGTCTTGCCGACGCCGGCGTCGCCGACGAGAAGCGGGTTGTTCTTCTTGCGCCGGGCGAGGATCTGCACGATGCGCGCGACCTCGTTCTCGCGGCCGACGAGCGGATCGATGCGCGCCTTCTGCGCCTCCTCGTTGAGGTTGACCGTGTACGTCGCGAGCGGGTCCTTGGCGGGCGCGGCGCCCTCGCCCTCGGCCTCCGCGTCGCCTCGGCCGCCCGGGGCGGCGGGGTCCCCGTCCGCCTTCGAGACGCCGTGCGAGATGTAGCTGACGACGTCGAGGCGCGTGACGCCCGACTGCTCGAGCGCCGCGACGGCGTAGGAGTCGTGCTCGGCGAACATGGCGATGAGCACGTTCGCGCCCGTCACCTCTTCCTTGCCGCTCGATTTGACGTGGTTGACGGCGCGGCGGATGGCGCGCTGCACGCCGAGCGACGGGGTCGGCCCCGTGTCCGGCTCCTCGGGCAGAGGCTCGATGTCGGCCTCGAGGTAGCGCTCGAGCCGCTTCTTTAGGGCGGCGATGTCGCCGCCCGCGTGGCGCAAGACCTCCGCGGTCGCCAGATCGAGCAGCAGCGCGTAGAGCAGGTGCTCCACCGTCACGTACTCGTGCCGCCGGCGCGCCGCGTCGCTCGCGGCCACCGACAGCGCAATCTCCACCTCGGGGCTGATCCTCATCGTCGCTCCGCTACTCGGGCTCGGCGGTCAGAAGGAGAGGGTGCCCCCGATCGCGTGCGTCGGCCATCACGTCACTCACCTTCGTTTCTGCCACGTCGCGCGGGTAGACGCCCGCCACGGCGCTGCCTTTCTTGTGGACGGTGAGCATGATGTGCAAGGCCTCGGTCTCGTTCTTGTGGAAGAAGCGCTGCAGGACCTCGACCACGTACTCCATCGTCGTGTAGTCGTCGTTGTGGAAGAGGACGCGGTAGCGTCTGGGCGTCGCGGACTTCTGCCGTTCCTCGACGTCGACATCTTCCTGCCTGCCGGGGCCCTTCGGCTCGCTCATTCCTATCGACCATAACGCGGCGGCGGCGGCGGCCAAGAGTCGAGGTACACTCTGCATCCCCGTGGACCCGCGAGGACGAGACCGTGCGGATGGGCTCTTGCGGGCGACGCTGTCGCTCGGCGACGACGCGCTGCGGGGCGCGTACGTCGCCGCCCTCGCCCGGACGTGGGACACGGGCGAGCTCGCCGAGGCGCTCGACGATGTGTGCCAGCGCGCCGAGCAGGCGGACGCGGGCGCGCGTGAGGCGCTGCTGTCGATCGTGGACGCGCTCAGCGGCGAGGGGATGGAGGACATCGTGCAGAGGCTGCGGGAGGACGCTGCGGGCCGATCGCTCCTGGCCCTCGAGCGTTTGATTCGCCACCCGGCGCGTGGGTTGCGCGAGCCGGCGCGAAGGACAGCCTACCTCACCAAGGCCGCGGTGCCCGACGACGGGCGCGGGCGCCCGCTGACGCTCGGCGAGCGCAAGTCCCTGGCCCGCCGGCCCGAGCGCGACGCGATGGAGCGCCTGATGAACGACCCGCACCCGGCGGTCATCCAGCGCCTGCTGCGCAACCCGCGCATCACCGAGGACGACGTGGTGCGCCTCGCGGCGGGCCGCCCGGGGCGCGGCGACGTGCTAGCCGAGATCGCGCGTGCGACGCGCTGGGCGCACCGGCCGCGGGTGCGCCTGGCGCTCGTGATGAACCCCGCGACGCCGCCCGAGATCGCGGCGCGCCTCGTGGGCCTGCTCTTGCGGCCCGAGCTCGGCCTGGTCGCGCGCTCGCCGGGCGTTCCGGTGGGCGTGCGCGCCGTGTGCCTGGAGCATCTGCAGCGGCGGCCGCCGGTGCGCGCCGACGGCGACGGCCACGTGCACTGACGTGGCAGGCGAGGGGCCTAGCCCTCTTCTTCCTCGATCGCCCAGCGCGCGAGCGCCGTGGCGCCGATGGCCGAGGCGCACGCCGGGCAGAGCGGCGCCTGCTCGAAGCGGACCTCATCGCCGCGCGTCCACACATAGAGGCCCTCGCCCGGCACGTCGTAGCCCTCGTCGTCGTTGGCGGGGGCGAGAGGCGCGCCGCAGGCGTCGCAGTGGGCGCCCTCCTCGGCGAAGAGCACGCGGTGGTCGGCCACGACGTGCTCCTCGGCCGCGGCGCTCGCGGCGCCGACGGGTTCGCGCTCGGGCACGGCTTGGGACATCGGACCGCAGGCAGCGTAGCGCAGCGCGTCGCGGAAGCAACGCACGCAACCGGCGCGCGCGGGCGCCGATGGGGCGGCATGACCAAGGACCTCTTGCTCGCCGTCCTCTCGCTCGCGGCGCTGGTGCTCGGCGGGTGCGCCGTCGAGCCGCCGCTGCCCCCGCGTGCCGTGGCGCTCAACGAGGCCGGCGCGCTCGCGCTCGCACAGGGAGATCTCTCAACGGCCGAGGCGCGCCTGTCGGTGGCAATCGAGTACAGCCCGAGGTTCGTCGAGGCGTGGGTCAACCTCGGGTACGTCGAGCTGCGGCGGGGTAGCTTCGAGCAGGCGCGGCGCGACTTCCTGCGCGCCCGGACGCTCAACCGCGACCTGCCCGCGCCCCACCACGCGCTCGGGCTGCTGGCCGACGCCCAGGGAGACGGCGCGGAGGCCGAGGCGCGCTACCGCGATGCACTGGCGGTCGATCCGGGCTTCGCGTCGGCGCGAGCGAACCTTGCGCGCCTGCTGTTCGCGCGGGGGCAGTTCGAGAACGCGCGCGAGCAGTTCCAGAGGCTGCGCGAGGTGGCTCCCGACGTCCCCGAGGGGTGGGCCGGGGAGGCCGAAACGCTGCTGCGCCTCGATCGCGAGGGCGAGGCCGAGGCGGTGGTCGAGCGCGCGCGCGCGGCCGTGGGCGACGCGCCGGCCGTGGTGCTCGTGGCCGCGCGGCTGCGGCTCTCGGCGGGGGCTGCGGACGACGCCGAGGCGATGCTCGCGCCGCTCGTCGGC
>JAJYCT010000197.1 GCA_021778125.1 Myxococcales bacterium
GTCGGTCTTCACGCCGGGCTTGTCCGGGCACGCGTCGTCCGCGTCGGCGATCCCGTCGCCGTCCCTGTCCGGAGGACACCCGTTGGTCTTCGGGTCGTCGGTCTTCACGCCGGACTTGTCCGGGCACGCGTCGTCCGCGTCGGCGATCCCGTCGCCGTCGCGGTCGCTCGGCTTGGCCTCGGGAGACGGGGGCTGGGGGGGCGGCGGCGGCGCCGCCTTCTCGTGGTACGCCGGCGCCCACTCGAGCATGCCGAGCACGCGCACCTCGGGCGAGCCGAGGTCGCGCGTGATGCCGGGGCCGGCGCCCGCGCCGATGCGCCAGTCGTCGCCGACCGTGTAGTGCGCGCCGAGGATCGCCTCGACGGGCGTCGACCCGCCGGCGAAGAACGAGCCTGAGTTGGCCGTGTTCGCCTCGCCGTAGATCTCCGGCCCGACGAGCAGCTTGTGGTCCGCGAGGCGGAGGCCAGCGGCGGCGCCGTAGATGAGGCCCGAGCCGTACGCGCTCCCGTCGACGAAGGTCTCGTACGCGCGGAACTGGTAGCCCACGTTCACGGCCCACGCGAAGATCCCGGCCTCGCCGGCCGCCTGCATGCGCACGAGGCCGTGCGAGAGGCCGTCGCTCGTGTAGTTGTCGGGCGACCCGGTGGGGACGAAGAACTGCCCGCCGATCGCCAGCGTGAAGGGCGAGGCGTACGTCCCGACGAGGCGGATGTCCGCGCCGATGCGCGCGTCGCCCATGCCCAGGTTGTTGGGCGCGTAGTACGTGGAGCCCGCGGAGCTCCCCGCGGTGCTGCCGCTGTCGATGACGTTGACGGGGACGCTGATGCCGAGGCGGATGCGGTTGAGCAGGACGAGCGATGCGCCCGCGTGCAGGAACATCTGCGAGTCGACCACCGTCGCGCGCGTCGAGCCGTCGGGGTTTTTGAGGATGAACGGGCTCTTGGCCCAGTCGGCAACCACCCCGATCGCAGGGCGGGCATCACCCCGGAAATCGAGGGTGTCGAGCGCGAACCACTCGCTGCCGCGCTCGGACGGGTTGAAGCGATCCGCCTGGAACCCTGCAGCCTTCGGGGCGGTCTGCGCACTCGCGACCGGCGCCAGCGTGGCCACAATGGCAGCCGTGACGAGGAAGGTCTTCTTTTTCATGACTCTGCCGTGCAGAGGACCCCAGGTGAGCAATACAGGTCAACGCAATTTTTCAGGGGCGCGTCGAAGCCCCCCCCATGCCCCCCTCCGACCCTGGAGACGCCTTGCGTCCAGGGTGAAGAGGGGCGCGCAGGGCCACCGTCACGGCGTGGCCGACCAGGTGCTTGCGCCCGTGCAGGCCGACTGCGCGGCGGAGGCCGTGTTCGCGTCGTAGTAGCAGGTCTCGGACGTACCGGTCTTGCAGCAACCCACCACGCCGGCCGTCGTGCAGCCGCTGCCCGCCGTGCCGCCGCCGTTGGTGCAGGCTTGCTGGTAGCTCGACGCGGTGCTCGCGGTGTAGCTCCCCTGCGTGCATGCCTGGCTCGCCCCGCTCCCGACCATGCAGGAGACGGTCACCGTGCCCGTCCCGCCGCTGCTCGACCCGCTGCTGGTACCACCGCTCGAGCTGCCGCTCGTCACCCCGCACGCGCTGGCACAGCTGTTCTCGATGCACGAGGTGACCGCCTGATCGGCCGAACCACAGCTCTGCGTGATCTTCGATTGACACGAGGTCAAGGCGCTCGAGTTGTATGTGCCGTTCGGGCAGATGCAGCTCAGAAAATCGCTGCAGGCGCTGTTGAAGGTCCCGATCTGCGACCCGCAGTTGCTGTTCAGGCACGACTCGCAGGAGCTTCCCGCGCTGTTCCCGAACGCGCTCTGCTCGCACGAGTTGATCGAGCTCCCTCCGCCGCCGTTGCTGCTCGAACAGGCGAGCGCCGCCAGCGACACCGCCATCGAAGCGCCAAGCACCCACACCTTCTTCTTCATCACTGGACCCATTCGACCCTCCTCTACTGAGACACACGTCAGGCCATTTAGACGGGCTATCACGCTCGTCGACGCAACGGGAAGTGCGCGCCGCAGGATCTGCCCCTCGTGGGCCGGCTCAGGGCCCGGCCGGAGGGAGATCCAGCAGCGGGATCGCCCGGACGCCGTCGCGCCAGCGGATCTGGAGCTCGGACAGGTCCTGTCCGAGCTGGATGCTCTGGGCCGTCAGCACGTCCTGCCGCGCGGCGATGGCCGCGAGGCGCGCCGTCAGCGTCCTGCGCAGCGCGTCGGCGGCCTTGTTCTTCTCGATCGCCCGGAGGTCGGCCCGCTTCTCCTGGGCCTCGCTCGCGAGCTGGTTGAGCTCCGTCTGGATCTTCGCGCGCTCGTCGGACTTGGCGACGATCTGCGCCCGCAGCGGCCAGAGCGCCGTCAGGGCCTGCACCACCTCGGGGCGCGCCTTGGGGTCTTTGAGGTAGGCCTGGACGGCCGTCTCGGCCATCGGTCCGAACCAGTCGGTCCACTCGCGGTGCGCCGCGCGCTCGTCGACGACCAGCTTCCCCTGGTCGTGCGCCGCGACGCTCAGGGGCACGAGCGCCGAGCCGGCGCCGACGTTGTCCTCCGTCCCGGCGGGCGGGTGGAACAGGCGCGTCCCGTTCGACCGCGGGTGCTTGACGAGCAGCCTGGCCGGCGAAGAGCCGCCGTTCTCGACCACGTAGGTCGTCTTCTGCACCGAGTCGCGCTCCACCCAGAGCCCACCGTTCTCGATCTTGGCGAGGCGCGCTCCCTGCACGTCGCCCTCCGCGTGGCTCTGCACGCCGATCGAGCGCTCGAGGGCGAAGGGAACGGTCGCCGTGCCCCCGGCCGGGAGCGGATCGAGCAGCCCCTCGCCGACGAACGACCCCTGCTCGAAGACCGCGATGGGGCCGCGCTCGAGCACCCCTTCGGTGCCGTTGGTGAAGCGGGCCACGTGGAACGGGTGCGTCATCGAGTCGGTGACGCCCGGATCGGGGGCGAACAGGAAGATCGACTCGCCGCGCACGCGCTTGGCAAGGAGCATGACCATCGTCGCGTGATCGTCGGGGACGGTGATGGCGCTGGGGATGTCGTAGCGCGTCGTGCCGGTCTGGACGGCGATGGCAGCGAGCGACTGCAGGCTGCGAGGCTGCGACGGCCGCGCCCAGCCCTCCGCGGGCGGGGTGGAAGGGCCCGCCTCGGCGCGCGCGCGCGTTCCTGCGTGCCCGCCAGGGGCTCCGCCTCCCCCGGCGCTCGTCCGGTCGCGCGCGACCTTGCTCGGAGGTGCCGCCGGAGCCGAGGCGGCCGCCCCGGTGGGCAACGCGACAGCCGGAGGCGGCGGCGCGGGCGGGGGCATCTCGGCGTTCTTCTGCTCCTCACGGTCCTGCTCCACGCTCGTCTCCGCCTTCGGCATCGCGGCGATGACCTCGCCCTGATCGGTGACGATCGGCCGGTCGGGGATGACGGGCGTGCCGAGCTGCGACTCGAACGCGAGCGGGGCGCCGGCGACGAGCGACAGCTTCACGCCCGTCCACGCCTCGCCCGACAGGTTCTCGACGATCCCCCAGGCCTGCAGGTCGGCCTGACCGTCGGGCAGCACGACCACCCGATACGAGGGGCGCCACACGGGCGCGGCGGCGACATAGCCGATCTGCAGATCGTGCGCGCGACCATCGAGCGACAGCACCACGGTGCGGAGGGCCTTGTCGCGCCTGGACTTCGAATCCTTGTCGGGATCGGGCCTGGCGCCCGCGTTGTCGCGGTCCATGTCGAGCGGGAACGCGGCGGCGCGCACGCTGCTGCCCCCCTGCTCCATGACAGCCAGCGTGGCGAGGAAGTCGCCGACCTCCGCCTGCTTCATCTTGAAGCGCACTTCGTCGCCCTCGACGTGGCCGGAGCGCTCGAAGTACGCGACGCCGTTGCGGTAGACGACCACGCGGCGGATGGGCAGCTCCGACTGCACGACGGGGCTGCGCGCGCAGCCGGCGACGAGGCAGGCCAGGGCGGCGACGCCGAGGGCCGAGAGCGAACGCGTGCGCATGGGGATGTCCTCCGGTCGCGGGCAGCATACGCCTGCGCGGGCGAGCCGGAGCGACCTGGCGAGCGAAGACCTCATGGAGGTCGCCTACTGCTTGCTCTTCTTCCAATGGTGCCGCGGCACGCCGCGCAGCAGCCGCCGGCTCCCACCCCGCGCGAAGCCGAGCACCGGCTGCAGGTCGGGCGCGAGGTGCGTGCCGTAGTCGCTCACCCACTTGTCGTGGCGCGCGTCGACGAACGCCGCGTACCCGCCCTTTGCGATCTGCAGCGGGCGCGAGAGCTTCTTCGCATGGTCGAAGCGCGTCGAGCGCGCCCTGCGCCACGTCTCGAACCACGCGGGATGGATGAAGTCCGACACCCACACGCCGTCGACGCGGTAGCACTGCGCGTCGTCCTGGCACGGATCGCAGACCTCGTGCGCATACGTCCGGTAGCCCACGTCCTCGTCGTAGAGGCACACGGCGCGCTGCCCCTCGGGGTTCGCCAGCATCTCCAGCAGCTCGTGGCTCGCCGTACTGGACCACCCCGTCGCATCGTGGCTCGCCGTCTTCAGGAAGACCCGGCCCAGCGGCATCCCCTGGCGCGTCAGCTCGTGGTAGCCGTCGTCGTCGCTTGGGTCCGCCGCGTCGAGCAGCACCAGGTGCCAGGCGCCCTTGTGCGTGTCTCTGGCGGAGCGCGCAATACGGAGGTCCGCCGTGACGTCCCACACGGGCGCGAAATCGCGCTTCACCTGCTTCTCGATGGCGCGCACCACCTCGCGCACCTCGCCCGGCGGGATCGCCTTGCTCGGCATGACGACGTCGACCTGCACGTGTTTCATCGCATAGCTCCCTTCTCCCTTCAGTCGAACACGACACGGCGGACCACGTCCGCCCAGAAGTCCCCGTCGCCCCAGCGCTCGCGGCTGCGCGTGATGCGCGGCCGACTTGTCGACGGGCCCGGCGGTCCGTGACTAGAGTGCGCCGCCACGGATGCGGGCTCTCGGAGCGGTGGTCGTCGTCGGTCTCGTGACCGTGGCCGTGGCGTGCACCAGGGGCGCTCCGCCGGCGCCCGCGGACGCCGGCGCCCTGCCCGCGACGAGCGCCGCCGCAGTGGCGTCGGTCGCTCCGGCCCCGGCGGCAGGCCCGGAGGCCGGGGGCGCGCCGGACGCCGGCGGGCCCTGCCCGGACGACATGGTCTCGGTCGACACCACCTACTGCCCCGACGTCGAGCGCCGCTGCCTCGACATGGAGCACGAGGAGCAGAACCACCTGCAGATCTGCCACGCGTACGAGCCTCAGACGCGCTGCCGCACCGAGGAGAAGCGCGTCGCGTTCTGCATCGATCGCTACGAGTACCCCAACCGCACGGGTGCCCACCCCGTGTGGATGCTCGACTGGAACCAGGCGCAGGCCACCTGCGAGTCCAAGGGCAAGCGCCTCTGCATGGCGAGCGAGTGGACCGCGGCGTGCGAGGGGCCCGAGCACACGCCCTTCCCGTACGGCTGGGTGCGCGATCACGACAAATGCAACGTAGACAACTTCTACATCGACCCGAAGAAGCCCGGGCCGCGCGCCCAGTTCTTCTTCTACTCGAAGGATCCCGAGGTCGCGTTCAAGGAGCTGTCGCGCCTCGACCAGAGCGTCCCGAGCGGCTCGATGGAGACGTGCAGGAGCGGCTTCGGCGTTTACGACATGCCGGGCAATGTCGACGAGTGGGTCGTCAACGACGGACCGCAGCGCGAGAAGTCGCAGTGGGCCGCGCTCAAGGGCGGCGCCTGGGGGCACGTCCGCAGCCAGTGCCGGCCGACGACCTACAGCCACGAGCCCGACTTCACGTACTACTTCGTCGGCTTCCGCTGCTGCCGCGACGCCGACGGAGCGCCGCCCGAGGCGAAGTGGACGCCGTCACCCCAGGCCGTGCCGGCGCCGTCGGTCGAGCCGCACGACTTCGCGCCCGAGCCGATCGTGCCGATCGATTCTCCGGGGCCTTCGAAGACGAAGTACGCGCGCACGGGACACAGGGAGTAGCGACGGGATCGCGGCTCCCCCGAGATCACGCAGGGGGCGGCGGATGCCTCACGCCGTGAAGATGCCCTTGATCTCCTCCGCCATCTCGGCCTCGGTCTTCTTCTTCGCGAACGCCAGCTCCTTGAGGAGCAGGCTGCGCGCCTGGTCGAGCAGGCGCCGCTCGCCGAACGACAGATCCTTGTCGAACTTCAGGCGGTTCATGTCGCGAAGCACCTTCGCGATCTCCACCGGCGACCCGCTCTTGATCATCTCGGTGTACACGCGGAACCGCCGGCTCCACGGCTGCACGTCGACGGCGACCTCGCGCGCGCGCATCGTCGTGAGGATGTCGTTCGCCTGCTTGTCGCTCATGATGCTGCGCAGGCCGACCTGCGTGGCGGCGCTCGTTGGCACCATCACCTTCATCCCGTTGTCGAGAATGCGCAGGATGTAGAAGTTCTGGGCCGAGCCGCCGATATCGCGCTTCTCGATCGCGGTGACCTCGCCGACGCCGTGCGACGGGTGGACAGCCTTGTCGCCGACCTTGAAGTCCGGCGCGGGCACGAGCGGCAGCGGCGGGATGGCGATGCCCGGCGGCGGCCCGGGGCGAACCGACTGGCGGACCCCGAAGGGCGAAGGCGCGGGCGGCGGCGTTGATGGCACCACGGGGCGCGAGACCGCCGGGGGAGCGACGCGCTCCGTGCGGGCGGGAGCCGGGGCGGGAGCCGTGACCGAGGCCTTGGCAGAGCGCTTTGCACCCGGCTTCCCGGGCGACTTCGCGGGCGCCTTCGCCGCGGCCGAGGTGCTCTTGGAGGGGACTGCGCGGGCGGCGGTGCCGTTTCGAGCGGGGCGGGGCATTGAGGTGGGGCTGGAATCCTGCGGGGCGGGGTCGGGTACGATGGATCGAGTCCCCGCGCCAAGCGAGGGACCCGAGCGTGCCGGAACCGGGAGCATAACACGGCCCCGCGCGGCTCCCAGTGGGGGGCTTTCCCGCAAGGCCGCGCCGGGGGGCCTTAGAGGCGCATGACCTCGTCGATGGCGGCCCCGGTGGCCGTGTGAAGCCCCTCGCCGAGGGCGCGAGGATCCAGAGTTATTTCGAGGCTTAATGCGTCGCTCCCGGCGCGGATGCGGGGCCCGTCCAGCGGGCGGTCCAGCCCCAGCAGACGGCAGAGCGGATCACTCGTCAGGACGTCGACCCCCGCGCGCAGACGCTCGGCCGCGGCGAGCGCGTCGTCGCCCCAGGCGCCCGTCAGGACGACCCGCAGGCCCAGGGCCCCGTGGGGCGCGTGGTCCTCGGGAGTGACGCTCCCGGCCACCGCGGTCGCGGCGCGCAGCAGACCGCCGAGCCCGCGGGCCCAGCCTCCCTCGAATGGCCCGGGCGCGAAAGCGCGCAGCGGGGCATCGCCGAGCAGCGACGCGGCGCGAGCGAGCGGGTCGGCGCCGAGCGCGGGGCGCGCCCTGTGGAGCTTGCCCTCGGCGAAGTACTCGGCGGCGCGCAGCGGCCCGAAGCGTCCCTGCTCGAGGGCGACTCCCTCGTGACCGAAGATGGCGACCTGCTCGCGCGCCATGCCGACCGTCCCCCACGCGCGCACGACGCCGCCCTCGACGGCGCGCGCGTCGACGGCGAGCGCGCGCGCGCGAAACGCCGCCTCGACGCGCGCCGGGTCGACGAACGCGAGGGCGATCGACAGCACCGTCTCGGGGAAGCCCGCGACGACCAGCTCCGTCGCGGCGCGCAGATCGACGCCGCCGTGGCGTCGCGTGAACGCGTCCCACCGCTCGTCGGGCGCGATCCGGGCGACGGCTAGAAGGAGCGCCGGGTGGGCGAGCAGCTCGCGCGGGCGCGCCTCGACGAGCCACGAGAGGCCCGCCGCGGGAACCAGGGCGACGGCCGGCGACAGCTTGAGCGACGGCCCGGGCGCGGACGCCGGCGGCGCCTTGGCCCCGCCGCCGCACGCCGACAGGAGCAGGAGCGCCAGCGCCTCGCGACGGGTCATCCTCAGCCTTCCGGCTTCCGCTCCCCTTCGGGGCGCGCGGAAGACACGCGGATGCGCGCGAAGCGGCGGTTCTTGGAGCCGACGCGGACGAGGACTTCCTGGCCGACCTCAAGGACGCGACGCGCATCGGTCGCGCGCTCGCCGTCGACCTCGACGCCCCCCTGCTCGATCAGGCGCCGCGCGTCGCTCGTCGACGCCACCAGGTTCGCCTGCTTGAGGGCCCAGGCGAGCTCCGCGGCGCCCGTCGGCGCGACCTCCACCACGGGGACGTCGTCGGGCACGGCGTCTTTCGAGTACACGCGCTCGAACTCGCGCGCGGCGTGCGCCGCGGCTCCCGCGCCGTGGAAGCGCTCGACGAGCTCGAGCGCGAAGAGGGCCTTGATCTCCATCGGGTTGCGCCCGCCGGCCCGGTCCCTCTTGAGCGCGGCAATCTCGGCGTTGTCCCGGCGCGACAGCAGCTCGAAGAAGCGAAAGACGATGTCGTCGCCGATCTGCATCGCCTTGCGGAACATGACGTCCGCCGGCTCCTGGATGCCGATGTAGTTGTCGGCGCTCTTGCTCATCTTCTTGCCGACGATCTGCCCGTTCTCGAGGCGCGCGTCGGTGCCCTCGAGGATGGGCGTCGTCATCACGATCTGCGGGAGCTTGCCGTACCGGCCCATTAGGTCGCGCCCTACGAGCAGGTTGAAGAGCTGGTCGGTGCCGCCGAGCTCGACGTCGCACTCGAGCGCGACCGAGTCGTAGCCCTGCAGCAGCGGGTAGAGGAACTCGTGCATGTGGATCCCGCGCCCTTCCGCGAAGCGCGCGGCAAAGTCCTTGCGTTCGAGCATCCGCGAGACGGTGTACTTGGCCATCAGCTCGGCCATCGCGTCGGCGGAGAGCCGGTCGATCCACTCGCGGTTGCGGCGCAGCTCGACCTTCTGCGGATCGAGGACCTTGAAGGCCTGCTCCAGGTACGTCTCCGCGGACCGGTCGACGTCCTCGCGCGAAAGGCGGGGGCGCGCCTCGTTCTGACCGGTCGGGTCGCCGAGCATGGCCGTGAAGTCGCCGATGAGGAAGATGGCGGTGTGCCCGAGGTCCTGGAACTGTCGCATCTTCTGCAGCAGCACCGTGTGCCCGAGGTGCAGATCCGGGCGCGTGGGATCGAAGCCAGCCTTCACGCGCAGGGGCTTGCCCCTGCGGCGCGACTCCTCGATGCGCTGCTCGAGCTCGGCCCGCACGTGGAAATCGACGACGCCGCGCTCGAGCAAGGCGAGCTGCTCGGAGACGGGAGGGAAGCTCATGGGCCCCCCTATAGCCGCATTGCGGCGCCTAGTGATCGTCGTCCTTGCCGCCCGTGATCGGGAGGTGACGGCTCCCGTTGACGATCTCCTTGAGCTCCTTGCCGACCTTGAAGAACGGCAGGCGCTTGGCTGGGACGTCGACGGGCTCGCCGGTGCGCGGGTTGCGCCCCGAGTACGGCTTGTACGGGCGGACGGTGAAGCTGCCGAACCCGCGGATCTCGATGCCCTCCCCTCGCTGCAGCGCCTCGACCATGGCGTCGAAGACGCAGTTGACCACCAGCTCGGCGCGGGCCTTGGTGAGGTCCGGGCGCCGGGCGGCGAGCGCGTCGATAAGTTCGCTCTTGGTCATCGATAACCTACGGATACACCCTGGATTTCCAGAGCGTCAACCGTGGCCCGTCAGCGGGGACGCAGCGTGGTCTTGTCGATCGACACCGGCCCCCCTTGCGCGTGGAGCACCAGCCAGGTGCGCGCGCGGGCGCCGCCGAGGTCGACGACCTGCACCGGGAGGTCCGAGCACCACGGCGTCTTCGCGGCGTCGTCCCAGGTCCAGCGCGCCAGCGGAGGCTCACCCGGCGCGTCGACGAGCTCGAGCGTCGCCTTGCCGACGCCCCCGCGCTGCAGCGCGCGCGGAGAGATCGACCACGCGCGCCGCTCGGGCAGCGTCGGCCCGCGCGGGGTCGGCAGCTCGACGAGCGCGGTGGCCTCGCCGCCCTCGGGCGGCGTGAGCGTGAGCACTTTGCCGTCCGACGCGCAGGGCGAGCCACCGTCGCCAGCCTCGACTCGCGCGCCGGGGCTCGCCACGGGGGGCCAGTCGGCCTCGGCCTCGAAGCGCCACGTGTCGCTGCCCGCGTTGGGCGGCGTCCAGCTCGTCACCGTCACGCCGGCCACGGTCGCCGCGTACCGGTGGATCGGCGGGTGCCCGAGCAGGTCGTAGACCAGCCGATCGTGGTCGTCGCCGCGCAGGCGGACGGCCTGCACGCCGTGGCTCGCCGGGACGAACGGGTCGAACGCCAGCTCGAACGCCGCGTCGTCGTCGACGTAGAGCAGGCCGGTGGTCACGTTGCCCTCGCGCGCCTCGTCCGGCTCGTAGTGCGGGCGGCCCAGGTCTCCCGCCGCGATGCGCTCCTGCTCCGGCGCCCCGTGGACGGCCAACGCGGCGAGGGCCAGCGCGAGCACGCGCAGGGCCGCGCGCGCGAGGCGTCGGGGGGGGAGGGCCCCGAGGGCGATCGCGA
>JAJYCT010000004.1 GCA_021778125.1 Myxococcales bacterium
GATGGTCTTCACGCTACGGCCGTACCCGCGGGCCAGCGCCTTGATCCTGGCGTTGTGCGCGGGCAGCGCGGCGCAGGCCTGTTCCGGATCGGCGCCGGCCGGGCTGGTGATGAAGATCAGGTCGGAATGCTTCGCCACGTATTCCAGCCCGGCGGGAGACGACGCGGCGTGCACCAGGAACGGCTGCCGCTGCCCGGGTTTCGGCGCCAGGAAGGCTCGTTCGGTTTTCCAGAATTTGCCGTTGAAGCTGAGTTCCTCGTCCTCGGTCCACAGGCGCTTCATGATCGTGGACGGCGCCGGGACGTTCGCCTCGCAGCGCACGCTGCCGGAGCTCGCGCGCGTGACGACGGCGATCGAGGGGGACGCGCTCCGCCTCGACGCGCCGGGGATGCCGCCCTTGCGGGTGCCGCTCGAGCTCCCGGGCGGGGCCCGTCGCGACGTCGTCGTCTGGAAGAGCACGTGCGCGGCGCTCTCGGCCGGCCCCGAGGCCGCCGGCTGGCTCGGCGCGTACCTCGGGGCGCCGCACGAGCTGGTCTACATGCCCGACTCGACCGAGCGCGCGGTGGATGCCGACTACGGCCGCGCCGGCGACGTCGTCAGCTTCGCCGACGCCTTCCCCGTCCTCATCGCGTCGACCTCGTCGCTCGACGACCTCAACGCGAAGCTCGGGTCGCCCGTGCCGATGAACCGCTTCCGCCCGAGCGTGGTCGTGCGCGGCGCGCCCGCGTGGGACGAGGACACGTGGAGGGTGGTCGCGGTCGGCGGCGCGACGATGCGCGTCGTCAAGACGTGCGGCCGGTGCACCGTCATCACGGTTGATCAGGACACGGGGCAGAGGGGCGCCGAGCCGCTGCGGACGCTCGCGACGTTCCGCACGCAGCAGGGCAGCGTCAACTTCGCGGTCAACGCGATCCCCGATGGGGAGCTCACGCTGCGCGTCGGCGACGCGATCGAGATCGTCGAGCGCGGCGCGGCGTGAGCGCGAGCCGGGCATTCGACTCCCCCGGTCCTCACGCGCGCGGTCCGCGGAGGCGCGCCCGCCTGTCGAGCCGGTGCAGCGCGGCGGCGGCCAGCGAGGCCCAGGCGGCGCCGAGCAGGATGCCGCCCAGCACGTCGCTCGGATAGTGCACGCCCAGGTAGACGCGCGAGAAGCCGATCATCAGCACCACCGCCGCGGCGAAGATCACCGCGCCCGCCTGCTGGCGCGCGAGCGGCAGGTGGCGCGCGACGACGAACGCCGCCGTCAGGTACACGGCCGCCGACGCGAGCGAGTGCCCGCTCGGGTACGAGAACCCGGTGCCCTCGACGAGGCGCGCGACCAGGTCGGGTCGCGGCCGGCCGAGCAGCGGCTTGACGGCAAGCGTGATCAGCCCGGCCGCGAACGCCGCCGCCGCGATGGCGACCGCGCCCCGGGCGTCGCCGCGCGCGAGCAGCACCGAGCCGAGGGCGATGGTGAAGAGCGCGACGAGGAGCGGCGAGCCGAGCGAGGTGAGGTCCACGGCCAGGCCGTCGAGCCAGGGCTGCCGGGCGCGGGCGACGGCGCGCAGCACGGCGGCGTCCACCCCGAGCAGCTTCACGGACGTCTCCTTCGCACGGAAGAGGTCCTCGCTCAGCTCGACGAACGCCGCGAGCAGCACGAGCGCGAAGCCGACGGCGAGCCAGGAGGCCCAGCGAAGGACGAACGAGAGCCAGGGCGGATGCGTCGTGGTCACCGGGGCACGCAGGGTGTTGCATCCGCGATGCCCGGAGGCGTCCCGCCGCAGCTCGCTTCGGGGCTTGCAAAGGCGACCGCGCCCACGACCGCGATCGCCCGCGCGGACGTCGACGACGGTCCCGACTTGACGGCCGCGCCCTGAATAGCGACGCTGCCGGCTCGTCGAACCTCGAGCGAGGGCGTCCCATGTCGAACGACGAGAACAACGAGAAGACGGTCAGCCGCCGCGACACGCTCAAGCTCGCCACCGCCGTGAGCGCGCTCGGCGTCGGCCTCGGCGCCGCGCTGGGGTCCACGGATGCCTCGGCGAGCGAGTGCGGCGGCGCCATCCACATGCTCAAGCTCGACGGGCTGAAGCTCGACAGGCTGGTCCTGACGATCCACAAGGACAACGCGGGTACCGTGCCGCTGCAGGCGGTCGACGTCACGCCGCTCGTCACTCGAAGCCTCAAGATCGCCCCGGGCACGTACTACCTCAAGCTCACCGGCATGAAGGCCGGAGCGCCCATCGTGACCGCCATCGACCAGTTCACCGTCAAGATATGATCGCGCCTCGATGATCGGGACGTCGCTCCTCAAGAGCCCGTTCCATCTCACGCGCGCGTCGGGCTTCTCGTATGCCTGCCAGGCGTGCAGGCGCTGTTGCCAGGGCAAGCGCATCCCCCTCAACCCGTACGAGGTCGCGCGCCTGGCGGCCCACGTCGGCACGTCGACGACGGAGTTTCTCGCGCGCCACACCGAGGTCGGCGGCGCGATCCTCCGCCGCACGGACGACGACACGTGCGTCTTCCTCGGTCCTGGCGGGTGCACGGTGCACGCCGCGCGCCCGCTCGCATGCCGGCTGTATCCGCTGGGTCGCCAGCGCACGGCCGGCGGCGACGAGCTCTTCGCCGAATTGCAGCCGCACCCGCAGTCGGAGGGGATCTACGGCGACGCGGGCACCGTCGATGCGTTCCTCGAAGGCCAGGGCGTCGCACCGTACGTCGCCATGGCCGACCGGTACGGCGAGGTCCTCGTGCGGATGCTCAACGCGCTTGCGCGCCGCGAGGCGTGCGCCGAAGCGCAGAACGAGGCGGAGGCGGCGCTGCAGCACGGGCCGGCCGTCGGGGAGGACAACGCCCTCGACATGGACGCCGCAGTCACCGCCTACGGCGCGGAGCGCGGGCTCGCCGTGCCGGCGGACGTCGAAGGGAAGACGCTCCTGCACATCCAAGCGCTCGAGGCGTTCGTCGCGCGGCTCGACGCGAGCCCCGGCGCCTAGCGCCGCCCCTGCGCGCCACCGCGCGGCCCGCTGAATGGTCGGAGGAATCGTCGGAAGGCGTGCTCGAGGGCGTTTGGCGGTCGCCACCGGACGGACGAGACGCTAAGAAAAGCAACGACTTGGAGGAGTGGCCGAGCGGTCTAAGGCAGCGGTTTTGAAAACCGCCGTACCGGCAACGGTACCAGGGGTTCGAATCCCTTCTCCTCCGCCAGAAAACAGCGTGCACCTAGTGGGGCGGCTGGTGCTCGAGAGCCTCGAGCTGCCGGCAGACGCGCCACGAGCCGCGCGCGCCCGCGACCCCACGGAGCTGCTCGGCGAGGACGCCGGCGGCAAGAAGAGAAGTGAACGCGCGCGGCCCTGGCACCGCCCGGAGGGGCTCGTCCACCCTTGCGCGTGGTCAGTGAGTGGGCCGTTCCAGTGGCAGTGAACGCCGCATGAGCCCCGAAGGGCGAGTATGGGGCGCCGCGCCTCTTGCTGCTCGCGGCCCCCTTGGACACGCTACTCGCCGGCGCCGGGCTGTCCTACTACATCAACACGACCGGCCCGCATGGAGGCGCAACCAACGACGCCTCCTACGTCGGGCTCGTGATCGGTTGCTCGATCCTGGCGGTGTTCATCTACTGGCTCGCGCGACGGCTTTCTCCGATCCTCTGTGTCGGTGCGGTCGGGCTCCTTGCTGCGGCGATCCTCGGTTCGCGTGGGGGTGCAGAGTCCACGCCTTCCGGGAAGAAGGCCAAGCCTACCGCCACCGTGCGCTCGGCCGCCCCGGCGGGACCGAAGCCGAGCAGGGAAGCGCTCTGCGCGCAGAACGTCCTTTGCGCAAGGTGCAGACAGACGTTCGGCCCGAGCGGCGACTGCTACGGCTACCTGAGCCAGCCACCTCAGACGCTCGCGAAGGACTGCGGCTGCAACGGCGACCTCACCTGCTTGATGAACTGCTCGACGTTCTGACGGTGGAGCCGGTGTACGAGAGGCGTGCGTCACTCCGCCATTGCGGCGCGGCGCGAGAAGGAAGGCTAGAGCCGTGGCGGTGTTGAACGACGACCCGAAGAACCTGGAGACCCTCGCCCTGTTCATCTCGGGGAGCGTGCGCGACGCGATGATGGCCGCGTACGTGACATTCGTTGCGGATCGGTGGTTCTACCGGTACTCGGAAGAGGACCAGCGCAGGCTCTTCCGCACGAACCCCGCCAACACGCTCACCTACGGATGTCTGAGCGCACGGGTCGATCGCGCCGTCGTCCACGTCGCGGACACGCTGAAGGAGAAAAAGGGCACGCCTCCCATCGGCATCGAGGTGCGTAGGAAGCTGGAGCTGGCACTGCATCGCGACGCCCTGAGCCACCCGGCCACCGTCGAATGGTGGAACCCGCGCATGCAGGAGTTCGTCGATGCCGATCGCGGTGCGTACGAGTACCGCCCGGCGCTGCTGTGGGATCTGTCCCGCTCGATCAACGAGGAGCTGCGCAAGGGCAACCTCAGAGTTCAGAACGAGAGCGTCATGGTCACGTGGGAGATGGCCGTGATGTTGTGCGCGATCCTGGAGATGTCGTTGAGCACGGGCACGGAGTCGCCCTCGCGTGAGCACCTCTTCGCATATCTTCAGGCAAACGCGGCGAAGTACCAGGCCATCTTGGAGCGACATCCGGACGGGGGCCGTGATCCCGAGAAGGAGCAGGAACGCGCGCTCAAGAAGCGCGAGTTCTGGGAGCGCATGCGCGAGAAGTGGGCCGAGCCGGAGCAGTCATGACCCTGCGTGCCCACTCACTGGCGGGCACCCGGCTTGCGCACGACCCGCCCACATTCCCCGCACCGCCGACTTCACTGGGGAGAGCGCAACGCTAGGCGCGACTGCGCCGTCGCGAGAACGATCGCTTCCCGCTCTTCGCGTCGGGCTCGCGGACCTTCAACTTGGGCCGCTGGTGAAGCTCGTCGTCGGGCACGAACTCGATCCGCATGCCCCAGCCGCCGAAGGTCCCCACCATCGTCATGAACTCCCCGAGCGTGAAGTCGCGCCCGTCGATGGAGACGAAGGGCTCGTCCACGTCGGGCGGAATCGCGGCATCCGAGAGGATCTGGCAGCGGAGGACGTGGCCTCGCGGCGTCCACTGATTCCCGCGCTCGAAGAACTCGACCTGAGGCTTCCCGATCGGGATCTCGGTTGCCGTGTAGCTCAAGCTCTCGCGGTGGTCTTCGCCGGCCGCGATCATCTCGTTCCAGAAGTCGAGCAGCTCGGCGTCGGTCATGGCCGCGAGCTTCTCGGCGCCGACCTTGAGGTGCGTCGTCGCCACGGACTCGTCGGCGTACTCGATGATCGCGTCATCGCCGTCGCGAGTGATTCGGACCTGATCGGCGGACGCTACGTAGGGGCGCTTCGGCAGCGGCATGGCGCCGGACGATACCAGACCCGTCTCGCGATCTTGTCTTCACGGAGCCGCGCTCGCCCCGAGGCACTCCTTCGGGCAGCTCGATCGGATGCAGTCGGCTCGCTTCTTCGCGAGCGTTCCGGTCGCCCCGAACGTCTCGTAGCACTGGGGGAGGCCACCGCCGGCCTTCTCCGCCTTCGCCTCGCAGGCATCGAGTGTGTCGTCGGCCGACTTGCACGCGGAGTCAGCCATGCAGGTGCTCTCCTCGGCGCAGCACTTGGCCGCCGTGCAGAGGTCGCAGGCGTCGTCGCCCGGGGAGGTCTTGCACGCTCCCGCAACGGATGGCGGTGCTTCGGCCGGCTTGCTGCTGGCGCACGCGAGGATGCTGGCAAGGAGAGGAACGACGACGAGAGCGATCTTGCCCATGGCCCTTTCGTACCTCACCTCTGGTACCGCTGCCGACACGACGCCTCGCACCGGGTGTAGTCCGTCGCATCGGGGTCGCGGCACTCCTTGCGGATGCAGGCGCTCGCGCTGGAGATGCCGACCTGCTCGCTCACGAAGGAGCAGGCGGTCAAGGCGGAGATGACGATGATGACGACCCAGCGCACGACGTGATCGTGGGGCAGGTCGGCCGAGGTGTCGAGGGAGACCTCGTTGCGGGCCGCGCCGCCGCGCTCGTCGCCGACGGTGCGGGGTGAGCGGACGCCGGGGCACATGACCACGAACCGTCGCGGCGACTGCCACCGAGGTACCATGAACGTCGTCTTCGAGACGGCGCTCACCCAGCTCGCCACGCACATTGGAGGCTCGTCATGGGAAAGCTAGGCGTCCGTTGTTTCAGCGTTTCTCTCGACGGCTTCGGGGCGGGACCGAACCAGGATCTCCAGAACCCGCTGGGCGTCGGCGGCATGGCGCTCCACGACTGGTTCTTTGCCACGCGCACCTTTCAGAGGGTCCACGGCAAGGAGGGCGGTTCGACAGGCATCGACGACGACTTGGCCGCACGCGGCTTCGCAAACGTCGGCGCCTCGATACTTGGACGGAATATGTTCGGGCCGATACGCGGGCCTTGGCCAGATGAGACGTGGAAGGGCTGGTGGGGCGACACCCCGCCGTACCACACGCCCGTCTTCGTGCTCACGCACCATGCGCGACCATCCCTCACGATGAACGGAGGCACCACGTTCCACTTCGTGACCGGGGGCATCCGCGAAGCGCTCGCGCGCGCCCGTGACGCTGCCAAGGATCAAGACGTGCGGCTCGGCGGCGGCGTCGCCACGATCCGGCAGTACCTCCAGGAGGGCCTCGTGGACGAGATGCACCTCGCCATTGCACCCGTCTTGCTCGGAACTGGTGAGAGCCTGCTCGCGGGGATCGATCTCCTCCGGTTGGGCTATCGAGTCACCGAGCACGTGGCCACGCCAAAGGCCACGCATGTGGTGCTCACAAGGGACGCTACGAGAAAGCCGTCAGCGTGAAGCGACGGGGTGGCTACCCGGTGGCTACCCTCAGCCATCCTCGCCTTGAGCAGCTTCTTGACGTGGACGCGCATGGAGGTCAACGGGCCGAAGAGCCCCGAGGTCTTCATCGTCAACGAGCACCGGCACAAGACGGACCACGCCCCGCCACGTCGTCAGCAGCCGCCCGGTCCGCACGTCGTCGGCGTCTAGCTCAACGATCCAGCATGCAGCCACCCTACGGGCGCGTCTTCGGGCTCGCAGCGAGGTCCCCCGTGCCGGCAAGAACGCCCTCGGCCAACTCTACGGCGCGCACGAGAGCGAACTCGCTTCGCTCCCGCAGTAGATCCCGAAGCACCGTCGCGCGGCGGACGAGCGGCGCCTCCAGCACCTCGAACCCGTGGCATGCTGCGAAGCGATGCTTCCCGGGTTCGCCCCTCGGCTTCGGAGTCGCCTCGCGCTCGTGGTCGGCGTGCTCGCCATGACGGCATGCGGCTCGTCGGGCGCGAGCCCGGACTCCGGCGCTCCGGACGCCCAGGCTGGCCCCGCCGATGCGAGCCTCGCGGATGGCGCTGCAGGATCCGATGGATCGGCCGACGCGCACGCCTCCGACGCGGCGGCGTCCGACGGGGCCGCTGACACGGACGGCGGCCCCACGTCCTGCGCTGGCCAGGCCGACGGGACCCCCATCGCAGGGGGGCAGATCTGCTGCGCGAGCCTGCCGATCCCCGTGACCGCCAACGGCCGCTGCCCGGCGACCTTCCACGGCTCTGCGACCGGCGTCAGCGCCGCACCGATCGTCGGCGCGGCTGCGACTCCCTCGGGCCGTGGCTACTGGCTCGTGGCGCGCGACGGCGGCGTCTTCACCTACGGCGACGCGGCCTTCTACGGCTCGCTCGGGGGCAAGGGCGTGAACAACGTCGTGGGGATGGCCACAGACCCGGCCGGCACGGGCTACTGGCTGGCGGGAGCCGATGGCGGCGTCTTCACGTTCGGCAGCGCAACCTTCGGCGGATCGCTGCCCGGAAACGGCGTCACCGTGAGCAACATCGTGGGGATCGCGGCCAACCCCGCCGGGCCTGGGTACTGGCTCGCGGGCAAGGACGGCACGGTTTACGCCCTCGGCGGCGCACCCGCGGCGACGTCGGCGGGAGCGGGTGTGGCCAACGTCGTCGGCATCGCCGCCAACCCCTCGGGCCCCGGCTACTGGCTGGTGGGATCCGACGGCGGCGTGTTCGCGCTCGACGGCGCGCCCTTCGACGGCTCGCTGCCGTCGCAGAAGGTCGCCGTGAGCGACATCGTGGGCGTGGCAGCCAACCCGCAGGGCAATGGCTACTGGCTCCTCGGGGCCGACGGCGGCGTCTTCACCTTCGGCACGGGCAACACCTACGCGTCGAACGCGCTGCACTTCTCGAGCGCTCCGCTCGTCGGCATGACGACGAGCCACGAGGTCTTCGGGTACTGGATGGTCGCCAGCGACGGCGAGGTGTTCGTCGCGCCGAACGCGCCGCCCGAGTCGACCGCGACGCCAGCCATCGGGGCGAGCGAGTCGTTCCTCGGTCAGCTGGGCTCGTTCGAGATCACCGTGTGGGACGCCAGCGGCCAGCGCAACTGCAACGAGGGCCCCTTCGCGCAGATCCCGGGCGACCCCACGCACGTCATCGGCCGCTACAACAACGCCTGCCCGAACACCACGAACTGGTCGCTCGCACGCTGGACGGTCGACTGGACGGGACATCGCCTGACCTTCGACCGCATGATCTTCGACACGCGGGCGGGCAGCGTCGCCATCGCGGGCGGCAACAGCCTCAGCACGTACTACGACGCCACGATCCTCTCCTACGGCGGCGAGCTCTGGGTGGCGGGCGAGTGCGGCGGCACCATTGCCGGGGCGGGGACAGCGTCGGCGTGCCTCGGTCCGCTCAGCACGTCCAGCTGGGTCATGGACCCCGCGCGCACGAACGTGGTGATCCTCGGCAACCAGTCGCTGAACGACGGGTACCTCTACTCGGCGTCGGTGCCGAAGCTCCTCGCGCTGCAGGGCGGCGCGTACCTCTACTGGTCCGCGGTGAAGATCGGCGCCACCAGCGGGACGTGGGCCGCCATCACCGAGCGCGGGACGCAGCTCGCCGAGTTCCCGAAGACGAACGGGCTGCTCTGGGCCGCACGCACCGGCGGCGCCGTCGGGTCGGCGGACCCGACGTACACGGACGAGGTGTGGGGGCTTGGCAGCAGCAATGCCGACGACGTCGTGGCCGACATCGGCGGCATCTTCACCGACGGCACGAGCGTCTTCGCCAACGGGAGCCTCGCGGGGTCTGCGTGCAGCCAGCCCTTCTGGCCGCCGACCTGCTACGCGCTGGCCTTCGCGAAGAGCGAGAACCCGCTGGGGCACGACATCTTCAACACGGGCACGGTGCTGCCTGCGACGGAGCTCACGACGAGCACCGGCGGAGAGCTCCGGCTCTTCACGGATCCGGGCCACGTGGACTACCTGTGGGGGAGCTACTTCACCAACGTCACGGGCCCTCGCCCGATGCCGTTCACGGGAACTGCGAACGTCGGCTACCTGCTCGGGTACGCGATTCCGCCGCGGACGCCGTTCTTCGGGGGACTGTGACGTGGCGCCGGCGCCGGAAGACCCCGCTTCTCGTCTCCGCCTCGGCGGAGCGCAGCGCGATCCGGTAGCCTGGGCGGTGGACGGGCGCCGTCAACCATGTCGAGATCCGCTCCGGGGCGGCGGCCGAGGCCGCCCATGCGTAACGTCACCCCCTCGCGCGCCACGTCCTGAATCATCGCCGGCCGGATCTCGTCGAACAGCCGGAAAGGGACGTCACCGTCATGCGAACGTCGGTCCTTGCGAGTTGGGTGTCGTGGCTGGTGATGCTGGCGGGATGCTCCTCCTCGAGCAGCGGCAACGCGCCGCAGGACGCCGGGGGCCTCGATGCAGCAGCCGGGTTCGACGCGGGCGGCGCTGCCGAAGCCGGGTTCGACGCGGGCGGCGCTGCCGACTCCGGCGGCGGCGAGGGGGGGGCCGAGGCAGGAAGCTGCACCCTTCCGGCGACCATCACCGCCAGCATGACGCTGACGACCGCGTGCCCGGTCTGGCGCGTCGCCGCCGGCGGCACCACCGTCGCCGGGAGCGCGAGCCCGGTGCTCACGATCGATCCTGGCGTCACGGTCGCCTTCGACAAGGGAGGCTACCTGTCGATCGGCACCGGCGCGCCCGGCGGCATCGTCGCTGCCGGCACGGCCAGCTCCGGCATCACCTTCACGTCGAGCGCCGCGCCGCAGGCCGCCGGAGACTGGTCGGCCGTCGCCCTCGGGGAGCACGTGCTCTCGACCTCGACGGTCGCCTTCGCCACGTTCGACTACGGCAGCGGCGTCGGCGGCCAGGGCCACACCAGCTCTCAGGACGGCTACAGCTACGACGAGCCCGCGGGCGCCCTCATCGTGTACAGCGGCACGCAGAGCCTGGCGCTCGCCCTGCACGATCTGGCCTTCTCGCACGACGCGGGCAACGGGCTCGTGGTCGACGGGTTCAACGTCGGCTTCGGATCAGGCTCGGGCAACCTGACCGTCCATGACTGGGGGACGGGCTTCGCGCCGTTCGTCGTCTCCGCGAACCAGGCGTCGACGCTCCCCACGACCCTGTCGGCGCAGGGTGGCGTCGTCGATCTGGTCAGCGGCCAGGGCGCCCCGGCCGGCCTCGGGGGCTCCGCGCTGGTGGCGGTGACGCAGACGTGGCCTGCGATCCCGATTCCGTACCTGGTCGACGGCCTCGCCCCCGGCAGCGGGGGTGGCGTGGAGATCGAGGGGGCCGGCAACAGCGCGGCCACGCTCACCATCGCGTCGCCCAACACGCTCGAGTTCAAGTCCGGCGGGTCCATCAACGTGGATCCGAACGGTACGGCCCAGGGCGCGCTCATCGCCCAGAGCCCCTCCTCGTCGAGTCCCATCACCTTCACGAGCAGCCTGGCCTCCCCCGCGGCCGGAGCCTGGGGTGGGATCCTGTTCAACGCGCCCTCGAACGGCGGCTCGGCGCTCCAGACCTCCAGGCTGCAGGGCGTCGTCATCGACTGGGCCGGCGACGGGACGCTGACGCTGGGCTCGGATACGACCGTCGTCTCGATCGCCGCGGGCGCCAGCGCCTCGGGGCCCGTCATCTCGGGCTGCAACATCGAGAACTACCCGGCGACGGCCTGCGCGATCACCTATTCGGGCACGTTCGTCACTCCTCCGTCGCCGGGCTACGCGGCGCCCAACAACACGTTCGGCGGGCAGAACGCCGTCTGCGCGCTCTGACTGTGCCCGGGACCTTGGCTGTTCTCACAACGGAGAAAAATGTCCAATGATGAAGCTCGCTTCGGCTGCAGTGGTCGGCTTCGCTCTTGCGGCGACGGGATGTCAGGCGCAGGCGGCGCCGATGCCCGCTCAAGCACCGCAGGGCGGCCCCATGCCTGCACCTCCTCCCGCCGCACCGCCCGGGGGCAGCCCCGGCATGATGATGGGTCACCATCATGAAGGTCCCGGCGAGCCAGAGGCTCACCGCGAGGAAGGCCAAGCGTGGGAGCCCCACCGCGATGCCGATGACGTGCGGCGAGCGGCGCGAGGCGAGCCTCGCGACGGTCGCGACGGGCACCGCGCGGAGCACGAAGAGCGGGGTGAGCGCGGACCGGGGATGGGGCCGGGCGGTGGCCAGGAAGTGATGCACGATCTCGCGGAGATCGGTGTGCACTTCTATCCGCCGCCGATGCTCATCCGACGCGCCCAGAAGATCGGTCTCACGCCCGATCAGATGACCAAGATCCGTCAGGAGATGCTCGGCACGCAGGCCCATGCCGTGGATCTGCGCGCCAAGATCGAGCACGCGAAGATCGAGGTCACGCGCCTGCTCGCTGCCGACAAGATCGACGAGCACGCCGTCGATGCCCAGGTGGACGAAGTCGCCAAGGGCGAGGCCGAGATGCACAAGCTGCACTTGGGAATGATGCTTCACGTGCGCGCCCTGCTCACTCCCGAGCAGCGCCAGAAGCTCGAGGAGCACAAGCCCAAGCACGAGGGGCCGCAGCCCGGCGCGAGCGCCGCGGGGCAGACCTCCGGCGCCATGGGCGCGGCCGACGAGGATGACGACGACGACGGACGATGAGGTCGAGGGCGCAGACGGCTGAGCCAACCGCGTGGACGTGATCGGCGGCGCGGCCAGGAGGAGCGCGAGCCGGTCGGTGGCGATCGCCGTTACCGCCTGCGCGCGGACTGATCGCGCAAGCGCCACCTACCGTCGCCGCCCCCGGTGGCGTACTCTCATGGTGCCGTGGTCCGTCGCATCCCGCAGTCCCCCGTCGGCGCGAACGCGGAGGCCGCGGTGCCCGAGAGCGGCGTGGGGGGCGGGGAGTTCGCGCCGGGGAGCATCCTCGGCGGCAAGTACCGCGTCGAGCGACGGCTCGGCGAGGGTGGCCTCGGCGTGGTCGTCGAGGCGATGCACCTGCAACTCGAGCAGCCCGTCGCGCTCAAGTACCTCCAGCCGCACGCGGCCGGGCGGCCCGATCTGGTCGAACGCTTCGTGCGCGAGGCGCGGATGGCCGCGCGCATCAAGAGCGAGCACGCGGTCAAGGTGCAGGACGTCGACGCCGCGCCGAGCGGCGTGCCGTACATGGTGATGGAGATGCTCGAGGGGCGCGATCTCGAGCAGATCGTCGCAGAGGCGCCGCTGCCCGTCCCGACGGCCATCGACTACGTCCTGCAGGTGTGCGAGGCCCTCGCCGAGGCGCACGCCGCGGGGATCGTGCACCGCGATCTCAAGCCAGCGAACCTGTTCCTCGCGTCGCGCCCGGGCAGCACCTCCGTCGTCAAGGTGCTCGACTTCGGCATCTCCAAGGACCGCACCGCCGAGGTGCGCATGACGCGCGTCGACGAGCGCGTGGGCACCCCCGTCTTCATGTCGCCCGAGCAGCTGCGCGCCTCGGCCGACGTCGACGCGCGTTCGGACATCTGGTCGCTGGGGGTCGTGCTCTTCGAGCTGGTGACGGGCAAGGTGCCGTTCGACGCGCCGAACCTTCCGGAGCTGTGCACCGCGATCCTCACGCAAGCGCCGGTGCCGCTGTCGGCGGTGCACGCCGACGCGCCGCCCGAGCTCGACGAGATCCTCGCCCGCTGCCTGCAGAAGGACCGCGCCGAGCGCTACCAGAACGTCGCCGAGCTCGCCCAGGACCTCGCGCAGATCGAGAACGCCGAGGCGCCGTCGCGCGTGATGCGCATCGCGCGCGTGCTCACCGAGGCCGGCGAGGAGGTCGCGCCGCCGACGTCCTTCCCGTCGATCGACGCGCCGGAGCACGCGGCGGCGTCGCCCGGACTTCCGCCGCAGCCACCGGCGTCGCCGCCCGCGCCAATCCCCCTCTCGCTCTTCCCCGCGGTGGCCGACGTCGTCGAGGACCGCGTGGTCGGCGTCTTCTTCGACGTGGCGGGCGCGCGGGTGGACGAGATGCAGTTCCTGTCGATCGACGAGGCCGTCGACTACGCCTCGTCGCTCGGGCCCGAGGTGGTCCGCTGCGACCTGTACGACGAGTTCGCCGACGTGCGCGGCCGGCTGCGCGCAACCTACGTGCGCGAGAACGGCTCGGGCTGGGTGGCGCTGCCGGCGCCGTAGCGTCGGATGCGCGGCTTCGGCTGGTGGCCCACCTTGGCCGGACGGGATTCGAACCCGCTGGGTTCCACCGTGAGGTTTCCGCGTCCGCCCCCCCCTGCTTCGACCGCCTTCTCGCAAGGACCTCGGGGTCGGGTCGAGCACCGCTCCTTGGCGCCCGCGGCCACGCTGAAGCACCCTCCCGGAGGGTGACTCGATGAGCAGGGTGCCCGTTGGACTCGCGGTTGCCGCTGCCGTGGCGTGGAGCTGCGGTTCGACGGGCGACGTCTCGCCGCCGCCTTCTCCGGGGCCGGATGGCGGCTCGGGCAATCATGCTGCCCCGGCGCGAAGTGCGCCGGATCGCTGACGTGCAGCGGCAACGTCTGCGGATGCGTGAAGAGCGGGCTCCCGCGGACCCGTCACCACTTGCGAAGCATGCAGCCGAGCGTCGTGCCTTCGCTCTGGCGAACCGGCCTTCCGGCGGTCAGGTCCGTCAGGGCGTCACGCAAGTACATGGTCGCGTTGTCGTGGAGCTTCGCCTTGTCCGAGTCGATGCCCCCGCGGTAGAGCACGTGGCCTTCGCGGTTCACGACCACCGTGAAGGTCGCGTACTCAGCGCCGAGCTGGTTCGCGAGACGAGCCCCCGGGTCCACGAGGACCGGGAACGGATACTGCCGCTTGCGGGCCTCCTCCGCCGCGGTCTGGGGCGTGCCGCCTACCTCGGAGTCGATCGCGAAGAACTTCACGCCTCGTGGCGCGAACGTCGCGGCGAGCTCGCGGAGACGCTCGTCGTGCGCCGCGAGGCAGGGGCACTGGCGCGACATGAACATCAGGACGCTCCAGTCCGCGCCGCCGACCAGCTCCGCCTCGCTCGACCTGTGACCGTCGGCGGCCACGAGCGAGACGTCGCCGGCCGAGCGCGCAGGGGTCGACGATCGCGCGCAGGCCGCCGCGCCGAGCGCAAGGACGGATGTCACCAGCAGCGACGGCAGGCACGTACGACTGTGCAGTCCCATGCTCGTCGCTATGCTCCCTCGGCGGGTCGAGTGCAATGCGAGTCCGTCATGTCGCCTCACGCCGCCGGTTCGCGAAGCCGACCGGCCCCGGGTCGTGCCGCGCGCTCGCCCTCGCCCTCGCCCTGGTCGTGGCCGTGGCGGCCGGGTGCAGCGGTTCGCCGGGCCCCTCGCCCGCGGCGTCCGCGGACCCGGGCTCCGTCCTGCCCTGGGAGCGCATGACCCCGCGGCAGAAGCAGGACTACATGCGCTCGACCGTGATGCCCACGATGCGGGAGCTCTTCGTGCGCTTCGACCCGCACCGCTATCCCAAAATGGGCTGCTCGCCGTGCCACACCCGAAGCTCGGGAACCCCCGACTATCGGATGCCCAACGACGATCTGCTCCTCGATCCCAGCACGTGCGAGCCCGGACCGGGGGCCGATCCCTCGGCGATCGCGATGAATCGCTTCATGCTCGAAGAGGTCGGGCCGACGATGGGGCGGCTCCTGGGAAAGCCCTTCAACAGCTGCTACTGGTGCCACTCCTACGATCCGTGACCCGCCGTCGGCGCTCGGGGGAGCCTTCAGCGCCGCAGGATCCCGAGCACGACGGAGCACTCCTCGAGCTTCACGTGCAGGCTCTCGGAGCCGCCGTCGCCGACCCCCGGGAGCGCGTCGCCCTCCAGCGACACGCACCGGACCGCCTCCGCCGGCAGCCCGAGGCCCGCCTGAACGAGCGCGACCAGGTTCTCGGCGAGGCTCGCCTCGGCGGTCGCGTGACGGACGACGACGCGAAGCTCAGCGCGCGCTCCGGGGCCCGCCGGCCCGTTCAGCAGGCGCTCCCGCTTCGCCTTCCGGAGACCCGGTCCCGCCTTGATGACCTCGGGGACCGCGCGGCTGCCCTCCATGGCCCGCGTGACCACGATCGCTCCGCAGAGCTCGCGCCAGAGGAGGTACGCGGCGCGCCGGACGTCGTGCGGCCGCTCCCACCCCAGGCGCCGTCGTAGCTCGTAGATGCTGATCGGGCCGCGTTGCTGCGAGGCCAAGAGCCCCGCCATGTGATCCAGCAGGGCGCTGGCCCTGCCGAGCTCCTCGCCGAGAAACGAGTCGCTCCTCAGGAGGCGCAGCGCGTCTCCGGTCCACGCGCAGAAGCCGTGCGCGGAGGACAGCAAGGGCCGACGGTCGGAGCGACGACACAGTCCGTCGAGGACGTCCGGACCGTGCTTCGCGGCGACGTCCTCGACGGAGGGAAACCACCCGCTCGTCCGCACGGCCCCCGCGATGTCCAGCAGGACCGCCAGGTCGGTGTCGCCTCGACGGGACACGGGGTGGTCGTGGCGGCGCGGGCCCACTCAGTCCGACCAGACCTGAAGGGCGTAGTCGCCCTGGCCCGCCCCCACAGCCACGACGATCGAGGCCCTGTCGTCCCGGGTGAAGCAGAGCGCGCCGTACTCCATGGCCACCGGGCTCGGATCGTCGGTCGAGTCCTGGCCGATGACGACCCCGCTCGAGTCCTTGACGATGAGGTCGAGGTCCTTGATGCCCTCCGAGGACTGCGCGTAGACCCGGTAGCAGTGCCCGGCGTGCGCCTCAAGCGGGAAGGCCTGCGGAGCGTCCCGGTCCGCCTGCTTTCCCGTCAGGGTGTTGCCCACCAGATTGAACTTCGTGATGCCCTTGCAGGAGGCCGCCATCGCCGCGACGTCTTTCGATACGTCCTTCAGGCTCGCCTGGTAGGTCCTGTGGCAGTCGACCCACGTGTCGACGCTCTTCACCGTCGCGACCGCGGAGGTGGGGGCGGACGGAGCCGGCGGGGGCGCGAGGGCCGACGCGGTCGCGCCGGGCGTCGGGGCCGGATCGCCCTGCGACGCCGTCGCCACCGCGGGAGCGGGCGTCGCAGGAGACGCGGGAGGAGGCTGCTGAGCGCCGCCTTCGCACGCAGCGATCACGGCCAGCATCGGGAGGACTGCGACCGCGGAAGGGAATCCAGTGAATGCGCTTTGCCTACGGAGAGTACGTGCCATGACCCGCCGATATGCCAATTCCGGGCCGGTTGGGGTCGCCTCCGTACGCGGTGTGCGCGTTACGTCGCGGTGACAAAGGGGGGACCTGCACGGATCCCGCCCGGTAACGGACGGGCGCCTCGAGGTCGATCGCGCGGGCCTCGCCGACCGTCGCCCGCGATCAGCGCTCGAGGGCGAACCGAACGTCCGTCTCCGCGCCGCCGAGCGTGACGGCCTGCGTGACCGGCTTCAGGCGAGGGACCCAGGCGGTCACGTGGTAGGTACCCGGCGGAACGTCCTTGATCACGAACGAGCCATCCTCGGCCGCCCTCGCGAAGTGGCTCGACGGGGACACGACCAGATACGCGAGCATGCCCGGGTGCATATTGCAGAGGACCGAGTAGACCCCCGGCCTCTCGAAGCGCTTCACGACGGAGCCGCGCTGCGGGATCTGGCCGAGGTCCCACTTCTCGCCGTCGGGGCTGAAGACGTTGTGCGTCACCGGGTCGGTGTTCGTAAAGATGACGGAGCCGCCGGCCGCGACGACGGCGATCGACGGGACGAAGGCCATGTCGTGGTTGTCGAGGGTGGCCGACAGCGGGACCCCCGTGTCCTGCGGCCCGTCCTCCAGGTAGACGACGCCGCCGCCCTTCATGGCGCGCCACGGGTTGGTGGCGATCGTGCCGACGATGCTCCCGAGCGCGGGCTGGGGCGCGGTGGCGCCGACCGTCGCCGGCGCCGTCGGAGGGGAAGCCTTCGCAGGCGAGAGGGGGGGAGCCGGTGGGGCCTTTGCGCAGGCGCTGCCTGCGAGGATCGCGATCATCGTGAAGAGCGGTCGGACGTTCATGGCCGTGGGCGGGCTGCAACTTCCGTTCGAGGGCCACGCGCCGCGGATCGGCGCGGGCCGACGCTACGACGCGGTAACGGATGGGGTCCCTCGATGGGCACTGCGCGGTAACGGCTCCCGCCCCGCGCTCGGCGAAAGTGCGCTCCGCAGGCGACGACGCCCGCATGGCACGGGAGCTGCGTAGGGCGCGCGGCAAAGCGAGCCCCGACGCGCCCCCGAGCGCGCATCGTCAAAGGAGAGAAGAGAGAATGCTACCGAACCGTGGCGTGCACTGGCTGTTTGCGGCGCTGGCCGGCGTCGCGATGTACTTCGTGGCACTGCCCGAAGCGCACGCGGTGCCGAGCTTCTCGCGCAAGTACCACACGAGCTGTCAGACGTGCCACACGGTCTACCCCGTGCTCAACGCCTTCGGGGAGGCGTTCCGGCGCGACGGCTACCGGTTCCCGAGCACCGACGGAAGCGTCGACAGCGACGTCGAGAAGGCGCCCTCCGTCGAGCTCGGGCAGGATCAGTACAAGAAGATGTTCCCCATGGCGGTGTGGCCCGACAAGATCGCCGAGGCCGTCCCCCTCTCGATCTGGCTCAACGGCGGAGTCGCGGCCAACCTGCCCGGATCGGCCGCCGCCGACGGCGCGGGCAACAACTTCGCGTGGGGCGGCATCGCCGCCGAGATGCACATCTTCGGCGCGGGCTCCTTCAGCGACAACGTCACGTACATGGCACAGCTCACGCTGGAGACGGACTTCGGAGATCCGCCCGGCTCGTTCGATGTCGAGACTGCATATCTCCTCTGGAACGACATCCTCGGTCCGTCGCACCTGGTCAACCTCTGGGTGGGGCGTCTGTTCGCCCCGCAGCTCACGAGCTACGGGTTGCACAGCTCCTTCCTGAGCGACACCGTGATGCCGGGAGTGTCCGTCGGTGGGCTCTACAACGCCACCGCGGGGCTCACGCTGGGCCAGGGCCACACCGACGGCGTGGAGCTCAACGGGATCGCAGGCCATCGCTTCGGCTACTCGCTCGGCTGGATTGGATCCACGACCGCCCCGGGGCTCTCGATGCCCAACTCCGAGGACGTCTACGCGCACGTCGGCTTCAAGCTGGGTGGCCTCTCGCTCGACGGAGAGGGGGGCGGGGCCTCCACGGACACGCAGAGGCCGTGGGCCGAGACCTCGCTCACGTTCGACGTGTTCGGCTACCACGGGCTCTCGCGGCTCGACAACGGAACGGGCGCGGTGCCCAACGGGACGGCGACCCCCATCCAGCAGGACGACCGCATCAGCGCGGTCGGGGGGCTTCTCCACGGGCAGCTCGGCTCCTTGGTCCTGATGGCGGGCCTGAACTTCGAGCACCACGACCGGCCGTACCCGGGAAGCGCGGCGACGGCCGGGCCGAACGGGACCGTGTTCAACGGCGTGCCCGACCTCACGAGCGCGAACGCCATCGTGCAGTACGACGAGGTCGACTACATCGTGTGGCCCTGGTTCGTCCCGGGCGTGCGCGCGGAGTTCACGCAGACGAGCGTCGAGGGCGCGAGCAACGCCCAGCTGATGCGCATCATTCCCGGCATCGCGATGCTCGCGCGGCCGAACATCAAGTTCGTCCTGAGCGGCGATCTGGAGTGGGCGAACAATCTGCCGGTGGTCGGCAGCTGGGGGCCTGCCGGCGGGATGATTGCGCCCAACCCCGGGCAGAGCAAGTTCGAGGCGGAGCAGATCAACGCGACCGTCGGACTGGCCTTCTAGAGGAGATGAGCACCATGAAGCCGATCCTCACCCTCATCGTTCCCGCGGCCGTCGTGGCCGTCGCGCTCCTGGCCCTGGAAGGCGCGTGCAACAAGGTCGGCGACTGCCCGGCCTCGTCGGACATCAAGCCGGGTGGCTCGTGCGAGGGCGACAACCTGGAGTGTCCATTCACCCTGCAGACCCCCAGCCTCGCCTGCGACGGGACGGCCGTCGAAGGGGGGCTGGCCACGAGCTGCATCTGCACCAACGGCGCGTGGGTCTGCCCCGATCCGGTCTCCTGCGAGGCCGGCGCGACCGATGACGGCGCGGTCGACGGCGCGGTCGACGGCGCAGTCGACGGCGCAGTCGACGGCGCGGGCGAGGCCGGGGGAGACGACGGCGCGACCGACGACGGCGGCGGCGACGGCGCCGTCGAGAGCGCCGCGGGGGACGCCGAAGCCGGCAGCGGCGATGGCTCGACGGACTGACGTTACGGCCAGGTAGCGACGAACGACCCCCCGGCGCTCCCGCCCGGTAACGCCGGCCGGCGTCACGCGGCGCTTTCGGGCTACGGGCGCTCCGCGGCTCGCCTGGCGCACTGCTTGCGAACTCAAACGGCTCACCAAGGAGACAGTTCAGATGACTTCCAGCGCCCACGCTTTCACTCGCGCCTTCGGCAAGGTCCTCGCGCCCCTCGCGGTCGCCTGCGCCCTCGCTCCGTGCTTTTCCTCCCCGGCGCTCGCCGACGGCGGGGGATCGATCACCGGCAAGGTCACCGCCGCCCCCGCCAAGTACCTCGGCGAGTCGGTCGTGTACCTCAAGAACGTCGCGGGCAACTTCGGGGGCGGGACGGCCACGGTCGACCAGAAGGCCATGGCGTTCATTCCGCACGTCATCGCCGTCACCGCGGGTGACACCGTGAAGTTCGGCAACAGCGATACGGTCAGCCACAACGTTTTCTCGCCCGACAACGAGGGCTTCAACGTCGGCACGTTCCCGCCCGGCGAGACGCGGACCTACAAGTTCACCAAGCCGAACGTCGGCTACAGCGAGCTTTGCAGCATCCACCCGGAGATGCTCGGCTACGTCTTCGTCGGCCAGAACCCGTACCACGCCGTCGTCGACGGAACCGGCGCCTTCTCCCTCAAGAACGTGCCCCCCGGCACGTACACCGTCGCGATCTGGAACTCGAAGCTCCACGCCGCCGAGCAGACCGTGACGGTCGCGTCCGGGGCACCCGCGACGGCCAACTTCGCGCTCACTCGCTAGTCGAAGACGATGCGCGCCCGACGACGTCGCCGCCCCGCCTTGCTCCTGGGCGCTACCGCGCTCTTCGTGGGGCTCATCGCCACGATCGCGAGCTCACAGACTCCGTCGCCGTCGACCGCGCCGTCCGCATCGGGATCCGCTCCCGCTGCGGTCGGCGAGGTCGCGTTCGATCACACGATTCACGCCGGCAAGTACGGAATCGCGTGCCTCGATTGCCATGCCTACGCGGACAAGGCCGCCTCCGCCGGGATCCCGTCCGGGCGCAAGTGCATGGGCTGCCACAAGTTCGTGGCCAAGGAGAGCCCGGCGATCCAGAAGCTCGCCGCGCGCTTCGCGGAGGGCGAGTCGCTGAAGTGGCAGCGAGTCTTCTACCTGCCCGACTACATCTACTTCTCACACCGGATGCACGTCCGGGCGGACGTCGCCTGTTCGGAGTGTCACGGCGACGTGGCGTCGATGAAGACGGTCACGCAAGACCGCCCGTTCACGATGGGCCGCTGTCTGTCGTGCCACGAGCAGCGAAACGCGACGCGCGACTGCGTTGGTTGCCACAAGTGAGTGCCCGGAGAACTCGATGACGACGTCACGACGCGGATTCCTGGGCGCGGCGGCTGGAGCCCTCGGCGCCAACCTCATCGTCGGCTGCTCGGAGCGGCTGCCTCGCTACCTGGTCCCCTCGGCCAGGCCGTCCGACGACGTGATGCCGGGCGTCACGCGGCTCTACCGGACCGTCTGCCGCGGCTGCGCCGCCGCCTGCGGCGCGACCGCGCGGGTGCGCGACGGACGCGCGATCTCGCTCGAGGGAAACCCGGAGCATCCGCTGAGCGGCGGCGCCCTGTGCCCGCAGGGGCAAGCCTCGATCGAGGGGCTCTACGCCCCCGAGCGGATCGGGACGCCGCGAGCCGGATCGGGCGAGATCTCCTGGGAGCAGGCGGAGCAGGCGCTCGCCGACGGGCTGCGCAAGGCGCGCGACGCCGGAAAGCTCATCGTGCTTCTGTCCCGGCCCGAGCGGGGGAGCATGGGCAATCTCATGCGCTCCTGGCTCACGGCGCTCGGACAGAAGCCGAGCCAGGTGGTGACCTTCGACCCCGTCGCGGCCCCCTGGGTGGGCGAGGGCACCCGGCGCGCGTTCGGCACCGAGGCGACGCCGGTGAACGACCTGGGCGCCGCCCGATTCGTCCTCTCGATCGGTCACGACTTCGTCGACGAGGGGTCGCCCGTCGAGCACGCCCGCGGACTCGCCGATCTCAAGGCGGCCGGCGGGCGCTTCGTCTACGTCGGCCCACGGCTGTCGCTCACGGCCGCGGCCGCCGACGAGTGGCTGTCCGTCGCGCCCGGGACCGAGGCCGTGCTGGTGCTCGGCCTGGCGCGGGCCGTCCTCGACCTCGCGGGACCTGCGGTGAACGCCCTCCCGCCGAGCGTCCTGGGTGCGCTGCGCGGCCGCCTCGCCGCGTACGACGCCGCGAGCGTCGCCGCGCGGACGGGTCTCGCTGCGGAGGCCGTACAGAGTCTCGCCGAGGGCTTCGTGCAGGCGCGTCCGAGCGTGTGCATGGGGCCGGGGCGCGCCGTGGCCGGCGACAACGCCGCCACGCTCGTCGAGGCGGTGGGGGTGCTCAACGCCGTCGCGGGCAACCTCGGGCGCACGGTCCGGTTCCTCCCGCGCTCCCAGGAGCCCTGGGCGGCACCGTCGATGGACCTCGCCGAGCTCACCCGGCGCGCTGCCGCGGGCGAGGTCGGTGCGCTGCTCGTACACCAGGCCAACCCTCTCGGGTTCGGCATGGCCTTCGGCGCGCTCGTCAGGGCGATGGAGCGCGTGCCGTTCGTGGCTGCCTTCACCAACTACCTCGACGAGACGGCGCGCAAGGCGCACCTGGTGCTCGCTGACCACCACTTCCTCGAGGCCTGGTCGGACGATGCGCCCCGCGCGGGCGTCACGGGGATCCAGCAGCCGGTCATGATTCCGGTGCTTCCCACGCGCGCGGCGGCGGACCAGCTGCTCGGCGCGGCGCGTGCGCTCGGCGCTACCACGGGCCTGCCCTCGGGCACGTTCGCGGAGGTCGTGCGCGCGGCGTTCGACGAAAAGAGCCTCGAGCACGGCGGCCGCTTTGCCCCTGTCGAGCCGGAGCCCGTCGCGCTGGGCGAGGGCGCGCTGGCAGCGGTCGGGGCGCTCTCGCTCGACGGACCTGCCGACGGGCTGCCGCTCGTCGTCGCGCCCACGTTGCGCCACCCCAACGGTCTCGTGCCGCAGGGCGCGCTGCTGCAGGAGATCCCCGATCCGCTCACGCGCATCTCGTGGAGCGGCTGGGCCGAGCTGCACCCGGCGACGGCCGCGAGGCTGGGCGTCCGGACCGGCGACATCGTCGCGCTCGACGCGGCCCCGGGTCACGCGGAGCTGCCCGCGCACGTCACCCCTCGCATGCGCGAAGGGATGGTCGCCGTGCCCATCGGGTATGCGGCACCCCTGCTCGAGGATCGGGGCCCGGCGCTCGGCTTTGCGACACGGGTGCAGGTGCGGGCGACGGGCCGGAAGGCGCCGCTGATCTCCACGAGGGAGGACCGCTCGCAGCACGGGCGCCCGATCGCGCGCGAGGTGAGCAGGTCGTCGCCGAAGCTCCCGGTCCTGCCGCCCAACCCGTCGATGGTCCCCCCCGTCGATCACCCCGTGCACCGGTGGGGTCTGGCGATCGACCTGGATCGCTGCAACGGCTGCGGGGCATGCGTGGCCGCCTGCTACGTCGAGAACAACAACGCGATCGTGGGCGCCCTGGAGGTGTCCCGCGGGCGCGACATGAGCTGGCTGCACATCCAGTCCTTCATCGAGGTCACCGACGACGGGACCCGGGCCTCGTTCCTCCCCGTCGGGTGCCAGCACTGCAGCAATGCTCCGTGCGAGCAGGTCTGTCCCGCCTACGCCACGTACCACACGCGGGAGGGGCTCAACGCGATGGTCTACGCCCGCTGCGTGGGCACGAGGTACTGCGAGAACAACTGCCCGTACAGCGCGCGCGCCTTCAACTTCTTCGACCATCCCCGCGACGCGCGGGCGAGGCTGGGGCTCAACCCGGACGTGACGGTCCGCGAACGCGGCATCACCGAGAAGTGCACGCTCTGCATCCAGCGCATCCGCGCCGGCGAAGAGCAGGCGAAGTTCGAGGGGCGCGCCCTGCGAGACGGCGACATCGTGCCGGCCTGCGTCGGCACGTGCCCCAGCCGGGCGATGGCCTTTGGCGATCTCAAGGACCCCGCCTCGGAGATCTCGCGCTGGGCGGCCGACGGCCGCGCCTATCACCTCCTCGAGGAGCTCAACACGCAGCCCGGCGTCGTCTACCTCGCGCGCCGCAGAGACAAGGCAAGCACATGACCGACGCCGGATCCACGACGGCCGCCACCGGCGGCCCGAACCCGATCACGCAGATCGAGCGAGACACGCTCGCGACGATGACCCACACGTCCTGGGCCTACTGGGCCGGGCTGCTGGCGGCCGTCAGCCTGATGGGGGTCGGGGGCTGGGCCTGGAGCCAGATGCTGCGCGAAGGCATGGGCGTCACGGGCCTCAACGCGACGGTCATGTGGGGGTCGCTCATCACGACCTTCGTGTTCTTCATCGGCGTGAGCCACTCCGGCACGCTGGTCTCGGCGATCCTCTACTTCACCCGCTCGCCGCTGCGCGCCGCCGTGGGGCGCTCCGCCGAGGCGATGACCGTCATCGCCATCCTCACCGCCGGCCTCTACCCGGTGATCCACCTCGGCCGCGCGTGGCTGGCTTTCTTCCTGCTGCCGTACCCGAACCAGCGGGGTCTCTGGCCGAACGTCCGCTCGCCGCTCGAATGGGACGTGTTCGCCGTCTGCTCCTACGTCACGGTGAGCTCGCTCTTCCTCTACATGGGCATGCTCCCGGACCTCGCGCTGCTCTCCCGGCGTGTCACGGGCTGGCGGCGACCGCTCTACAAGGCCCTCTCGCTCGGGTTCTCGGGTACCGACGGAGAGTGGGGCCTCTTCGAGAAGGCCTACCCCATCTTCGCGGGCGTCGCGATCCCGCTCGCGGTCTCGGTCCACAGCGTCGTGTCGTGGGACTTCGCCATGACCCTGATGCCTGGCTGGCACTCGGCGATCTTCCCGCCCTACTTCGTGGCCGGCGCCATCTTCTCGGGCATCGCCATGGCGGTGCTGCTGCTCGGAGGGCTGCGCCGCGGCTTCCGGCTCCAGCGCTACATCAAGGCCGAGCACTTCGACCTGCTCGCCAAGCTGCTGCTCGGCATGTCTCTGGTCATGACCTTCGTCTACGCGACCGAGTTCTTCATGGCCTTCACCCGCGGCAGCGAGACCGAGTCGGAGGTCTTCCGCTGGCGGGCAACCGGGACGTACGCGCCGGTCTTCTGGTCGGTCATTCTGTGCAACAGCGTCGCGCCGCTGGTCCTCTTCTGGAAGCGAGCGCGCCGGAGCCTGCCGACGATGGTCGTGCTGGCCGTGCTGGTCACCGTCGGCATGTGGATCGAGCGCTTCATGTTCATCGTGACCACGCTGGCGCACAACTACGACCCGTACGCGTGGCGCGACTACACGCCCACGGGGCGCGAGATGCTCGTCTGCCTCGGGGGCCTGGGGCTGTTTCTGACGCTGTTCCTGCTCTTCATCAAGATCCTGCCCTCCATGTCGGTCGCCGAGACCATGCAGGGGGAGCACGCTGCCGGCGCGTCGGCGACCGAGGATTCGACGCCCGCCTCCGAGGTGTCCCATGCGGCATGAGGACTTCGTCGCCGTGTTCGCCGACCCCGACGTGGCCGAGAAGGCGCTGCGCTCGCTGCACGACGAGGGGGTGACCACGGCTCGCGTCGCGAGCCCGGCGCCGTTTCCGGTCGTCCACCACACCGGCCATCCGGGCCCCTGGCGCGTGCTCGGCTGGGTCGCGCTCGTGGGCGGCATGACCGGTCTCGGCTGCGCCATCGCCATCCAGGTCGTCACGTCGAGGCACATGAACCTCATCGTCGGCGGCAAGCCCATCCTCTCGTGGACCGCGTTCGGCATCATCATGTTCGAGCTCACGCTGCTCTTCGCGGGCGTCACGAACTTCACCGCCCTCGTCGTGCTGTCAGCGGTCACGCGCCGGTGGTTCCCGCGGCGGACTCGCCAGCAGGTCACGAGCGAGCGGATCGTGGTCGTCGTTCCGATGGCGGGAGTGCCCGAGGCGCGACGGAAAGCGATCCGGGGCTCCATGTCCCAGGCCGTGGAGGTGCTGTCGTGAAGGCCCACCGATGGCTTTTCCCGTGCTGCCTGGCGCTGGCGGCGTGCAGCAGCAGCGGCAAGTGGCCGGCGAGCATGGAGCAGGAGCCCGCCGTGCAGCCGCTCGAAGAGGCCCGGCCGGCGCCCTCGGGGTCGATCCCGCTCGGGGGCGTCGAGACGGTCGTGGACCGCGACGACGTCGAGGACCTCGCGAGCCCCACCCCCCTGGACGCCGCCGCGTCCGCCCGCGGCGCGAAGATCTACGCCGCCCATTGCGTCGCCTGCCACGGCGCCAGCGCGCGCGGCGACGGCCCGGTCTCCGACAAGTTCCCGCAGGCGCCGAACCTGCGTCACTTCTCCATCTGCCGGCGTACGGACGGCTTCCTGTACGGCACGCTCATCGCCGGAGGGCGAGCGATGCCGACCATGCGCGAGGGGATGACCTCGCAGAACCGGTGGGATCTCGTGGCCTATATTCGCCAGCTCCAGAAGGAAGGCTGCACGGGCGGCGCGCCCGGCGCGCCGAATGCGCCGAATGCGCCGCCCCAGGGAGGTACGCCGTGACGACGTGGCTGAGCGAGGTGCAGGCCGGGCTTGGCCGCCGCCTGGCCCTGGCGGCGCTGGGGGCCGTCGTCGTGGGCCTGATCGCCTTCGCGACCGGGCTCGTAGGGGGTGACTCGCCGCGGACGTTCGGGGCGCTGATCGCGAGCTGGCTCTTCTTCGCAGGGGCCGCCGCGGGCGCGCTGGCGTTCCGCGCGTTCTTCCGGATCGTCGACGCACGGTGGGCGCGTCCGCTCGCCGCGCTGGGGGCCCTCCAGCTCCGCTTCACGCCGGTCGCGCTCCTCGTGCTCGTCGTCATCCTGGCCGGCGCCGGCCTGGCGCCGTGGCTGCACTCGGGCGGCGCGTCGTGGCCCCGCGTCCTCTTCGTCGCCGCGCGACAGCTCGTGCTGGGCGGCGCGCTCTTCGGCTTCGCCTACGCCAAGCTCCGCGCCGGGCAGGGCGAAGGCGGCCGGCCGAGCCTCGCCGGCGCCGTGACCTACTGCCTGCTCTTCGCCGTCGTGCTGTCCGTCTGGGCCTTCGACTTCGTGCTCGGGCCCGACCCCGCGTTCCAGAGCACGCTCATCGGGCCCTACGTGTTCATGAGCGCCTTCATCGCGGGCACCGGCGTGGTGACGCTCCTCGCGCTCGCGCAGGAGAAGCTCGACGACGCCGAGCGCCGTGACCTGGGCGCGTTCATCCTCGCGCTCTCGATCTTCTGGGGGTACCTGTTCTGGTCGCAGTATCTGACCATCTGGTACGGCAACCTGCCCGACGAGGTGACCTCTGCCTTGCGCCGCGACGTCGGGGTCGTGCTCACCGTGGTGGCGCTCGTCTTCGCCGTGCCGTTCGTCGCGCTCCTGCACCCTGCGAGCCGCAGCTCGCCCCGCATCCTGGGGGGGCTCGTCGCCGCGCAGCTGCTCGGGCTCTGGCTCAACTGTCACATGCTCGTCGTGCCCTCGCTCGCGTCCACCAGCGCGCCTCCGGTAGCGCTGCGCGACGTCCTCATCGCGCTCGGCATGCTCGGCGCCTTCGCGCTCTCCTCCGCCCGCAACCTGCGCCCGGTCATTGCCGCGTGAGGGCCCGGTGATACCCTCCGCCAGGATAGCTCGCTCCCGGAGCGGGCTCGAACCGTGCCATGCCGGTCACGCAGCCACCAGAGCTCGAGGGGGGGCGGTCGGGCTCCCGACGCGCCCCCGCCACGTGGTGGAAGGGCAGCTCACCGGCGCATCCCGAGCATCTGCGCTCGAGCGTTCCCTGCCGCGCCGCCTGCCCGGTCGACACGAATGCCGGCGGCTACGTGAGCCTGATCGCGCAGGGGTACTGGGACGAGGCCTACGCCCTGCTTCGCCGGACCAACCCGTTCGCCTCCATCTGCGGCCGGGTGTGCGCCGCCCCCTGCGAGCGCGTCTGTCGACGCGCCGTCATCGACGCGCCGATCCAGGTTCGCGCGCTCAAGCGCGTCGTCAACGAGCGCCTCGGGGTCGAGAGCGACCGGGCGTTCCGGGACATCCGGCGGGTCGTCCATCCACCGCGCCCCTCCGCAGATCGGCCCGGCACGGTGGCGATCCTCGGTGGCGGCCCCGCGGGGCTGGCGTGCGCCCACGACCTCGCGCTGATGGGGCACCGCGTGACCGTGTACGAGGGGGCTCCGATCGCGGGTGGCATGATGCGACTGGGGGTCCCGGAGCACCGGTTGCTACGGGCCGTGCTCCAGTCGGAGGTGGATTTCATCGAATTCCTGGGCGTCGACATTCGCCTCGGCGTCGACATCGGTCGCGACGTGACGTTCGCGTCGCTCGCCGCCACTCACGACGCCGTCTTCATCGCCGTCGGATGCCGCAAGGACGCGCAGATCGGCGTGCCCGGTGCCGACGTGGACGGGGTGCTGACGGCCGTGAGCTTCCTCGCCAACGTCAACATCGGCATCCCGATCGAAGTGGGTGAGCGGGTCGTCGTGATCGGGGGCGGGAACGTCGCCTACGACGTGGCCCGCACGGCGCGTCGCTTCGGCGACATCTCGTCGCTGGACAGGAAGCGCCACCAGCTCGCCCTGGACGCGGCCGTGGTCGCGGCCCGCGTGCTCGGCCGCAAGGTCACGATGGTCACGCTGGAGTCGCGCGAAGAGATGCCCGCCGACTCGCGCGTGATCGAGGAGGGGCTCGAGGAGGGCATCCACCTGGTCAACCAGCGCTCCCTGAAGAGGATCCTGTCGGACCGAGGTCGCGTGCGAGCGATCGAGACGCTGCGCGTCCGACGCCTCTTCGATACCCAAAGGCGCTTCGCGCCCGACCTCGAGCCCGGGACGGAGGAAGAGATCCCGTGCGACACGGTCATCACCGCCATCGGGCAGGTCGCCGACGTCTCCTTCCTCGGCGACGATCACGGCCTCGATCTGCAGCCCCAGGGGACGCTCCGCGTCGACCCGAAGACGCTTGCGACCAGCCGCCCCGGGATCTACGCGGGCGGTGACGTCGCGTTCGGTCCGAGGATCCTCATCGAGGCGGTCGCCGACGGCCTCCGTGCTGCGCGCGCGATCGACACGCAGCTGACGGGTCGCACCGATCCGCCTCGGCGGCAATACGTCCGCAAGCTCCCCCTCTTCGGCCCGCAGCACCCCTTTGCGCGAGGCGACCACGAGAAGCTGCCGCCCCGCCGGGTGCCCGTGATCCCGGTCGAGAGCCGCTCGCTGCGCGCCGAGGTCGAGGCCGTGCTGAGCGAGGATGACGCGCGAGCCGAGGGCAGCCGGTGTCTACACTGCTGGGTCGAGCCGACGTTCAACCAGGGAGCCTCCCAGGGGAGCGAGTGCGTCGCGTGTAGCGGCTGCGCCGACGTGTGCCCCGAGCACTGCATCAAGCTGATCCCGCTCGCCCAGGCCGACGGGCGCGCTCCGGCCGTCGCGCTCGTCACGGACGAAGCGGCCTGCAGCCGCTGCGGCCTTTGCGCTCGACGATGCCCGACGGGCGCGATCTCGATGGCGGCGTCCTACCAGGAGGGGGAGGTCGATCTGGCGCGGCTCGCGGACCAGGTCTTCTAGGGGGGCCATGCCGTTCGTCGACGATCTCCGATTGCCGTGTGACGAGGACGAGCTGGAGCGAAGGCGCTTCCTCGCGCTGCTGGGGTCGGGTGCGCTCGGTCTCACGGCGGCGGGGACGGCCGTGGTGGTCGCGCGCTACCTGGAGCCCGACGTGCTCGACGAAGGGGATGGGCGGTTCGAGGTCGGGAGGCCGGACGCCCTGCCGCTCGGCACCGTGCTCGTATCCAGGGCCCGCAAGGTCTACGTCGTGCACGGACCGCGAGGCTTCTACGCCCTCAGCGCCGTCTGCACGCACCTCGGATGCGTGACCGGTCACGAGCCGGGGCAGGACCGTATCGTCTGCCCCTGCCACGGCAGCACGTTCGACGTCACCGGACGCGTCACCAGCGGACCCGCGACGACGAGGCTCAGGCGTCTGAGTCTCACGCTGCGGCGCGGCGTGCTCGTGGTCGATACCGGTCAGCCCGTGGGCGACGACACCGTGCTCGAGGTCTGAACGTGCGAGACCTCGGTCGAGCCCTGCTGCGCAGCCGGGTGTGGCGATCCATCGCCCGCCACGGCTTCCCCGACTCGAACCGGAACCGATCGCTGGCGGTGCTCACGAACTTCTTCCTGCACTTCCACCCCGTGAAGGTGCGCCTCCGGGCCATCCGCTTCACCCGCACCTTCTACCTCGGAGGACTGTCCGCGGCGTGCTTCCTCATCCTGACGATGAGCGGCGTCCTTCTGATGTTCTATTACCGGCCCGCGGTACCCCACGCGTACAACGACATGAAGGACTTCGCGTTCGTCGTGTCGTCCGGGACGTTCCTGCGCAACCTGCACCGCTGGACCGCGCACGCGATGGTGGGGCTGGTGCTCGCCCACATGGCGTGGACCTTCCTCCGCGGCGCCTACGGCCCCCCGCGGGAGTTCAACTGGGTCATCGGGATCGGGCTGCTCGTCGCCACGCTGCTGCTCTCGTACACGGGATACCTCCTGCCGTGGGACCAGCTAGCCTACTGGGCCGTCACGGTGGGGACCCACATGGTCGCGGCGACACCGCTCGTCGGGCCCGAGATCGAGTTGCTCCTGCTCGGGGGTCACAGCATCAACGACAACGCCCTGGTGCGCTTCTACGTCCTGCACTGCGTCGTGTTGCCCATGACGCTGGCCCTGGGCGTGGGGTTGCACATCTGGCGCCTTCGCAAGGACGGCGGGCTCCATCTGCCCGCCCTCCCGATGGGCGAAGACACGAACCATGGCCAGGACGTGCCAGGTTCGGAGGAAGGTGCCGAGGGCTCGCCGACTGATTCGGTGCGTCTGGTGATCCCCAACGTCGAGGTGGCCGACGGCGCCCCGGATCCGGGCGACGAGCCCATGGTCATGACCTTCCCGCACCTGCTGCTGCGCGAGGTGGTGGCCTTCCTCGCGCTCGCGGTTCTGCTCGTCTGCGCGTCCCTGGCGTTCGATGCGCCGCTCGAGGGCATTGCCGATCCGGCTCGCACACCCAACCCGGCGAAGGCGCCGTGGTACTTCCTGGGTCTCCAGGAGCTGCTGCGTTACTACGCGCCGGTCGTCGCCGGGGTCCTGCTCCCGTCCCTGTGCATCGTCGCGCTCGCCGTGGTCCCGTACTTCCGGGTGAACATCGAGCGGCCGGCGCTCTGGCAGGTCGCGCCGCTCCGTCGGCTCGCGTTGCTCTGGCTCGCCATCGCGGTCCTCACCGGCGTCTTCCGCGTCGGCGCCACCGGGATCGTCTGGTCGATCGTCGTGCCGCTGTGGCTCGTGGGCGCGGCGATGAGCGCCGGCGCGTTGCCGTGGCGCGGCGGGAGGCTGGGGCCGTGGCTCCGGACGCGCAGCCTGCCCTTCTGGATTTTTACCTGGTTCCTGCTCTCGGCGATCGCCCTGACGGTCGTCGGTGCGCTCTTCCGGGGTCCGAGCTGGCGTTTTACGTTGCCCTGGCGCGACGGGATTTACTGATGGCGACGCAGGATCCCGAGCGAGCGGTGAGCCTCACTCTCAGGCGGCTAGGGATCGCCTTTGCGATCCTGTCGGTCGCGCTGCTCGGCGTGCTCGCGATCGCCCCGGCCAGCGCGCACTTCTCGGAGTGGCGGACGGTGCAGCAGCGTTACAACGCCCTCGCGCGTCGGGCGAAGCGCGACCCCATCGAGGTGCGCGTGCGCCAGCTGAGCCCCTCGCCCGATGTCGTGGACCGGTGCGGGAGCTGCCACCTCGGCGCCGCCGGCGTCGCGCCCGTGGAAGGAGATCCGCTCTTCGCCGCCCACCCCCCGATACCCCATGATCCGACCCGCTTCGGCTGCACGATCTGCCACGGCGGGCAGGGACGCGCGCTCACCATGCGGGCGGCCCACGGCGGCGAGCCGAACTGGGACGAGCCACTCTTTCCGCGGAAGCACTACGAGGCCGGGTGTGGCCTCTGCCACTCGGGCATCACCGCACCGGATCCCGACCTCGTCGCCTCAGGCCGGGGGCTCTTCGAGGTGCGCGGCTGCAGCGCGTGTCACGGCGTCGACCATCGAGACGTCGCCGGAGGGCCCGACCTCTCCGAGGCGGGCCTCCGCGGCTACGCGCACGACTGGCACGACCGGCACGTGCGCGCGGCGGCGGGCTCGACCGACTCCCGCTGGGCGGCGGGCCATCTGCCGCTCGAGGAGGCGGCGCGTGCGGCCATCGACGCCTATCTCGAGTCGCGCGTCGGAGCGCCGCAGCTGATGGCGGGGAAGCTTCTGGTGGCGCGGCTGGGGTGTCGCGGCTGTCACCGGATCGGCGGCGTCGGTGGGGACGGGCCGGATCTCTCCGACATCGGCAGCCGGAAGGCCTCGGATCTGGACTTCTCGAGGGTACGAGGCAGTCCGGCGCTCGTGGACTGGCTCGAGGAGGTGTTGACCGATCCCTCCCGGCTGGACCCTCGGAGTCGGATGCCGCCCCCTCGCCTCGACGCGTCGCAGATCGACCCGCTGGTGACCTACCTGCTCTCCCTCAGGACACGCCCGATCCCGGTGGCCTTCTGGCCGCCCGATCGCGTGCGGGCGATGCTGCTCGGCGAGCGTGACTTCGCCCGCGACGGGCACGCGCTCTTCGGCGCGTTCTGCAGCGCCTGCCACGGGCCTCGAGGCGAGGGCAAGGTGCTCGGAGGCCTCTCCGTGGAGGTGGCACCCGCGATCGGAGGCGCCTCCTTCCTCGCGATCGCCAGCGACGCCTTTCTGCGGCGCACGCTTCGCGAGGGGCGCCCCGACCATCGCATGCCGCCGTGGGGGGCCCTGGACAGCGGGCTGCGGCCGGAGGAGATCACCGCGATCATCGGATACCTCCGCGGGTTGCACCCGGTGACCACGACCTTCGCCGAGGTCAGCGCGAGCGACCTCGATCCGTCGCGCGGCCGCAGCGTCTTTCGGGACAGGTGTGCGCCCTGCCACGGAGATCGCGGCGAAGGGACCGCCATCGGGCCTCCCCTGGCCGCGGCGGACAACGCCGTGACGTCTTGCGAGGACGCGATCTACGGGACCCTCATGAACGGCGTCGAGGACACGGCCATGGGGACGTTCCGTACCCTGGACGCCCGGACGTTGCGGGCCCTGATCGATGTGGTGCGGACCCTGGACCGCGCACCCGGATCCCGCAGGGAGTGGCGTCCGCGGCAGGGGGACCCCGCGAGCGGCGCGGCGCTCTTCGCGCGTCATTGCGCCAAGTGCCACGGCGCACGCCCCGAGGTGCGCAGGGCGCCGGCGATCCAGGACCCGCGCTTCGTCGCCATGGCACCCGACGCGTTCCTGGCGGCCAGCATCGTCCGGAGGCACGACCGGACCCGCGACGACGTGCGACGCAGCGCGGATGAGATCTCCGATCTCGTGGCCTACCTGCGGAGCCTGGGGGCCACATCGGAGGTCAGCCATGCCGAATGATCGTCGACCCGGCTCGCATATGAGGGATGACCTACGGCGGCGCCTGCGCGCGTGGTACGCGATCCACCGTCGCCAGCCGTATGAGCACCGCCACCCAGATTCAACCGCGAGCGGAGCGCTTTCCCGACGACGCCGAGCGTGGCTTCGACTCGCGTGACGCCGTCTACCTCGGGGTGCGCGCGATCGCCCTGGCGGCAGGCGTGGGGTGGGCTCGTCTCGCCCTCGAGGGCGGACCGACGCGAGACGGAGTGCTCGCCGTCTTCGGCACCTTCGTACCGTACTGCGGGCTGCTGTACCTGGCGGGGTCTCGCATCCTCCGCTCGGGCGCCAAGGACCTGTTCTACGTGGTGGCTGGCCTGTCCGACGTGGCCTTCCTGGCCGTGCTCGTGCGCGCGTCGGGTGGCGCCGGCAGCCCGTTCCTGGCGGCGCTGCCCGCGTGGGGCGCGATGTACGCGTCCTACTTCGGCTTGCGAGGTGGGCTCGTGACCGCCAGCGTGACCCTCGTCCTGACCGCGGCGTTCGGCCTCTCGGCGCACGCCGTCGTCGATCCATGGCGCGTCGTCGCGCTGATCGCCACCGCAGGCATCCACGGTCCCGTGATCGGCTACCTCTTCGACCGGGTCGGACATGAAGGTCGGCACCTGCGCGCAGCTCGCGAGGAGATGGCCTCGACGCATCACCGCGTCGTCGAGGAGCAGACGGACCTCATCGAGGCGGAGAAGCACCGGTCCGTCGCCGTCCTCGCGGCGGGCATCGCGCACGAGATCGGCAACCCGCTCGCCGGGATCATGCAGTGTGCACGCGCACTCAGCGAGGGCACGGTGCCGGAGCGCCGGAGGAAGGAGTACCTGGACGCCATCCTGGAGGGCGTGGGGCGACTCAAGGGAGTCGTCGAAGGGGTGCGCGACTACGCTCGGCAGCGGCCCGCGCCGCCCAGCGACCTCGACGCGGCCGACATCGTCTCGTCGTGCCTGCGCATGATCACGCCGCTCTGCGAGGAGGCCGGCGTGCGCGTCGAGTCGTCGCTCGAGCCCGGTGTCGTGCGCGTCCGTGCCGAGGCCGCGCAGCTGCGAAAGGCGCTCAACAACATCGTCATCAACGCCCTCTACTTCAGCCCGCGCGGCGACCGCGTATCCATCTCGGCCACGCGGCGGGGCTACATGTGGGGGATCGCCGTCGCCGATCACGGCCCGGGCATCTCCAAGGAGAACCTGTCCAGGGTGACCGATCCGTTCTTCACCACCAAGCCGGCGGGCGAGGGGACCGGGCTCGGACTCGCCATCACCTACGGCGTCATGCGCTCGTTCGGCGGCGAGCTGGAGCTGGCGAGCGAGGTGGGGCGCGGTACGAAGGTGACGATGTGGCTACCCGCCGCGGGAGGCGCGCGTGCTTAGCATTCTGCTGGCGGACGACGAGCCCCTCATCCGTATGACCGTGAGCGACGCGCTGCGTGCGCAGGGGCACTTCGTCATGGCGGTGGCCGACGGCGCGAAGGCCGTGGCCGCCGCCCAGAATCGCGTGTTCGACCTGGTCATCTCGGACATCCGGCTACCGAAGGTCGATGGCCTCGCGGTCATGCACGACATCCGCGAACGAGCTCCGAGCACGGTCGTGGTCCTGATCACGGCGTACGGGTCGATCTCCGACGCCGTCGCCGCGATCAAGGAAGGGGCCTACGACTACATCACCAAGCCCTTCGAGATGCAGGAGCTCCTGCTGAGGGTCGACCGGATCTCGGAGCGGAGGGGCTTGCGGGCCGAGCTTGATGCGGCGCGCGCCGCGCTCGCCGCCAGGGGCTCGGGGGAGCTGCTCGTGGGACGTACCCCGACCATGGTCAGGCTCCAGGAGCGGATCGACGCCATCGCCGACAGCCACACGCCCGTCCTGGTCGCCGGCGAGAGCGGCACCGGCAAGGAGCTCGTCGCGCGGACGATCCATGACCGGAGCCCGAGGAGGGAGAAGCCCTTCGTGGCCATCAACTGCGCCGCCTTCCCGGAGACGTTGATCGAGGCCGAGCTCTTCGGGCACGAGCGGGGAGCCTTCACCGGCGCCATCGGCAAGCGGGAGGGGCGCTTCCAGATCGCGGACGGGGGCACCCTGCTGCTCGACGAGCTGGGCGAGCTGCCGGTGCCGGCACAAGCCAAGCTCCTGCGCGTCCTGCAGGACGGCAGCTTCCAGCCCATCGGAAGCAACACGACGGTCCGGGTCGATGTGCGCCTCATCTCGACGACGAACCGCGACCTCAAGGCGGAGGTCGCCAGCGGACGCTTCCGGGAAGACCTCTACTACCGGGTCAACGTCGTGGACGTCGTCATCCCGCCCCTGCGAGAGCGCCGAGGAGACATCGCGATCCTGTCCGAGCATTTCTTGCGACGCTTCCACACGCGCCCCGGCGAGCCGCCCGCGATCTCGCCCGCGGCTCGGGCCGCCCTGTACAGACACGACTATCCCGGCAACATCCGCGAGCTGATGCACGCGATCGAGCACGCCCTCGTCTTCAGCCGGGGCCGGGAGATCGGCCTTCAGGACCTGCCCACGGCCATCGGTCGAGGCGGGCAGACGGATGCGTCCGACGGCGCGAAGCCGCGGACGCTCTCGGTGGCGCTCGCGGAGTTCGAGCGGGAATACCTGCTCGCCACGCTCGAATCGACCGACGGCGCGCGAGCGCGTGCGGCGGAGATCCTCGGCATCTCGCGCAAGAATCTCTGGGAGAAGCTGCGACAACACGGCATCGTGGACTCCCCCCCGTCGATGGCGCTCGACTCGGAAGGCGAGCCTCGCTGAGCCCCGCGCCGCCGCGCGTCACTCCCCCCGCACCACCACCTGCCCGCCGCGAAGGCTCACCTTCTCCTCGGTCGTGCCGTGCGGCCCCGCGCGGTGCGCGAGCGTGTGCTCGCCCTCGTCGAGCAGCACCGCCGCCGGCGCGTGGCCGGCGTCGAGCCCGTCGACCTCGAGGCGGCCATGCGCGCCGCGTAGCTCCACGATCGCGCCCGCGCTGCCCTGCCAGCGGCTCGCCAGCCTGGCGACCTGACGCTCCTCGTCCTCGACCGCCGGCGCCCCCGGCCGCCTCGCGGCGTCGCGCAGCCCTACCGCGCTCGGCGACGCCAGGGTCATCGGGGGCTTGCCCGGCGCTGCCAGCGTGACGCTCGCGTCGAGCGCGCGCACGAGGGCGTCGCCCTGGCCGGTCTCGAGCGCCGCCGTCGCGTTCTTGACCTCCACCGACGCGCCGCCTGCGGTGACGACGGTCACGTCGTCGCCGGCCGACGCCACGATGAGCGTTCCGCGCGCGAGCTCCAGCGTCGCGGCCCGGGCGGTCAGGGCGGCGAGGCGTACCTCGGACTGCGCGCCCAGGCACGCGCGCGACGCATGCACGCTGAAGCACGCCGACACCTGGTCGCCCGTACGCACCGTCTGCCCGGCGTCGAACGCCTGGCCCACCTTCACCTTGTGCCCGTCGACCGTCGGCTCGCCGGCCGCGAGCACGATGCGCGGCTCGGCCAGCCCCAGCGCGTGAGCCGAGAGCAGCCACCACGCCGCGCCGCCGCCGAGCGCGGCCAGCCCCACCCCCACGCCGACGACGAGCCGCCGCTGCATGTCCGCCCCGCCGTCTAACGCCTCGCCTCTCGCGCCGCAAGCCTGCTCTGCGCCGTTTGCGGCCCCGGGAATACCGACGAGGCCTCGATTGTCCGGGGCCCGTGTTAGAAGGGCGTGCTCGCCCCCCTGGCTGAGGCCTACGCGTGATCCCGAAGGAGCTCCTCGCCGCCCTGCGCACCATCGAGATCCACACGGCGCGGCTCGCCAACGAGCAGCTGTCGGGGACCTACCACTCGGGGTTCAAGGGGCAGGGCCTGGCGTTCCGCGAGGTGCGCCCCTACCAGCCGGGCGACGACGTCCGGACGATCGACTGGAACGTCAGCGCGCGCATGAACGAGGCCTTCGTGAAGGTCTTCGTCGAAGAGCGCGAGATGACCGTCATGCTCGTCGTCGACCTGTCGGCGAGCGAGCGGTTCGGCACCCGGCGGGCCGCCAAGGTGCGCGTGGCGAGCGAGGTGGCCGCCCTGCTGGCGTTCAGCGCCATCCGCAACAACGACCGCGTGGGGCTCATCATCGCCACCGACCGCATCGAGCGCATCGTGCCCCCCAAGAAGGGCGAGAAGCACGTCATGCGCGTCGTGCGCGAGATCCTCGGCTTCACGCCGACGCACGCCGCGCCCGAGCCCGACCCGGGCGGGCGGCCGAGGCTCGGCGCGGCCACGGACCTGCGCGCGGCGCTCGAGTCGCTCGTGCACGTCGCGCGCCGGCGGAGCATCGCGTTTCTCGTGAGCGACTTCTACGACACCGGTTACGAGCGCTCGCTCGCGCTCGCATCGGCCAAGCACGACGTGGTGCCCGTGGTGCTCGTCGACCCCCGCGACGCGGAGTTGCCCGACGTGGGCCTCGCCTCGTTCGAGGATCTCGAGAGCGGCCAGGCGGTCGTCGTCGACACGGGCGATCCGCGCGTGCGCGCCTGGTACGCGGCCGCGATGAACAAGATCGCCGACTCGCGGCGCACGGCGTTCCACAAGCTCGGCCTCGACGCCGTGGAGATCGAGACGAGCGGCTCGTTCGTGCGGCCGCTGCGTGACCTGTTCGCCCGTCGGGCCAAGAGGATCCGGCGATGAGGGCCGCGCGCGCCTGGGGCCTCGTGGCCGTGCTCCTGTCGCTCCCGCTGGCGCGGGCGGCGCGCGCCGAGTGCGTCGAGACCGCGCCGACGGGCGCCGATCGGCCCGTGATGGTCGACGCCTTTCCCGAGCGCGGCCTGAGCGGCTACGCGGTGACGCTGCATGTCGTCGTGGCGCACGGCAAGGGCGAGACGGTGCTGCCGCGCGGGCTGGACCTGCAGAAGGAGAGCGACACGGCGCAGGCCCTCAAGGCCGCGGGCTTCGCGTTCCCCGACCAGGACGGCGGCGCGGGGGCGCGCCTGTCGAGCACCGACGCCGACGCGAAGACCGGACGGCGCGAGACGACGCTCGAGCTGCCCCTCGTGGCGCTGCCGGGCGAGCCGGGGCGCCACACGCTCGTGCTGCCGCCGCTCCCGGTGTCCATCGCGCGCGCGAGCAACGACGTCGTCACGCTCTGCACCAGGCCGCACACGATCGTCGTCGAGGACCCCATCGCGTCGACGCCCGCCGCGCAGCCGAAGCCCAACCCGCCGCCGCGCCCGCAGCGCGAAGAGTGGGTCGCGGCCGAGCGGGCCCTCGCGTGGGGCGGGCTCGGCCTCATCGTCGGCGGCGCGCTGGCCTTCCTCCTCTACAGGTGGTGGAAGCGCCCGCGCCCGGTGCCTCCGCCGCCTCCGCCGCGCCCCCCCTGGGAGGTCGCGCTCGATCGCCTCGACGAGGTGCGCCACGCCGGCCTGCTCGAGACCGGGCGCCTCTCGGACTTCTTCGATCGCGTGAACGACGCCGTGCGCGAGTACCTCGGCGCGCGCTTCGGCTTCGACGGGCTCGAGTCGACGACCGACGAGACGCTCCGGGCGCTGCGCCGCGCGCCTCTCTTCGGCCTGCCGCTGCCCGAGGTTGCCGGGTTCCTCCAGGAGTGCGATCTCGTGAAGTTCGCCGACATGACCCCGAGCCTCGAGGAGTGCGAGCGCGCCCTCGCGCAGGCCGAGCGGGTCGTGCGGTCGACGATGCCGGCGGCGACGGCGCGGGAGCCGTTCGCGCGCGAGGAGGCGGTGCCGTGAGGCCGCGCGCGATCCGGGGTGCGCTCGTCGGGCTCGGCGTGCTGGCCGCGCTCGCGCTGGCCCTGGTGGGCCCGGTGCTCGCGCGCGGCGACGCGTGGCGCGCGGCGCAGTGGACGGTGTGGCCCGGGCCCCTCGCCGGGCATCCGTCGACGGCCGACGCGCTGTCGTGGGTCGCGCGCGCGAGCTGGCGCGGCGCGCTCGGCGCCGCGCTGCTCTCGGTCCCCTACCTCGTGTGGCGCATGACGCTCGGGGCCGACGCGCGCGTCCCGCACCTGGGCGTGCCGACGGTGGTGCCGCTTGCGGTCGGGCCGCGCGGGTGGCGCGCGCCGCTGCGCGACGTGCCGGGCGTCCTGCGGGGCGCGGCGCTCGTGCTGGCGATCCTGGCGCTCGGGCGGCCGCAGAGCGTGCTGCGCGGCGAGACGGAGGAGGAGAAGGGCATCGACATCGTGCTCGTGCTCGACCTGTCCGGCTCGATGGCCGCCGTGATGGACTCGCCGGCGAGCGCCCTCGTCCCGTCGCCCTCGGGGCGCGGGCCTGGCCACCGCGCCACGCGCCTGGACGTCGCCAAGGACGTGCTCGAGGACTTCGTCCGGCGCCGCAAGACCGACCGCATCGGCGTCGTCGTCTTCGCCAAGCAGGCGTTCGTGCTCTCGCCCCCCACGCTCGACTACGGCCTCATCACGGGGCTCGTCTCGCGCATCGAGCTCGGCGTCATCGACAGCAGCAAGACGGCCATCGGCGACGCCGTGGGCACCGCCGTGGCCCGCATGCGGCGCAGCGACGCGCGCAGCCGCGCCGTGGTGCTCCTGACCGACGGCGACTCGAACGAGGGCGTCATCTCCCCCGAGTACTCCGCGCACCTCGCCCAGAAGGAGGGCGTGCGCGTCTACACCGTGCAGATCGGCAACGGCGACGACGTCGACGTGCAGACGGGCACGGACCTCTTCGGCCAGCCCGTCTACGAGCGCAAGCACTTCCCCGTGAACCCCGACCTGCTCCAGAAGATGGCGCACGAGACGGGCGGTGAGTCGTTCATCGCCACCGACAAGCGTGGCCTCGAGGAGAGCATGCACGGCGTCCTCGACCACCTCGAGAAGACGCGCTTCGAGTCGCAGGCCTCGACGATGGAAGACCTGTTCCCCCTGCTGCTCGTGCCGGCGGCGGTGCTCCTGGCCCTCGAGTCGCTCGTGCGCCTCGTGGTCGTGCGGAGGTTTCCGTGAGGTGGGGGCACGACTTCACGTCGCTCTGGGGCGCGCTCGTCGCGGCGCTCTGCGTCGTGGCGCTCGTGGCCTACGCGGCGTCGATCGTGTGGGCGAGCGTGCGCCAGTCGCGCGCGGCGCGGTCGTTCGGCGAGCCCGAGCTGCTCTCGGCGCTCGTCACGTACGACGCGACGGGGCGACGGGCCGTCAAGGCGGTGCTGCTGGTCGTCGCGCTGCTCTTCGCCTTCGTCGCGCTCGCGAGGCCCAAGTTCGGCAGCGGGACCAAGATCGTCCCCGCGACCAACCTCGATGTCGTCATCGTCCTCGACTACTCGAAGAGCATGTACGCGCGCGACATCGCCCCGAGCCGCATCGCGCGCGCGAAGGCCGAGGTCGCGCGTCTCATCCAGGACCTGCCGGGCGCGCGCTTCGGGGCCGTCGCGTTTGCGGGTGAGCCGATGAGCTTCCCGCTCACGAGCGACGGGGCGGCCATCGCGCAGTTCTTCCGGCAGCTCGACCCCAACGACATGCCCGTCGGGGGCACCGCCACGGCGCGCGCGCTCGAGCGCGCGCGCGAGGTCTTCGCGCGCGACCCCAAGTCCAAGGACCACGTGCGGGTCATGGTGCTCGTCACCGACGGCGAGGACCTCGAGGGCGATCCGGTCAGCGTCGCCGAGCACTGCCAGCAGGAGGGCACGCGCATCGACGTCGTGCAGATCGGCGGGCGCGCGCCGGAAATCATCCCCGACGTCTCGCCGGAGGGGAAGGTGGCGGGCGTGCGGCGCGACGAGCAGGGCAAGCCGCTGACGACGTCGCTGTCGGCCGAGGGCGAGGCGCAGCTCGCGCGCGTCGCGCAGCTCACCGGCGGCACGATCGTCCGCGCCGAGCACGGCGACACGGGGATCGACCAGGTCGCGCGCGCGCTGCAGAAGATGATGCGCGAGGAGCTCAGCGAGAAGGTGGAGACCGTGTACGCCGAGGAGTACGCGTGGCCGCTCGGGATCGCGGTCGTGCTGCTCGTCGCCGAGGCGCTGCTCGGCGACGCCCCGCGGCGGCGGAGGGCGGCCGCGTCATGAGGCGCCTGCTCGTCCCCCTCGCGCTCGGCTGCGGCGCGCTCGCCGCCTGCGGCTGGAACCCGTCGCGTCCGTTCGACCGCGAGGCGCCCGCCGTGCGCGAGGCCGTCCTCGAGCTCGACGGCGGCGACGCCGCGATCGCGGCGAGCAAGCTCCAGGACTACCTGTCCACCGGGCCCTGCAAGGAGGGCAGCATCGGCACGCCCGATCTGCTCAAGAAGCGGCCCGACGGCACGTTCGACCTGGGTCTGTCGCTCTTCCGGATCGGCGAGCAGTTCGGGCGGCGCTTCGGCGAGGAGGAGATCGACGCGGGCGTCACCGCCGAGGCGCGCGCCCGGCGCCACGCAGAGGTCGAGTGCGCGCGGCGCGTCGTCGAGGCCCTCGCCGACGACGACTCGGTGTCGCTCGAGCTCCGGGCGCGCGCGCGCTACCTCACCGGCAACCTGGCCTTCCTCGACGGCGACTACGAGGGGGCCGTGCGCGCGTACGACCGCGCGCTCGTGCTCGCGCCCGGGTTCGTCGACGCGGGCGACGCGGTGGGGCGCGACGCGGCGTGGAACCGCGCCATCGCGCTGCGGCGCGTCGAGGACCGCAAGGACGCCGGGCAGGACGCCGCGCAGCAGGACGCGTCCCAGGACGCGCCCTCGGAGGGCGGTCAGGACGCGTCGCACGACGCCTCGCAGGACGGCGCGAGCCCCGAGGGGGGCGGCGGCCAGGACGCGGGGCCCGAGAGCGGCGGTCCGGATGGAGGCGACGACGCGAGCACGCCTCCGCCGCAGCCGGACGCTGCGCCTCCGCCGCCCGACGGAGGGGCGCAGCCGCCGCCGCCACCGTCCGACGAGGACGAGCGGATGCTCGATCAGCTCGAGAGCGCGCCCACGCTCCAGCAGGAGGAGGGCAAGCGCGCGCGCAAGAAGACGGTCCGGGGCATGGCCGACAAATGAGCGCGCGGCGGGCAGCGCTCGCGGCGTGGCTCGGGCTGCTGCTCGCGGCGCTCGTCGTCGTCGCGTGGCCCCGCGCGGCGCGCGCCGACGACGCCCCGCAGATGAGCGCGCAGGTGGACGCCGACACCGTCGGCGTCGGCGACCTCGTGCACGTGACGGTCAACGTGCAGAGCTCCACCGCGCTGCCGTCGGATCCGCGCCTCTCCGCGACGCCGGGCTTCCTCGTGCGTGGCACGTCGGCGTCGCCGACGCAGACGCACATCAGCGTCAACGGCACCCGCATCGATCGCTACGGCCTCTCGGTCGACTTCACCCTGCAGGCGCAGCGCGTCGGCGTCTTCCACGTCGGCCCGCCGACCGTCAGCGTCGGCAGCCTGCGCTACCGGGGGCAGGAGGTCACGGTGCGCGTCGTTCCGGCGGGGCAGGCACCCCCGCGCAGGACGCCGCAGGGGCCCACGTCGCCCTTCGGGTTCTCCCCCTTCGACCCGTGGAAGAACCTCTTCCCCGGCCTCGACGCGCCCGATCAGGAACTCCCCCCGCCTCCGCCCCTCACGACCGACCCGAAGCTCGCGCTCGACGCCCCGCGCGGCGCCCTCTACTTCCTGCACGCGTCGGTCGACAAAGTGAGCGCCGTCGTGGGCGAGCAGGTCGTCTTCAGCGTCTACGAGTACCTCGACGTCTCGGGCGGCGGGGGCGTCGAGGTCGACGAGTCGGACGTGCACGACGCGACCGCCGCGGACTTCGTCAAGCGCCCGCTGCTGCGCGAGGACCAGGACGCGACGCTCGCCGGGTACGCGCAGGCCGGCGGGCGCACCTGGCAGGTCAAGCTCGTGCGGCGCTGGGCCCTGTTCCCGCTGCACGCGGGCGACCTCGCGATCGGCCCGATGAGCGTCCGGCTCGTGCGGCCGCGCGGGGCGGCGGGCCCGCGCACGACCGAGGGCCTCACCGTCCGCGTGACCGAGCCGCCGCTCCCGGGCCGGCCCCCCGGCTACGCGCTCGGCGACGTGGGGCACTTCTCGCTGGCCGCGCAGGTCTCGCCCACCGAGACGACCCAGGGCGGCGCCGTCGGCGTGCACGTCGAGCTGTCGGGGACGGGGAACCTGCCCTCGGCCCTGCCCACACCCGCGCGCAAGGGCGTCGAGTGGCTCGCGCCCGACCTGCACGAGCAGGTCGGCGCGATCGGGCACGACGCCTTCGGCGGCAAGCGGTCGTTCGACTTCGTCGTGCGCCTGCACGAGGCGGGCGACGTCGATCTCGGCGCGCTGTCGGTCCCGTTCTGGAACCCCGACCAGCGCCGCTACGAGATCGCCTCCGCCGCGCTGGGGATCGTACACGTGCTGCCCAGCGCGGGGCCGGCGGCGTCCGCCGACGCGCGCGAGCCCGAGAAGCTCGAGGGGCTGCCCGCGCCGCGCGCCGCTCTCGAGGGCGAGCGCGCGACCGCGGCGCACCTCGACGACTCGCGTCTCTTCTGGCTGGCGGGCGTGGGGCTGTGGC